>NZ_JBYQFR010000003.1:0-386085 GCF_058266945.1 Arthrobacter sp. E70 | reverse complement strand
CGTCCCGTTCGTCACCCAGCAGCTCGAAGGCGCCACCGGCCCCGTCGTCGCCGTCTCCGACTACATGAAAGCCGTCCCCGACCAGATCCGGCAATTCGTCCCCAACGAATACGCCACCCTCGGCGCCGACGGCTTCGGCTTCTCCGACACCCGCGCAGCAGCCCGCCGCTTCTTCAAAAACGACACCCACTCCATCGTGGTCCGTGCCTTGGAGATGCTCGCGCGCCGCGGCGAAGTGGACGTGGACTCCCCGGTGAAGGCGATCGAGAAGTACAAGCTGCTCAACGTCAACGCCGGCACCACCGGCAATGCGGGCGGCGAGGCCTAGCCCTAGGCCGGACAGCAAAACCAGCCATGAACGACGGCGGCCCTCACCCACAAGGTGAGGGCCGCCGTCGTTCGCTGCATAGGCGCTCCAACGCTGTGACGCAGCACAAAGCGAATTGTAGCCTTCGCACAAATGGAGCTTGCGGGGCGCTGGCCGTATGCTCAAAGAATGCCAGCACCAGCAAGCCCGTCCGCAAAGCGGAAACCGTCCCCGCCGAAGGTCACCCCGGAGAAGTCCGAAACCCTCAAGCAGCTGCGGGCCAACGTGGGCCAGCTCTCCACCACCACCATGCGGAAACTGGAACAATCGCTGCCCTGGTACAGCAGGCTCAGTGCGGATGAGCGCTCAGCGCTGGGGATGGTGGCGCAGAACGGCATAGCCGCCTTTGTTACCTGGTATGAGCGCCCGAGCTCGCCGTCATGGATCCTGACCGACGTCTTTGGAACTGCTCCCACCGAGCTCACCCGCTCGATCAGCCTGCAGAAGGCGCTGCAGCTGATCCGGATCGTGGTGGAAGTGGTGGAGGACCAGGTTCCCGTCATTGCGCCCGAGGCCGACCAGCCCTCCCTGCGCGAAGCCGTCCTCCGCTATTCGCGGGAGGTGGCCTTCGCGGCCGCCGACGTCTATGCCCGCGCCGCAGAGTCCCGCGGTTCCTGGGATACCCGGCTCGAAGCCCTGATCGTCGACGCCATCCTCCGCGGCGAGAACACCGACGCCCTGCGGTCCCGGATCGCAGCACTGGGATGGAAGGCGCAGGAGCGCTTCACGGTCATGGTGGGCAATTCGCCGTCGGAACCAAGCGCCAGCTACGTCAGCGAACTGCGCCGGATGGCAGGACGGTACGCCGAGGACGCGCTCGTAGGCATCCAGGGTGATCGCCTCATCCTCATCCTGGGCGGCGTGCAGGACCGCGAGACCGCCTATGTAAAGCTCAGCGACATGTTCGCCCCCGGGCCTGTGGTCTATGGCCCCGAAGCAGGCTCGCTCCTGGAAGCCAGCGGATCCGCGCAGTCGGCGTTCGCCGGCCTGACAGCCGCCCGCGCGTGGCCCTCCGCGCCCCGTCCCGTCGCGGCGGACGACCTGCTCCCCGAACGGGTGATTTCCGGCGACGACGCGGCCCGGCGCTCCCTGGTCAAGAACATCTACCGGCCCCTGCTGGCAGCATCGAACGGGCTGGTGGAGACCCTCGGCACCTACCTGGAACTGGGGCATTCGCTGGAGGCGACGGCACGGGAACTCTTTGTCCACGCCAACACCGTCCGGTACCGGCTCAAGCGCGTCTGCGACGTTACCGGCTGGGACCCACTGCTGCCCCGCGAGGCGTTCGTGCTCCAGGCTGCGCTCGTGGTGGGCCGGCTTTCGGCCCCGCCCAAGGCCGCCACGGAGCGGCAGGCGTCCCGGAACCAAGGCTGACACGTTGTAGACTTCCTACAACCTGACCCCGTGAGCTTGGTGCGGAGAAACACCGCTGGATCACACTGTAATTTGGAAAGCTGGTTACGTGCTTGCAATAGTCTGCCCTGGACAGGGCTCACAGACCCCGGGTTTTCTGGCCCCCTGGCTGGAACTGCCCTCGGTGGCAGGCCAGCTGGCCTCCCTCAGTGACATCGCAGGCATCGACCTGATCGCGCACGGGACCACCTCCGACGAGGAAACCATCAAGGACACTGCCGTCGCGCAGCCCCTGATCGTTGCCGCCGGCCTGGTCACGGCAGCCTCGCTCTTCGACGTCGAACTCAATTCCCTTCCCGTGATCCTGGCCGGGCACTCCGTAGGTGAAATCACCGCAGCTGCACTCGCCGGCGTGCTGACCGAGCAGGAAGCCATGACGTTCGTCCGCGAACGAGCCAACAGCATGGCCGCGGCCGCGGCGGTAACGCCCACCGGCATGAGCGCGGTGGTGGGCGGTGACCCGGCGGAAGTACTGGCAGCCATTGAGGCGTCCGGCGCTGCTCCCGCCAACGTCAACGGAGCCGGCCAGACTGTTGCCGCCGGAACCTTTGAACAGCTGAAGGCACTGGCCGACAACCCGCCGGCGAAGGCCCGCGTCATCCCCCTCAAGGTTGCCGGTGCATTCCACACCAGCCACATGGCGCCCGCAGTCAGCGCGCTGAAGGCGCTGGAGCCCCAGCTCAACCCGGTGGCCCCCAAGGTGCCCCTGCTGTCGAATTACGACGGCGGCGAGGTCACCGACGGCGGTGCCGCCGTCGAAAGCCTGATCGCCCAGGTGTCCCGTCCCGTGCGTTGGGACCTGTGCATGGAAACCATGGTCAAGCGCGGCGTCACCGGCGTCATCGAACTGGCTCCCGCCGGCACCCTGGCCGGCCTGGCAAAGCGGGGCATGCCCGGCGTCAAGACGGTAGCGGTCAAGACCCCCGAGGACCTGTCCGCCGCCCTTGCGCTCTTCGCGGAACTGGAAGGCAACGCATGAGCGTCCCCACACTGAAGCAGGCTCCCCTGCAGGAGCACACCCGGATCCTCGGGCTTGGGGCTTACCGGCCCGATGTCATCGTCACCAATGAGGATGTCTGCCAGTGGATCGATTCCTCCGATGAGTGGATCCGCCAGCGTACCGGCATCGTGACCCGGCACCGCGCCCCGGCCGAGGTCAGCGTGATCGACATGGCCGAAGGCGCCGCCCGCGAAGCCATGGAGAAGGCCGGCATCGAGGCCTCCGAGCTTGGCGCCGTCATCGTGTCCACGGTGACCCACCCTTACGCCACTCCGTCTGCAGCTGCCAGCCTGGCCGACCGCCTGGGCGCCACCCCGGCACCGGCTTTCGACATCTCCGCAGCCTGCGCCGGCTACTGCTACGGCATCGCCCAGGCTGATGCCCTGGTCCGCTCCGGCGCCGCAAAGTACGTCCTGGTGGTGGGCGCCGAGAAGCTTTCCGACGTGATCGACAACCGGGAACGGACCATCTCCTTCCTGCTCGGCGACGGCGCCGGAGCCGTCGTCATCGGCCCCTCCGACACGCCGGGCATCGCACCGTCAGTGTGGGGCTCGGACGGCAGCAAGTGGAACGCCATCGGCATGACCCGTTCACTGCTCGATGTCCGCGACCTGGGCCTGGCTGCGCGGCAGTCCGACTCCACCGGCGACCTTGCCCTGCTCGAGGAGGCGCAGGAGCTGTACCCCACGCTCCGCCAGGACGGACAGACGGTCTTCCGCTGGGCCGTGTGGGAAATGGCCAAGGTTGCCCAGCAGGCACTCGATGCCGCCGGCGTCGAGGCCGAAGACCTGGTGGCGTTCATCCCCCACCAGGCGAACATGCGCATCATCGACGAGATGGTGAAGAAGCTGAAACTGCCGGAGACGGTTACAGTGGCACGGGACATTGCCGATGCCGGCAACACGTCCGCTGCCTCAATCCCGCTCGCGACGCACCGGCTCTTGCAGGAAAACCCGGCGCTGAGCGGCGGGCTGGCCCTGCAGATCGGTTTCGGCGCCGGACTGGTCTTCGGTGCGCAGGTAGTTGTCCTTCCCTAAGTACGTCCAAGGGTCCGCAACCGCGGCCCCTCCCGTTTCCGGCAGTCCCTGCCGGCAATACAAGAAAAGGAGCCATCAATGGCTAGCAACGAAGAGATCCTGGCCGGCCTGGCTGAAATCGTCAACGAGGAAACCGGCCTGGCCCCCGAGGCCGTCGAGCTGGACAAGTCCTTCACCGAGGACCTGGACATCGACTCTATCTCCATGATGACCATCGTGGTCAACGCTGAGGAAAAGTTCGGCGTGCGCATCCCGGACGAAGAGGTCAAGAACCTCAAGACCGTTGGCGACGCCGTCAGCTTCATCGCCGGAGCACAGGCCTAGTCAAGGCTCCCGCCGTTTATTCGGCTTGGCGGGCTGCCGGTCCGGACTGACCGGACCGGCAGCCCGCCGCATTTATCCGGCACTATCCCCGACCGGGACTGGGCCGATCATCAACACGTGCGGGACCCTGCGGCGGACGCAGGCGGATTCCCCACCGACGAAAGAGTGATCCCATGACACGCAAAGTAGTCATTACCGGTCTGGGTGCCACCACGCCCATCGGCGGCGATGTACCCACCATGTGGAACAACGCCCTCAAGGGGGTCTCCGGTGCCCGCACCCTGGAGGACGACTGGGTAGCCAAGTACGAGCTCCCCGTCCACTTCGCTGCCCGGTGCAGCACCCCGGCCCTGGACGTGCTCAGCCGCGTCGAGGCCAAGCGGATGGACCCC
This sequence comes from Arthrobacter sp. E70, assembly GCF_058266945.1. NCBI lineage: Bacteria > Bacillati > Actinomycetota > Actinomycetes > Micrococcales > Micrococcaceae > Arthrobacter > Arthrobacter sp. E70. Next base: position 381,552 of record NZ_JBYQFR010000003.1, on the reverse strand, counting down.
TCCACCCAGTTCGGCGTCATCGCCGCCCGCGAAGCGTGGGCAGACTCCGGCATCACTGACATCGACCAGGACCGGCTGGCCGTGGCTTTCGCCACCGGCATCGGCGGCGTCTGGACGCTGCTGGACGCCTGGGACACCCTGAAGGAAAAAGGCCCCCGCCGGGTCCTGCCTATGACCGTCCCCATGCTGATGCCCAACGGTGTTGCGGCGGCCGTGAGCCTGGACCTGGGTGCCCGCGCCGGTGCGCACACGCCCGTCTCGGCCTGCGCGTCCGGCACGGAAGCGATGCATCTTGGCCTGGAACTGATCCGCTCCGGCAAGGCCGACGTGGTCATGTGCGGCGGCGCCGAAGCAGCCATCCACCCGATGCCGCTGGCAGCATTTGCCTCGATGCAGGCCCTCTCCCGCCGCAATGATGAGCCCGAGCGCGCTTCCCGCCCCTACGACACTGCACGTGACGGATTCGTCATGGGTGAAGGTGCCGGTGCCCTGGTCCTGGAGGCCGAGGAACACGCCCTGGCCCGCGGTGCACGCATCTACGCCGAGCTCGCCGGCACGTCGGTCACTGCTGACGCCTACCACATCACCGCTCCGGACCCCGAGGGCCTCGGTGCCACCCGTGCCCTCAAGGCCGCCATGTTCGATGGCCGGATCCAGGCCGAGGACGTGGTGCATGTCAATGCCCACGCAACCTCCACGCCTGTTGGCGACAAGCCGGAGTACACGGCCCTGCGCGCCGCACTCGGTACCCACGTGGACAACGTGGCCGTCTCGGCCACCAAGTCCCAGATGGGCCACCTGCTGGGCGCCTCCGGCGCGGTCGAAGCCGTCCTGACCGTACTGGCCGTGCACGACCGGAAGGCACCGGTCACCATCAACCTCGAGAACCAGGATCCGGAGATCCCCCTGGACGTGGTGACCTCGGCCCGCGACCTGCCTGCAGGAAGCATCGTGGCACTGAGCAACTCGTTCGGCTTCGGTGGCCACAACGCCGTGGTGGCTATCCGCAGCGTCTGAGTTTGCCGGCCCGGGGTAAGCCCCGGAAGCAGGAGGAGGCCCCGCCGTTGTGGCGGGGCCTCCTCTTTTGCTATGGAAGTTTGCTTGTTGCGTTCCTGCTGGAAGAACGGACGACGGCGGTCAGCCCACCTGGTGGAGCCAGCGGACGGGTGCGCCTTCGGCGGCATGGCGGAACGGCTCCAGCTCCTCGTCCCACGCTTCCCCCAGCGCGAGGGAGAGCTCGTGGTAGACGGCTGCGGGGTCGCCTGCACCTGACTCGTAGGCGTAACGGATCCGGTCTTCGGAGACCATGATGTTGCCGTGGACGTCCGTGACGGCATGGAAGATTCCCAGCTCCGGCGTGTGCGACCACCGGCCGCCGTCCACGCCCTGGCTCGGCTCCTCGGTTACCTCGTAGCGGAGGTGTGCCCAGCCGCGGAGGCAGGATGCCAGCTTCGAACCCGTCCCGGGGGTACCGGTCCAGGAAAGCTCGGCCCGGAACATTCCGGGCGCGGCTGGCTGCGGGGTCCACTCAAGGTCCGTCCGCTTGTCCACCACGGCGCCGACTGCCCACTCAACGTGGGGGCACAGCGCCGTAGGGGCCGAGTGAACGAACAACAGACCGCGGGTCATTGCAACAGACATTCCATCCTCCATAGCTCTAGGTACGTCTTCCCCAACGACCTCTGCCTGGATGGAACTGCCGTGCATTGCTTTGCGGCGGTGGTTCCCTGCGCGGTATTCAGATGTGTCCAGCTGTAGTGGATTAAACTGTGTCCGGACTTGCCGTGCCGCATCAAGCTTAGGAGCTTCAAGCGGCACTTGAAAGTTGCCGGACGTGACTCTTATTGTGCCGTACCGTGTGGAATTACGCCAGTGCGATTAGTCCGCCCTGCCTCGAGGATGGGACGGCTGTTCAGGCCCGGGGATGGGCCTGCTGGTAGCTTTTCCGCAGGCGGTCCACCGAAACATGGGTATAGATCTGGGTGGTGGCCAGGCTGCTGTGGCCCAGGAGTTCCTGCACGGCACGCAGGTCGGCCCCGCCGTCGAGCAGGTGGGTGGCCGCAGAGTGCCGCAGGGCGTGGGGGCCGGACGCGGAGGTGTCCCCCAGCTCACCGAGGAGGCTGTTGACCAGGGCGCGGACCTGTCTCTGGTCAACCCTGCCGCCGCGGGCGCCCAGAAAAAGCGCCGGGCCGCTGGTCTCCTTGGCCAGCAGGGGGCGCCCGCGCCGGAGCCAATCGTCAACGGCCACGGCTGCAGGAACGCCGAACGGAACTGTGCGTTCCTTGTTGCCCTTGCCGATGACGCGCAGTGTCCTGCGGTCCGGATCGAGATCATCGACATCCATTCCGGCCAGTTCGCCAACACGCACACCGGTGGCGTAGAGCAGTTCGACCATTGCCCTGTTGCGCACGGCAACGGGTTCACCACCGGCGGCGGCCGCTTCGAGCTTGTCGAGCAACCGCGTGAGCTGGGTTGAGTGCAGGACTCCCGGGAGGGAGCCCTCCCGCTTGGGTGCCTTCAACCGCAGTGCGGGGTCCACCTCGATCAGGTCCTCCCTCAGGGCCCATGCGGTAAAAGTGCGGGCAGTAGCGGACCGGCGTGCCAGGGTTGCCCTCGAGGCGCCGGCCTGGCTTTGGCTGCCCAGCCAGCGGCGCAGCGTGCCCAGTTCGATGTCCTTGGGCCCGGCGGCCCCTTCGCCGGCTGCATGGGCAAGGAGGCTGTGCAGGTCGCCCAGGTAGGCCCGCCTGGTGTGCTCCGACACCGCCCGCTCACCCGAGAGGTAGCCGGAGAAGGCATCATATGCTGCGCCGAGTTCCCGGGGCAGTCCGTCATGTTCCATCCCTCCACTGTCCCAGTTGGCGGCCCTGAACGGCCGCGGGACACGGTCATCCTTTGCCCCGTTTCCAGCCGCCGCGCTCCGATACCGCCAGGCCCAGCAGTCCGAGCCGGCCAAGGCCTGCCCTTACCGATTCCAGGCCCAGGCCCGCCACCGAGGACAGCTTCTCCACTGAGGTGGTGGAGCGCAGCGGCAGCGCATCCAGGAGGATCAGGTCTTCCAGGGTGAGCCCGTCCTGGACGGCCGCCGGTGTGTGCCGCGGTTGAGGCATTGCCGTGCCGCTGGGCCCGGCGAGCTCGGCGACCTCTGCCGCGTCGGTCACGCAGACCGCTCCCCCGTCCCGGAGGAGCCGGTGGCAGCCGGCCGAATTGGCGCTGTGCACGGACCCTGGCACCGCGCCGACTGCGCGGCCCAGCGTTTCGGCGTGATGGGCCGTGTTCAGTGCACCTGACCGCCAGCGCGCCTCCACCACCACAGTCACGGCCGAGAGGGCAGCGATGAGGCGGTTTCTTTGCAGGAAGCGGTACCGGGTGGGAGCCGATCCCGGTGGCACCTCGGCGAGGACCGCGCCCTGGTTGGCGACGGCCCGCAGCAGGTCGTCGTTGCCGGATGGATAGAACCGGTCAACGCCGCCGGCCATCACGGCGATGGTGGGGAGGGCGGAAGAACCGCCCGCAAGTGCGGCACGGTGGGCGTGGGCGTCGATCCCGTAGGCACCGCCGGAGACCACGGTGAACCCCCGCTGCGCCAGGGCGTAGGCGAGATCGCCCGTTACCGAGGCCCCGTAACTGGTGCTGTCGCGGGATCCGACCAGAGCGATGGCCTTGTCCGCTGCCGGCAGCGGCTGCTCCTGGCCGCGCCACCAGAGGCAGATGGGTTCCTGGATGCCCAGGTCCGCCAGTTGCGCCGGCCACAGCTCGTCAGAGGGAACGATCAACCGGCCTCCCAGGCGCGCCATGGTGGCGAGGTCCCGCTCGGGCGCCACGTCCGGCACCCGCGGCTGCCACCGCTTCAACGCCGAGGCCAGGCCTGCCCAGCCCGTGGCAGTGCCGCCGTCCGCCAGCAGCGTGCCGATCTCCTGCTCCAGTCCAGGGCCGGCCTTTACCTGTCCGGTGGCGATCCGCAGGGCATCTGTTGCTCCCGTGAGCTGCACGAGTGCCAGCCCCGCTGCGTCCTGGGGCTCCATCAGCCTGGACAGGGCTGCCCGCGCAAGCCGTTCGGCGTCCTGGGGTGCTTTCCTAAATCCCGCCTTTTTGCCCTGTTCCGGCATGTTGCCCTGTTCCGGCGTGTTGCCCTGTTCCGCCATATTGCCCTGTCCTGCCGTGTTGCCCTGCTCCAGCATGTTGTCCTGCTCGGTTCCAACTCCATGTCCCGTCATGCGGCCACCGCCGCTGCCTGCCGCAGGCCCAGGGCCTGCCCGATGTCGTTCGCGTCAGGTGTTTGCCGGTGTCCCAGGTCGGCCAGCGTCCAAGCCAGGCGAAGGACGCGGTCGTAGCCGCGTGCCGTCAGCACGCCCCGCTCCAGCGAAAGGTCGAGGATCCGGGTGGCTGCCGGAGCCAACCGCAGCTCTCCCCGAAGGATCCGGCCCGGCACCTGTGAGTTGGTCTCCAGCCCGAAGGCGCGCAGCCGTTCGGACTGCCGCGAGCGCGCCTCCAGGACACGGCAGGCTACCGAGGCAGTGTCCTCTTCTGCCCCGGCCTGTCCAAAATCTGCCAGCGACACCCGCTCCACCTGCAATTGGATGTCCACCCGGTCCAGGAGGGGGCCGGACATGCGGGCAAGGTACCGGCGGCGCATCACAGGGGTGCAGGTGCAGTCCAGACCTTTGCCCGATGCCTTGCCGCACGGACAGGGGTTGGCGGCAAGCACCAGCTGGAACCGTGCTGGATAAGCGGCAGTCCCGGCAGAGCGGTGGATGACCAGTTCCCCGCTTTCCAGCGGCTGCCGCAGGGCATCGAGGACCCGGCGTTCGTATTCCGGTGCCTCGTCGAGGAAGAGTACGCCGCGGTGGGCCCGGGACGCCGCGCCCGGCCGCGGAAGGCCGGATCCGCCCCCGATAATGGCCGCGGCGGTGGCCGAGTGGTGCGGGTTCTCGAAGGGCGGCCGCCGCAGCAGCTGCACCCGGGATGCCGGCAGGCCGCAGAGCGAATGGATTGCCGTCACTTCCATGGATTCGTGGTCCCCGAGATCCGGCAGGAGTCCGGGCAGCCGTTCTGCCAGCATGGTTTTGCCTGCACCAGGGGGTCCGGTGAGCAGCAGATGGTGCGCTCCGGCAGCCGCTACTTCCAGTGCACGCCGGGCGTCGCCCTGGCCCGAGACATCCGCCATGTCGGGACATGGACCCTGGTCTAACGGGCAGTCGGCCGCGTCCTGGGCGTCATCCGGTTCGAAGTCCAGGGCGAGCTCCTGCGGGTCGGCGCCGAAGTCGAGGGCCAGGCGGGCCAGGGTTCGGTATCCGCGCACCTTCGCGCCGGGCACCAGGGCAGCTTCGGCGAGGTTTGCCTGGGCAACCACGATCTCCGGATAGCCAGCCTGCACGGATGCCATCACGGCAGGAAGGATTCCCCGGACCGGGCGCAGCCGTCCGTCGAGCCCTAATTCGGCGATGAAGACAGCGCGTCCGGTGGGCTTGATGTCTCCGGCGGCCCGCAGCACGGCCATGGTCACCGCGAGGTCGAACCCCGAGCCCCGCTTCGGCAGGGAAGCCGGAATGAGGTTGGCGGTGATTTTCCGGCGGCTCAAAGGGATGCCCGAGTTTTTTGCGGCCGACCGGATGCGTTCCTTCGCTTCATTCAAGGAAGCGTCAGGCAGCCCAAGGATCACGAAGGCGGGCAGCGTCTGGCCGATGTCTGCTTCGACTTCCACCATGTAGCCGTTCAGGCCGACCAGGGCGATGGAATAGGTCCTTCCCAGTGCCATCACCCCACCCCCTTGAGGTGTTCCAGCGTGGGCTCCCCGCCGCCGTCGTCCACCACGGCAATGACGTCCACGCGGCGCAGGGGCATCCGCAGTTCCCGGTCGCGGCACCACGCGGCACCGAGCCGGTGCAGCCGGGCGAGTTTCTCCGGGCCCACCGCCTCGAACGGATGGCCGTAGTCCAGCGACCGGCGGGTCTTCACCTCGGCAATGACGAGGGCGTCCCCGTCGAGGGCCACGATGTCGATCTCGCCCTCGCGGCAGCGCCAGTTGCGCTCGACGACGAGCATGCCAAGGGCTTCAAGATGGCCGGCTGCGAGGTCTTCCCCGCGGCGGCCCAAAAGGTCCTTCGATTTCATGTGTACCTCCGCAACCAGCCTGCGGGGGCGTGGCAGCGGAGGAAACCCGGATCCTGCCGTATGTGGACAGGGCCGGGTGTGGAGGGAAGGTCAGGGCGGGCCTAGTTGCCCAGGTCCACGTCCTTGGGAAGGGCCAGTTCCTCGTTGCGGGGCAGCTCCTCGACGTTGACGTCCTTGTAGGTCAGGACCCGGACGCTTTTGACGAACCGGGCCGAGCGGTAGACATCCCAGACCCAGGCATCCTGGAGGGTCAGGTCGAAATAGACTTCGCCGTCGGCGCTGCGTGCCTGGAGGTCCACGTGGTTGGCGAGGTAGAAGCGCCGCTCGGTCTCGACAACGTAGCTGAACAGGCCGACGACATCGCGGTACTCACGATAGAGCTGGAGCTCCATGTCGGTTTCATAGTTCTCAAGATCCTCAGCACTCATGCTTCCATCTTGCACCATGTCCGGCATGGCTGGCGCCGGGCAGACGGAGTCAGTCTTCGCCCGCGCCGTCCGCGTCAGGATCGTCCACGCCCTGCAGTTCCCCGCCGAGCAGGCGCCAGCTGACCCGATGGTAGGGAGTGGCGCCGGCCGCCCGCAGGACATCCCGGTGCGCCGCGGTGGCGTACCCCTTGTTGATGTCCCAGCCATACTCGGGGTATTCCTGGTGAAGCTCCCTCATCTGGTGGTCACGCTCCACCTTGGCAATGACACTCGCGGCAGCGACGCTCAGGCACTGCATGTCCGCCTTGATCCTTGTGTGGACCGGAGCATCGCAGTCTGCCTCGAGCGCGGGCTGGTCGAACAAGGACGGCTGCTCCGCCGGGGAGAGCCAGTTATGGCTTCCGTCCAGGAGCACCAGTTCCGGCACGACACCGGCGGCCAGGATGCTCCGCCAGGCACGTGTTCCGGCCAGCCGGAGGGCTGCGATGATTCCCAGGGCGTCGATCTCCTGTGCGCTGGCGTGGCCCACGGCCGAGGCGACGCTCCACCGCCGTACCAGCGGCTCCAGCCGCTCCCGTTCGACAGGGCTCAGGAGCTTGCTGTCGCGGACGCCGGGCAGCGGTTTTTGGCGCTCGAGGTCCACAACGGCGATGCCCACGCTGACCGGGCCGGCGAGGGCACCGCGGCCCACCTCGTCCACCCCGGCGAGGAAGCGTACGCCCTGGGCTTTGAAGGAGCGCTCGTGCCTCAGCGTCGGCGCCTTCCCGGTGCTTGCGGATACCTTGGACGAACCGGACCGCGTTTTTGCGGAAGTCCGTGTTCCCGGGGCTTTCTTCGGTGGAACCTGCAGGGCACCGGTCCCTGCGTGGCCCGTCTCCAGCGCGGACGACATGGTCAGCGCGCAGCCGGGACGTTCCTGAACACGTCCGGGTAGTTGTCCAGGGTCTTGATCCTGTTCAGCGGCCACGCAATGACGGCGGCCTTGCCTTCGAGGTCCTTGAGGTCGACGAATCCGCCGTCGGTCTCCATGTGCGCCCGGGAGTCAGCCGAGTGGTTGCGGTTATCGCCCATCACCCACACCTTGCCTTCCGGGACGGTGACGTCAAAATTGCGGACCTGCGGCACTTCGGCGGGATTGATGTAGGCCTCGTCAACGGCCGCGCCATTGATAGTCAGTTTACCGCCGGCATCACAGCACACGACGTGGTCGCCCGGCAGGCCGATAACCCGCTTCACCAGGTGCTGCTCCGAATTGTCGGGCAGGAGGCCGACGAAGGTGAGTCCGTCCTGGACCCAGGTGAAGGGGCCCTCCGTCTTCGCCGGGGCGGGTGGCAGCCAGCCCTTGGTGTCGCGGAACACCACCACGTCTCCGCGGCTGAGCGCGAACGGCTCCGGAACGAGCAGGTTGACGAAGATCCGGTCGTCCACGTCCAGGGTGTTCACCATGGACTCGGACGGAATGAAGAAGGCCCGGAACAGGAAAGTCTTGATGAGGAAGGACAGCACCACCGCGATCACCACCACCGTGGCAATCTCCTTCAACCACCCCAGCAGGGGGTTGCCCGCGGATTTGCCTTCGGCTTTGGAAGCGGACCGGCTTTTTGCGTGCACCGGTGCGGCGGGAGCTGCACCGGGCGCGTCGGGGGCCGGAGCGGCCGGGACCTCCGAAGCTCCGTCGTGGCGGGGCTCGGGATTCGGCGCGTGGTTCTCGGGCATTTACCGTCCGTTCTCTGTCGTCGGCCCCGCAGCGGGCGGCCGGGATACTGGAGCAAATCTATCAAGGGGCCACAGGACCTGGACCGTCCGGCCAATCACCCGGTCCAGCGGCACCATCCCGCCGCCGGGGGCGCCGAGAAGGCTGCGGGAGTCGGCCGAGACAGACCGGTGGTCCCCCATCAGCCACAGCCGGCCCTCCGGCACCACGGCGGTGAACTTTTGCGTGCTGGGGCTGTCACCGGGAAAAATGTATGGCTCGTCGAGGGGTGCGCCGTTGACGGTCACTTTCCCTCCGGCGTCGCAGCAGGCCACAGTGTCACCTGGAACCCCGATGACGCGTTTGACGTAGGTCGTGTCGCTTCCGGTGAGTCCCAGCCACTGGGTAACGGCAGTGGCGGCGTCCGCCAAGGGGCCTTTGCCGCTGTTCAGCGGAGCGAACGTTCCCCGCCCGTCGAAGACGATGATGTCCCCGCGGCGGAGCGGTTCGCCCTGGAAATCGGTCCGGGAGACCAAAATCCGGTCGCCGCCTTCCAGGAGCGGCTCCATGGATTCCGACGGTATGAAGTACACGTCCAGCCACAGCGAGCGGACCAGCCCGCTGACCGCGATGGCAAGGACAAGCGCCAGGAACGCAAAACGCCAGCCCACGGTGCGGGGCTGGCGTTTTGTCTGGTCCATGGTCCGTAATCCTGGCGCTGGTGCATGGCTCCGGCGCTTGCCGGCACGGCCGCGTTCCAGATGTGGTGCAGGTCCGAAAAGACTTACTTGGCGGCGGTGAAGTCGCGCTTTTCCTTGATCTTCGCGGCCTTGCCACGCAGTGCGCGCATGTAGTACAGCTTGGCGCGGCGGACGTCACCCTTGGTAACAACCTCGATCTTTTCGATGATCGGGGAGTGGACCGGGAAGGTACGCTCCACGCCGACACCGAAGGAGACCTTGCGGACCGTGAAGGTCTCGCGCACGCCATCGCCCTGGCGGCCCAGGACGAAGCCCTGGAAGACCTGGACACGGGTGTTCTTGCCTTCGATGATGTTCACGTGCACCTTGAGGGTGTCGCCCGCGCGGAACTCGGGAACATCGTTGCGCAGCGAGGCTGCATCGACGGAGTCGAGAATATGCATGATTGCACTCCTGGTGAACGCCACAGGTCATTCACTTTGGGTCACGGCGGGCAGGCCCGGCTGCTGGAAAGCGCACCGGAAGCTGCCGCCGAAAGTTAAGTGGTCCGCCCGCGTCAATGGTTGACTCGGCCGGTTGCCTTGCTGTTGGCCGCGCTACCCCCTGTGGCAGGTGCGGACCCAGCAGACACAAGGTCTAATTTTGCCACAGCGGTCCGGCAACAGCCAATCCGGCAGCAGTGCGAGCGCGAGCCTTCAGCCCTGCTCCCGGTCAAGCGTTCCAGGCCGGCGGACCAGCCGGCCGTCCACGATCTCGTACCCCAGGTCCTGCAGCGCGGTGCGGTCGGCACGCGGGAGGCTGCCGGCGTCGAACTCCTGCAGCAGGTCGGGGCGGCGCTCCGCTGTCCGGCGGTACTGTTCGTGGCGGCGCCACTGGGCGATCTTCCCGTGGTTGCCGCTGAGCAGGACGGCCGGCACTTCCCGGTCGCGCCAGACGGAAGGTTTTGTGTACACGGGATACTCAAGGAGCCCGTCGGAATGCGATTCCTCGACCAGGGACTCGGGATTGCCCACTACTCCCGGGAGGAGCCGGCCGATGGCCTCCACCATCGCCAGGACCGCCACTTCCCCGCCGTTCAGCACGTAGTCACCCAGGCTGACAGGCCGCACGGTGAAGTGCTCCTGCGCCCATTCGATCACCCGCTCGTCGATGCCTTCATAACGGCCGCACGCGAATACCAGGTGCTGTTCCTCGGCCAGTTCGTAGGCGATGGCCTGGGTGAAGCGCTCCCCTGCCGGCGACGGCACGATCAGGACGGGCTTGCGCTCCGTGTCCTGCTGCCCCTCCGCCACGGCGGAGAGTGCCTGTGCCCACGGCTCCGGCTTCATGACCATCCCTGCGCCACCGCCATAAGGCGTGTCGTCAACGGTGCGGTGCCTGTCCGTGGTGAAGCTGCGCAGGTCATGCACCTGCAGATCCAGGATTCCATCCTGGCGGGCCTTGCCGATCAGGGAGAGCTCAAGGGGCGCCAGGTACTCAGGAAAGATGCTGACGACGTCGATCCGCACCTTAGTCACTGCCTTCCGTATCATCGGCGGCGGTTTCCTCGGAATTCAGTTCGAAGAGCCCGTCCGGCGGGGTGAGCAGGACAAAGCCTTCCCCGATGTTGACCTCGGGCACGATCTGTTCCACGAAGGGGATGAGGACCTCTTCGCCGCCGGGGGTGGTGACCGTGAGCAGGTCCTGGACCGGCATCGTGTTCAGTGCCGTTACCTTGCCGACCACCTGCGAGCCAACCCGGGCCTCCAGCCCGACCAGCTCGTGCTCGTACCAGCCCTCGTCGTCGTCCTCGTCAAGCTCCTCGGTTTCGATGAAGAGCTTGGCCCCGCGGAGCGTCTCCGCCCGGTTGCGGTCCGCGACTTCCTCAAAGCCGAGCAGCAGGATGTCCTTGTTCCACCGCGCACTGCTCACCGTCAGGGGGCCGGACGCCGCAGGTTCAACCACGAACTGCGTGCCCGGCACGAACCGGTCCTCAGGGGCGTCGGTCAGGACCTGGACCGTGACTTCCCCGCGAATTCCGTGCGGCTTGCCGATCCGCGCCACCTGAAGCTGCATGTGTTCCCCTGTTCCCGAATGTGGTGTTTGGATAAAAGAACTCCGGCCCCTCCACCTGCAGGTGGAGGGGCCGGAGCAAAAGCTGGTGTTGCCGTGCGCTCAGCGGCGGCGGTCGGTGTCGACGACGTCGACCCGGACCGCTTCGCCGCCGGCCAGCGCTGCCACCACGGTACGCAGTGCGCGGGCGGTGCGGCCCTGGCGGCCAATCACCCGTCCCAGGTCGTCCTGGTGGACACGCACCTCGAGGGTATCCCCGCGGCGGTTGCTCTTCGAGCTGACCTTGACGTCATCCGGGGAATCGACGATTCCCCGGACCAGGTGCTCCAGCGCTTCTGCCAGCAACCTACTCAGCCTCGGTGGTCTCAGCTTCGGCGTCGGCCGGGGCCTCGGCAGCGTCAGACTTGGAAGCCTTCTTGGTGATGGCTTCCGGGATGATGACGGAACCCTTCTCAGGGGCAACGAAGGCTTCCTTCTCGACCTTGGTCTTGAGGGTGCCTTCCTGGCCCGGCAGGCCCTTGAACTTCTGCCAGTCACCGGTGATCTTCAGGATCGCGGCGACCTGCTCGGACGGCTGGGCGCCGACGGACAGCCAGTACTGTGCACGCTCGGAGTCAACCTCGATGTATGAGGGCTCTTCGGTGGGGTGGTACTTGCCGATCTCTTCGATGGCGCGGCCGTCACGCTTGGTGCGTGAGTCCGCGACGACGATGCGGTAGTACGGGGCGCGCATCTTGCCGAAGCGCTTAAGGCGAATCTTTACGGCCACTTTTGTGGTCACTCCTGTTTCAGAAAAGGGGTGAACCCGGCTTTCTGCACCCGTGGGGCGGGCCGTACTTGCGGGTTCGAAGGACAGGATCCGGACACGGAGAGAGGGGCCGCGCGGATCGAGTACCTGTCCATTGTGCCAGATCAGTGGCGTTATTTCGACTTGGCCCCGGCCACACGGCTCAGGCCGACCAGACGTAGAGCCCCGTGCGCTCGGAATCACCGATGCCGGCGGCAAGTTCCGCCAGCTGCTGGACGTAGGTCCGGGCCTGCGCGGCACCGAAGGGCATGTCCTCCTGGCCCGCCCACTGTTCCGCGACGTCGTCGAGGACGTTGCCCTCGCCCTCCGTCTCGTAGGTGAGCAGGTCCGCCAGGGCGCGGACCATGGCGGGCGGCACGGCCAGGAGTGAGTCACTGGCCACATCCACCATGGTCAGCTCATAGTCGGCCCCGCCGGCATGGACGGCAGTTCCGGCCAGGTCCCCCAGCTGTTCGACTTCGAAATCGCTGATCCCCTGGATCCGCACCGCCTCGCCCGCGGGAGCCGCGGCAGCCCCGCCGCGCCCCTCGTCGAGGACGCCGGCGCGCTTCAGCGCTGCGTCATGGGTGGCGACAAAGATCTCGGTGAAGCCCATGGGATGTGCCCTTCTTCCGTCGGCAAAGCTGCGTTCCGGGCGCCTTTGGGCCCCGGGCGTACGGCATCAGCCTAGTAGTTGCGGGCGGCCGCGCGCACGCGCCGCCCTAGCGGACAGCCACCCGGAGCTTGTTGCGCCACGGATCCTCGAAGCGCAGTTCGGCGCCGGTGTGGTGCGCCGGCACCCCGGCGACCTTGAGGCGGTCAGCCAGCGCCCCGACGTCGTCCCCCGTGGGAACTTCAATGAGCACCTCGCCGAGGCCCAGCGTGTCCTTGCGCGGGCCGGCGCCGCGGCTGTTCCAGACGTTCATGGCCATGTGGTGGTGGTACCGGCCCGCGGAGACGAATAATGCCTGGCCGTGCCAGCCGGCGGTTTTTTCGAACCCGAGGGTTCCAACGTAGAAGTCCCGCGCGGTTTGGACGTCGCCCACCTGCAGGTGCACGTGTCCGACACCTGCGGCGGTGGTGCGCTGGCCTTCGAGCGCCTCCTCGGTGAGGTGCTGCTCGAGGTACCGCTGGGGCGGCAGCGCCAGGCTGTCCATAACGACGTCGGTTCCGTTCCAGGACCAGTTGCTGCGGGGCCTGTCCCAGTAGAGTTCGATGCCGTTACCTTCAGGATCGGTGAAGTAGAACGCTTCGCTGACGAGGTGGTCGGCGCTGCCGGTGAAGGCCCGCGGCTCGTACTGGGCGGCGGTGGCGATGGTGGCCGCGAGGGAGGCCTGGTCCTCGAACAGCAGCGCGGTGTGGAAGAGGCCGGCTTCACCCCTGCCGGGAAGGTTCAGCCCCGGTGCGGGGGCCAGATGCACCAGCGGCCTCTGCAGCCGGCCAAGGTAGATTCCCCCGTCCTGCTCCGCTACGACGTCGAGGCCGAGGGCGCGCTGGTAGTAGTCGGTCATGACCTTCATGTCGCCCACCTTGAGCATGACGGTGCCCATGGCGAGGTCGGCGGGAAGAAGGTCCTGGGCAGTTACTTCTGCGGTCATTGAATGCTCCCTGTGGTGTGGGCCCTCCGAATGAGATGGCCACCCATTAAAATTACTTGAAGCTTCAATTTATTCCAAGTGGTGCCCGGAGATTTCCGCTCAGCGGATGATGTGGCCGTCCAGCACGACGTGGGCCAGTGCCCCAATGGTTTCCGGGACTGCCCGCGGGTCCTCGCGGCACAGCACGACGTCGGCCCGGGCACCTTCGGAAATGTTGTCGGCGCCCAGCCAGGTGCGGGCCGACCAGCAGGCGGCGTCCAGGGCTGCGGCCATGGGCAGGCCCGCGGCGTGCAGGGCAGCGATTTCGTCGGCGATCCGGCCATGGCGGATCACGCTGCCGGCGTCAGTCCCGGCGAAAATCCGGACACCGGCTTCGTAGGCCTCCGCCACCCGTTCGGCGCGGCGTTCCCACAGGGCCCGCATATGGGCCGCGTAAAGCGGGAACTTGGGCTCGGCCTGGGCAGCAATGTCGGGGAACGTCGCGATATTGATGAGGGTGGGCACGATCGGTACGCCCTGCTCAACGAAGCGCGGCAGGTGGCGGGGAAGGAGTCCGGTGGCGTGCTCGATGCAGTCGATACCGGCGTCGAGCATTTGATCCAGCGTGTCCTCGGCAAAACAGTGCGCCGTCACCCTCGCGCCTTCGTCATGGGCCGCCTGCACGGCGTCGCGGACGACGGCGGCGGGAAAGGACGGCGCCAGGTCACCGATGCCCCGGTCAATCCAGTCCCCCACCAGCTTCACCCAGCCGTCGCCGTCGCGCGCCTGCTTGCGCACCGCCTCGACGAGGCCTTCAGGCTCGACCTCCTCGGCGAAGCCCCGGAGGTAACGCCGGGTCCGCGCCACATGCCGGCCGGCACGAATGAGGACCGGAAAGTCCCGGCCGCCCTGCATCCAGCGGGTGTCGGCCGGGGAGCCGGCATCACGTACCAGCAGGGTGCCGGCGTTAAGGTCTGCCATTGCCTGCTCTTCTGCGGTAGCGGTATCCACCGGGCCGTCCGGGCCCAGTCCAATGTGGCAGTGGGCGTCCGCGAATCCGGGCAGCACCCAGCCGTCGAGAACCCGGTCAGGCGGTACTGCCGGCCGGCTGAAGGTAAGCCTGCCGTCCACGGACCAGAGTCCGTTCCGGACGGTGTCCGGACCTGTCAGGACGGGGCCCCGAAGTTCGATGACTTGTGGCATTCGGATGTCCTTTCGCTGCCCGCACAGGGTAGCACCGCCCGAATGTTACAAGGCCCGCCGCGTTTGTCCCTGCGGGGCGTGTGGTAGCTTCGTTCCTGACCACACGGGTGCCCCTGCAGGGGCTGAGATCGGGCTGACGCAGCCTGCGACCGTTGAACCTGTCCGGGTAATGCCGGCGAAGGAAGTGAGTATTCCTTGAGTACACAAAATGCCCAGTTGAACCCTGCCCAAAGCCAGGCGGAAGCCTCCCGTCCGGCCCCAGAAGCGGCTCCCGTGACCCAGTCCCTGAAATCGCACTCGCTGGCGTTCATCGAAGACACGGGGAACGGGATCCGCGTTCCGGTGACGGAAATTGCTCTGGAGGACTCGCCGAACGGCCAGCCGAACGCGCCCTTCCGGACCTACCGGACGGCGGGGCCCGGCAGTGACCCGGTACGCGGCCTGCAGCCCTTCCGGGAGCAGTGGATTGCTGAGCGCGGGGACACCGAGGCCTACAGCGGCAGGGAGCGGAACCTGCTCGACGACGGCCGCTCGGCGATGCGCCGCGGCGCCGCCTCTGCGGAATGGAAGGGCGCGCAGCCGGTGCCCCGCCGTGCCGTCGAAGGCCGGACGGTGACACAGATGCACTATGCCCGGAAGGGCATCATCACCCCCGAAATGCGCTTCGTCGCCCTGCGCGAGAACTGCGACGTCGAGCTGGTCCGGAGCGAGGTGGCGGCTGGCCGGGCCATCATCCCCAGCAACATCAACCACCCGGAATCCGAGCCGATGATCATCGGCAAGGCCTTCCTGGTGAAGATTAACGCCAACATCGGCAACTCGGCAGTCACCAGTTCCATCGCCGAAGAGGTGGACAAGCTGCAGTGGGCCACCCAGTGGGGTGCGGACACCGTCATGGACCTCTCCACCGGTGACGACATCCACACCACGAGGGAGTGGATCATCCGCAACTCCCCCGTACCGATCGGCACCGTGCCCATCTACCAGGCCCTGGAAAAGGTGAACGGCGAGGCCAACGCCCTGACCTGGGAGATTTTCCGCGACACCGTCATCGAGCAGTGCGAGCAGGGCGTGGACTACATGACCATCCACGCCGGAGTGCTGCTGCGGTACGTGCCGCTGACCGCCAACCGCGTCACCGGCATCGTCTCGCGCGGCGGCTCCATCATGGCGGGCTGGTGCCTGGCACACCACCAGGAGAACTTCCTCTACACCCACTTCGACGAGCTGTGCGAAATTTTCGCCAAGTACGACGTCGCGTTCTCCCTGGGCGACGGCCTGCGCCCCGGTTCCACCGCGGACGCCAATGACGCCGCCCAGTTCGCGGAGCTGGATACGCTGGCCGAGCTCACGCAGCGCGCCTGGGAATACGACGTACAGGTGATGGTGGAAGGCCCTGGCCACATTCCCTTCCACCTGGTCCGGGAAAACGTCGAACGCCAGCAGGAACTCTGCAAGGGCGCGCCCTTCTACACCCTGGGACCGCTCGTCACCGATGTTGCCCCTGGCTACGACCACATCACCTCTGCCATCGGTGCGACGGAAATCGCCCGGTACGGCACGGCGATGCTCTGCTACGTCACCCCGAAGGAACACTTGGGCCTGCCGAACAAGGACGATGTGAAGACCGGCGTGATCACCTACAAGATCGCGGCCCACGCCGCAGACCTGGCCAAGGGGCACCCCGGCGCGCACGAACGCGATGACGCCGTGTCCAAGGCCCGCTTCGAGTTCCGGTGGCGGGACCAGTTCGCGCTGTCCCTGGACCCGGAGACCGCCGAGGCGTTCCACGATGAAACTCTTCCGGCAGAACCGGCCAAGACGGCCCACTTCTGTTCGATGTGTGGTCCGAAGTTCTGCTCGATGCGGATCAGCCAGGATATCCGGGACGAGTACGGGTCAGCCGACTCGCAGGCGGCGCTGGCTGAAATGGCGTCCGGGATGCGCGAAAAGAGCCAGGAATTCCTTGCGGCCGGCGGGAAGGTGTACCTGCCTGAGCTGCAGGTTCCCGCGGGCAGCTAGGACGCCCGGGCCGGTTGGCTCCGGCTGACCTCGCTGATGAACTGCCGGATGGTGTGGTCGCCGTCCGGCGAATCATGGGGCCGGTGCCCGCCCGCGGCAACGCGGTGCAGGGCACCGGTCTCCCGCAGGTAGCCGGCAATCTCTTCGTACAATGGCTCCCAGCCCCCGGTCAGGACCAGGGTGGGAACGCCCGGAACGATGTGCAGGGGTGCCTCCCAGGAGGGCGCCTGGAGCCGGAGCCGCCGGGCCGAGCGTCTTTCCTCGGCAGTGGCGGGCTGCTGCAGGTCCGTGGCGTAGACCCGGCGCACGAACTCACGCTGGAAGTCCTCGTCACTGAGCTGGTGGCGGACCTCAAACAGGGGCTGCATCAGGCTGATGTGGGCTGCCGTGGCCGGCAGTTCCGCGGTCAGCGAGAGGCACGCCGGCTCCACCAGGGTTAGGGAATGGACGAGGTCGGGGCGTTCAACGGCGGCCATCATGGCTGCGATGGCCCCTTGGGAGTGCGCCACCACGTGTCCCCCGGCGGCTCCCCGTCCGTCATCGGCCAGTGACCGCAGCACGATGGCCGTGTCCTCGGCGAAAGAGGACTCCAGGGGCTCTGCGACAGCGTCGTAGCCGTGCCGGCGCAGGAACAGGGCGTCGTAGGACAGTGCCATGCCGTGCTGGCGCGGCCAGGCAGCGGCGCCGAAGCTGCCGGCACCGTGCACGAACACTACCCTTTGCTTGAACATGTCCCCACCCTATTCCACGGCGCCGTCATCTTAAGTGAGTAGCGCCAGGTGTCGTTTTGAACCGTCAAAACGACACCTGGCGCTGCTCAGTTGGGCCGGGTGCTACTTGCCGAGGAACTTGTCGAAGCCCTTGGGCAGGTTCAGCTGCGAGGGGTCGAAGTCACCGCCCTGCTGGCCGAAGGCTGCCCCGGTGGGCAGTGCCTTGGCAGCGTTGGCACGCCGGGCTTCCGCTTCCTTGCGCTCCTGCGCGGCCTTGGCCGGGTTGCCGGACTTGGCCTTCTTCTTCGGGGCGTTCTTGGCGTTCTTCCGGGCACCGCCGCCGGCGCCTGGCAGGCCGGGCATGCCCGGCATTCCCGGCATGCCGCCCTGGGCCATCTTCTTCATCATCTTCTGGGCCTGGGCGAAGCGTTCCAGCAAGCCGTTGACCTCGGAGACGTGGACGCCGGAGCCGCGGGCGATGCGGGCGCGGCGGGAGCCGTTGATGATCTTGGGCGCAAGGCGCTCGTGCGGGGTCATGGACCGGACGATGGCTTCGACCCGGTCGATCTCACGCTCGTCGAACTGCTCCAGCTGCTGCCTGATGTTCTGGGCGCCGGGCATCATCATGAGCATCTTCTTCATGGAGCCCATGTTGCGGATCTGCTGCATCTGGGCCAGGAAGTCCTCGAGGGTGAAGTCCTCCTGGTCGGCGAATTTCTTCGCCATCCGGGCGGCTTCATCCTTGTCCCAGGCCTTCTCGGCCTGTTCGATGAGCGTGAGGATGTCACCCATGTCCAGGATGCGCGAGGCCATCCGGTCGGGGTGGAAGAGTTCGAAATCGTCCAGCCCTTCACCGGTGGAGGCGAACATGACGGGCTTGCCGGTGACCGACGCGACGGACAGCGCGGCGCCGCCGCGGGCGTCGCCGTCGAGCTTGGACAGCACGATGCCGGTGAAGTTGACGCCTTCGTCGAAGGCGAGGGCCGTGTTGACGGCGTCCTGGCCGATCATGGAGTCGATCACGAAGAGGACTTCGTTGGGGACAATGGCACGGCGGATCTGGCGGGCCTGCTCCATCATGTCGGCGTCGACGCCGAGGCGCCCGGCGGTGTCGACGATGACGACGTCATGCAGCTTCTGGCGGGCTTCCTCGACGCCGGCGCGGGCGACGGCGACGGGGTCGCCGGCGGGCTGGTCCAGCTCCTGCGAGGTGGCTCCGGGGTGCGGGGCAAAGACGGGCACGCTGGCGCGCTGGCCCACCACCTGCAGCTGGGTGACCGCGTTGGGGCGCTGGAGGTCGCAGGCCACCAGCATGGGGCTGTGGCCCTGGGCCTTCAGCCACTTCGACAGCTTGCCCGCAAGGGTGGTCTTACCCGCACCCTGGAGGCCGGCGAGCATGATGATGGTGGGGCCGTTCTTGGCCAGGCGGATGCGCCGCGTTTCACCG
The DNA here is from genome assembly GCF_058266945.1 of Arthrobacter sp. E70. NCBI lineage: Bacteria > Bacillati > Actinomycetota > Actinomycetes > Micrococcales > Micrococcaceae > Arthrobacter > Arthrobacter sp. E70. The sequence goes on along the minus strand of NZ_JBYQFR010000003.1, from coordinate 362,821 downwards.
CCGAGGATCTCCACGAGTTCCTCGTTGACGATCTTGACGATCTGCTGGCTGGGATTCAGCGCTGCCGAGACCTCGGCGCCGAGCGCGCGTTCACGCACCCGCGCGGTGAATTCGCGGACGACCGGAACTGCGACGTCGGCGTCCAGGAGGGCGCGGCGGATCTCCCGGACGGTGGCATCGACATCGGCCTCCGTGAGGCGGCCCTTGCCGCGGAGATTCTTGAAGGTTGCTGTCAACCGGTCAGAGAGTGAATTGAACACGCGCCGTGAACTTCTTTCAGGAGATGATCGGGACTCGACTATCTAGGGTATCAAGTCGGGCACAGTAGGTGGCATGCTGGCCCAATGACGAGCCAAACAACTGTCAAGACCTTGCTCATCCTGGGCGCCTCCGGGGACCTCACCGGCCGCCTCCTGCTGCCGGGCCTGGCGCGCCTGGTCGCGGCCGGCCGCGCAGAGGGCCTCAGCCTGGTGGGGGCCGGCTCAGATCCGTGGACGCCTGAACAATGGCGGGAGCGGGTCCAGTCGTCGTCGGCAGCGGCGGCCGGCGGTGCGGACAAGTCCGGCAAGGAAGCCCTGGAGAGGCTGCTGAAGGACACGGTGTACCACCAGGTGGATGTCACGGCCCAGGGGGCACTGGCACGGCTGCTCGCGGACCTGCCGGGACCGGTAGCGGTTTACTTTGCGCTTCCGCCGCGCATCAGCCAGAAGGCCTGCGAGGTCCTGCGGCCGGAGGAGGTGCCCGAGGGCACCCGCCTGGTGATGGAAAAGCCGTTCGGCTCCAGCGAGGAATCGGCCCATTCCTTGAACCAGACCCTGGCGCGGCTGGTTCCGGAAGAGCACATCCACCGGGTGGACCACTTCCTGGGCAAGGCCACCGTCCTGAACATCCTGGGCCTGCGCTTCGCCAACAACTTCCTGGAGCCGGTGTGGAACCGGCAGCACGTGCAGAAAGTGGAGATCTTCTTCGACGAGGACCTGGCGCTGGAAGGCAGGGCCCGGTACTACGACGGCGCCGGTGCCCTCCGCGACATGATCCAAAGCCATCTCCTGCAGGTGATGGCGCTGATGGCCATCGAACCGCCGGCCACCATCGGCGAGCGCGACCTGCGGGATGCGGTCTCGGCTGTCCTGCGCGCCAGCAGCGTGGGTGCCCCGTTCGCGAAGACAACGCGCCGGGCGCGGTACACGGCCGGGACTGTGGGAGGCAAGGACGTGCCGGACTACGCGGAAGAGGAGGGCGTGGATGCCGGCCGGGAGACCGAGACACTGGCCGAGATCCAAGTGGGCATCGACAACTGGCGCTGGCAGGGCGTGCCGTTCATCCTCCGGTCCGGCAAGGCGCTCGGAGACCGGCGCAAGGAAGCGGTGGTCACCTTCCTGCCGGTGCCCCACCTGCCGCAAGGCTTCACGGGGGTGGACTCCCCCAACCAGCTGCGTATCGGCTTCGGCCCGGACACCCTGGCGTTCGACGTCGACGTCAACGGTCCCGGGAACATCTTCAGCCTGGGCCGGGTCACCCTGGAGGCGGAATTGAGCGCCTCCGACCTCCTGCCCTACGGCGAGGTCCTGGACGGCGTGTTGACCGGCGACCCGCTTCTGTCCGTGCGCGGCGACACGGCGGAGGACTGCTGGCGGATCGTGGAACCGGTGCTTAAGGCGTGGGACCAGGGCGAGGTGCCCTTGGAAGAGTACGACGCCGGCTCTGCCGGGCCTGCATCCTGGCCCACCAACCGGGACAAGGGCTGACCCTTCCACCCAGGGCGGCCACGGCACCCTTAACGGCAGACAGGACGGGCGGGAACCTTTCGGTTCCCACCCGTCCTGTCCATGCCTCCCGGCACAGGGGCCTGGCTAGATCGCAGCCACTCCGCGCTCGCCCGTGCGGACCCGCACTGCCTCGTGGACGTCGATGGTCCAGACCTTGCCGTCCCCGGCCCGGCCGGTGTTGGAGCTGGCGATGATGACGTCCAGGATGTCATCCGCCTGTTCGTCGGTGGCCAGGACTTCCACCCGGATCTTGGGCAGCAGGTCCACGTTGTATTCCGCTCCGCGGTAGACCTCGGTGTAGCCTCGCTGCCGTCCGTATCCGCTGGCTGCGCTGACCGTCAGGCCCTGTACGCCGTAGGCTTCCAGTCCCTCCCGGATGGCTTCGAGCTTTTCCGGCCTGACGATTGCGGTGATCAGTTTCATGCCCCCACGCTTTCCTTACCTGTTGCTGACTGGCTCTTCTGTGCACCGGGTGCCGGGGCGGATTCCGCCTGGGTCTTGCCGGTGATCATGTCGTGCAGCGGCTGGAAGCTTCCGCCGTGGCCGCTGAGGCCGAATTCGTAGGCGGTCTCGGCGTGCAGGCTGAGGTCCACACCCACCGTTTCCTGTTCCTGGGAGACCCGGAAGCCCATGGTCTTGTGGATGGCCAGCGCGATGATGGCCGTCAGGACGGCCGAGTAGGCGATGGCGATGCCGGCTGCTGCCAGCTGGGCCCAGAGCTGGGTGAGGCCGCCGCCGTAGAAGAGGCCGCCGCCCACGCCGTCGGTGGGCAGGGCGATGAAGCCCAGGGCGACGGTGCCGATGATGCCGGAGACCAGGTGCACGCCGACGACGTCCAGGGAGTCATCGAAGCCCCAGCGGAACTTCAGGCCGACGGCCAGTGCGGAGGCCACGCCGGCCACGACACCGAGGCCAAGCGCACCGACCGGGCTGACGTTGGCGCAGGCCGGGGTGATGGCCACGAGGCCTGCGACGACACCGGATGCGGCGCCCAGGGAGGTGGGGTGGCCGTCGCGGATGCGTTCGGTCACGAGCCAGCCGAGCATGGCGGCGGCGGGGGCTGCCAGGGTGTTGATCCAGATCAGGCCGCCCTGTTCGGCGGTGGTGGCGGCGCCGCCGTTGAAGCCGAACCAGCCAAACCACAGGATGGCCGCGCCGAGCATGACGAACGGGATGTTGTGCGGGCGGTGGTTGGGGTCCTTGCCGAAGCCCTTGCGGTTGCCGATGATCAGGACGAGGATCAGCGCTGCCACACCGGCGTTGATGTGGACAACAGTGCCGCCGGCGAAGTCGATCGCGGGGCCGAGAGCCTTGCCGATGGCGCCTTCGGGCCCGAAGAGGCCGCCGCCCCAGACCATGTAGGCCAGCGGGCAGTACACCAGGGTGACCCATACGGGGACGAACACGGACCAGGCACCGAACTTGGCGCGGTCAGCGATGGCGCCGCTGATCAGTGCCACCGTGATGATGGCGAAGGTGGCGGCGTAGCCGACCTTGATGAGCCCGTCGGGGGTGGTGATTCCTTCAAGGCCGAACGTGGCGAACGGGTTGCCCACGATTTCCAGGAACCCTTCACCGGAGCTCATGGAGGCGCCCCACAGAACCCACACAACGCCGACCATGCCGATGGAGATGAAGCTCATCATCATCATGTTCAGGGCTGCTTTGGCGCGGGTCATGCCGCCGTAGAAAAATGCCAGACCGGGTGTCATGAACAGCACGAGCGCTGCCGCCACCATGACCCAAACGTGACCTGCGGTAAGTTCCATGGTGCACGTCCTCTCTCATCGAATCTTGCGGATCGCTCCGCCTGCCAACGCCTTTTTGCGTCCTGTAAGAAGTGTGTCGGCGGCGTGTTTCGCCCGCAGAGGATTTAGATTGCCGGTCTGTTACAACAACCTCTAGGAAGTAAATGGTGCATATCCGCTTTGTTACGGTTATGTTTCTGCGTTCACGCAGCCACCCCGCTTCCTGTTCAGCAAGGACTCTCGCACCATGACGCCAGCACCCCGCGGAAGCGGCGCCACTTCAAGGATCCTGGCCCGCCTGCGGCCCCAGCGGGAAAAGCTTCCCAGGGACATCCTGGTGATGCTGGCTGCCGCGTTCCTGATTGCGCTTGGATTCGGGCTTGTTGCGCCCGTATTGCCGCAATTCGCCACAACCTTCGGCGTCGGAAACACCGAGGCCGCCGTGATCGTTGCGATCTTCGCCTTCATGCGCCTCGCGTTCGCCCCCGCCGGCGGCTACCTGATCGGCAGGTTCGGCGAGCGGCCCGTGTATGTTGCGGGGCTGCTGATTGTGGCGCTGTCAACGGCGGCCTGCGCGTTTGCCCAGAGCTACTGGCAGTTGCTGCTGTTCCGCGGCTTCGGCGGCGCCGGCTCAGTGATGTTCACGGTGGCGTCCATGGCGCTGGTGGTCCGGCTGGCGCCGGCCAGGAGCAGGGGCAGGGTCTCGGGCGCCTACGCGTCGGCATTCCTGATCGGCAACGTGTGCGGACCGATCGTGGGCGGGCTGCTGGCCGGCCTGGGCCTTCGGGTCCCGTTCCTGGCCTATGCCGCGGCCCTGATCGTCGCAGCCCTCGTGGTGCAGACCCAGCTCAGCCACGAGCGCCGCGGGGCGGACGGGGGGCAAAAGCGGGGTCCGGTGATGCGGTTTGGCGAAGCCCTGGCAACCGGCACCTACCGGTCCGCGCTTCTGTCGAGCTTCGCCAACGGCTGGGCCACGTTCGGCGTGCGGATGGCAACCGTGCCCTTGTTCGCCGCGGCCGCGTTCGGTGCCGGGCCCCAGGCGGCCGGACTTGCACTGGCGGTCTTTGCCGCCGGCAACGCCGCCGCCCTGAGCTTCTCGGGCCGGTTGGCGGATTCGATGGGCCGTAAACCCATGATGATTTCCGGGCTGCTGGTGGCCGGCCTGTCCACCGCCGGGATCGGCGCCACCCATGACCTGCCGTGGTTCCTTGCGGCGTCGACGCTGGCAGGCATCGGGTCGGGCCTGTTCGGCCCCGCCCAGCAGGCCGCCGTGGCCGACGTCATCGGCAGCGAACGGTCCGGCGGCAAGGTTCTGGCCGTCTACCAGATGACGTCCGACGTCGGGGCGATCGTCGGGCCCGTGGTGGCCGGGCTGCTCGCCGACCGGCTGGGGTTTGGCTGGGCGTTCGGGGTGACCGGCGGCGTCATGCTCGTTGCCGCCGCCGGCTGGCTGGCCACCCGGGAACCGCTGCGCAACGCCAGCGCCTGACCGGCCAGGTGCAGTCCGGCTAGTTCAGGAGGGCGTCGACGAATCCTTCGGTATCGAAGGGGGCGAGGTCGTCGGCGCCTTCGCCCAGGCCGATTAGCTTCACAGGCACCCCGAGTGACTTTTGGATGGCGACGACGATGCCGCCCTTGGCGGTGCCGTCCAGCTTTGTCAGGACGATGCCGGTGATGTTGACAACTTCGGAGAAGACCCGGGCCTGGTTCAGGCCGTTCTGGCCGGTGGTGGCGTCCAGCACGAGCAGGACCTCGTCCACCTCGGCCAGTTTCTCCACCACCCGCTTGACCTTGCCAAGCTCGTCCATCAGGCCCACCTTGTTCTGGAGCCGGCCGGCGGTATCGATCATGACCACGTCGACTTCCTGGTCGATGCCTGCCTTGACGGCTTCGTAGGCGACGGAGGCGGGGTCGGCGCCGTCGATATCCGACTTCACGGTGGGAACGCCCACGCGCTGGCCCCACGTAGCCAGCTGCTCGGCGGCGGCAGCCCGGAAGGTGTCCGCGGCGCCAAGGATGACGTCCTTGTCCTCCGCGACCAGTACGCGGGCCAGCTTGCCCACGGTGGTGGTCTTGCCGACGCCGTTCACGCCCACCACCATCATCACCGCGGGCTTGTCGCCGTGGCGCTGGACGTTGAGGCTGCGGTCCATGGTGGGGTCCACGATCTTGACCAGCTCTTCGCGGAGCATGGCTTTGACGTGCTCGGGCGTCCTGGTTCCCAGCACCTTGACCCGTTCCCGGAGGGCGTCCACGAGCTGCATGGTGGGCTCAGTCCCCAGGTCTGCGAGGAGGAGGGTTTCCTCCACCTCGTCCCAGACGCTCTCGTCGATCTTGTCGCTGGACAGCAGGGCCAGCAGCCCTTTGCCCATGATGTTGTTGGAGCGGACCAGCCGCTCGCGGAGGCGCGTGAGCCGCCCGGCGACGGGCAGCGGAGTTTCAACGGGGATGACTTCCAGCCCGGCGGCATTGTCCGGAACGGTTGTGGTGTCCAGCCCTTCGAGGTCGACGCCGGCAGGGGCCTTGCGCTCGATGGTTCCTTCGCGGTCCAGTACTGCCGTGCTGCCGCCGGAGCGGATTTCGGGGTCGTTGGCGTCGCGGGTACCGGGATACCGGTTGATGTTCCTCCGCGTCTTGAGCAGGACCGGAATCAGCCCGCCAATCACCACCAGGGCAACAAGGATGGGCAGGATTATGGGAAGGATGTCATTCACTCCCCTAGCTTCTCACAAAGAATCCGCCCGCCTCCGGCAGGGTGCCGGAGGCGGGATGCACTGCGCTGCCTCCCGCTAGACCCCTGCGCCGAGGCGCTGGCTGATGACGGTGGAAACGCCGTCGCCGCGCATGGTGACGCCGTAGAGTGCGTCGGCCACTTCCATGGTCCGTTTCTGGTGGGTGATGACGATCAGCTGGCTGGACTCCCGGAGTTCCTCGAAGATGGTGATCAGGCGGCCCAGGTTGGTGTCGTCCAGGGCAGCCTCCACTTCGTCCATCACGTAGAACGGCGAGGGCCGCGCCTTGAAGATCGCCACCAGCAGGGCCACCGCGGTCAGGGAGCGCTCACCCCCGGACAGCAGGGACAACCGCTTGATCTTCTTGCCGGCGGGACGGGCCTCCACTTCGATCCCCGTAGTGAGCATGTCGCCGGGGTCGGTGAGGACCAGGCGGCCCTCACCGCCGGGGAAAAGGCGTTCAAAGACCCGGACAAACTGGGCCTGGGTGTCCTCGAACGCTTCGGTGAACACACGCTGCACCCTGTCATCAACTTCCTTGATGATGTCCAGCAGGTCCCGCCGGCTGGCCTTCAGGTCCTCCAGCTGGGTGCTCAGGAACTGGTGGCGTTCTTCGAGCGCGGCGAACTCCTCAAGGGCCAGGGGGTTCACCTTGCCAAGGCTGGCGAGGTCGCGTTCGGCCTTGCGCAGCCGTTTCTCCTGTTCTTCCCGGACGAAGGGCTTGCCTTCCCGGATCTCCTGGCCGGCGTCGTCCACCGGTGCGCGCAGGGCCGCCCACTTGTCACCGGACTCCTCCGCCGGGACAGGCACCGGAACATGCGGCCCGAATTCGCTGACCAGCGCTTCGGGGCTAATACCCAGTTCATCGACGGAGCGGGTTTCCACCGCTTCAATCCGCGCGCGCTGCTGGGTACGGGCCAGTTCGTCTCGGTGCACGTTGTCCGTGAGGTCGGCCAGCTCGCGGGCCAGGGCATCGTTGGCCTCCCGGACATCGCGCAGGCCGCGGTCCCGCAGTTCGCGGTTTTCCTCGGCTTGGTCCCGTTCGTGCCGGGCAAGGTCCACCGATATGTCGACATAGCGAAGGGCAAGGTCGACGGCGGCGGAAACGGCCGCCGCCCGCTGCGCCTGGATACGGCGGCGCCGGGCGCGTTCGGCAGCCTCCTCGCGGGCACGGCGTTCGGTGGCGGCGGCACGCTCGAGGGACGCCACCCTGTTCCGGGTGGCTGCGAGCTGTTCTTCGGCGCTGCGCAGGGAAAGACGCGCTTCCACCTCTGCAGCCCGTGCGGTGGAAGCGGCGCGGGCCAGGGCGTCGCGCTGGTCGGTGGAGGGTTCCTGCTCCACGGGGACTTCCTGTGCGGCGGCGAGCCGTGCGGTGATGGCTGCCAGCGCTTCCTCCTCGGCCGCGACGTTTTCCTCGGCCCGGGCCAGGGACGCGGCAAGCCGGTCGCTCTCCCCGACGGCGCTGCGCAGGACCGAGTTGAGGTGGCCCAGCCGTTCTGCCACGGCGGCCAGACGTGCATCTGATTCGTGGAGCTTGTCCAGGGCGATGTCCGCCGCTTCCTGCGCGCCGGCGCGCCGTGCCTCGGCAGCTGCCAGGGCAAACCGGTTGCGTTCCAGGCCGGCGGTGACGGCGGAGAGTGAACGCCCGGCGTCGTCCACGGCTGCCTGGACCTCCAGGAGGGACGGGGCCGAGGCAGATCCACCGGTTACGGTGACGGCGGTGAAGACGTCACCGTCGCGGGTGACTGCCGTCAGGCCGGGCGTGACTGCCACGAGTCCGGCCGCTGCCTCCACATCATCGACCACGGCGGTCGTGGCCAGCAACTGCCTGACCAGCGGGAGGTGGCTGGCCGGGGCCTCCACCAGGTCCGGTGCCCACCTCACACCCTCAGGAAGCGGGCCCCTGCCGGCGTCCCCTAGGTGGTCCGCGGCCGCGGACGCGAGGAGCAGCGACGCCCGCCCGGCGTCGTCGTCCTTCAACAGCTGCAGAACCTCCGCCGCGGTTGCCCGGTCCCGCACCAGGAGAGCCTCGGACACCTCCCCGAGGGCTGCGGCAATCGCCGTCTCGAAACCTCCCTCGACCGTCAGTGCTGAGGCGAGGCTCCCCTCCACCCCGGCAAGCCCTGCCTCGAGTGCGTGCCGGGCGCCGTCCTTGCGGTCAAGGCCGAGCTTCAGCGCTTCCAGGCGTGCTGCCAGGGCATCACGCTTGCGGATCCCCTCGTTCACCGCCGTCTTGAGGTCGGCGATTTCCTGCAGTACGGCGTCCAGCACCTCGCTCGCGGCCTCGTACTCGGCGTCGAGGGACTCCTCCCCCTCTTCCACCCCGGCCACCTGGTTTTCCAGCGCGATGAACTCGGCCTGGGCCCGGGCGCGGCGCTCCGTTCCGGCAGCGAGCGACTCCCTCAGCCGGCCCAGTTCGGCCTGTGCGGATTCCACCCGCGACCTGGCTGCGGCGACCTGCCCGGCCAGACGCGCCAACCCTTCCCTGCGGTCCGCCAGTGCCCGCAGCTCAGCCGTGAGCCGCCTGTCCTCCGCCAGGGACGCCTGCTCAGCCTCGGCCTTCACAGCAGTAGCTGCTTCCAGCGCACTCCGCCTGCCGGCGATGTCCTGTTCCAGTTCTGCGAGCTCCTGCCGGACCCGGGCCGCCTGCCGTTCCAGTTGTTCCGGGTCCCGGCCGGAAGCGGGGGCCGGGTCGTCGGATCCCAGCAGGCGGCTGCGTTCGGTAGCCAGGGAACCGAGCGAACGCAGCCGCTCGCGGGCGGTGGACAGCCGGTACCAGCTGTCCCTGGCGGCATTCAGCCGGGGGGTTGCCTCGGCGGCGAGTTGTTCCAGGGCGGCCTGTTGTCTGCGGCCGGCTTCGAGTTCCTGCTCGACGGCGGTCCGGCGCGCCTTCAGCGCTGCCTCGTCCGCGACGTCTTTCTCCAGCGCCTGCTGCAGCTGGACCAGGTCGTCGGCAAGCAGGCGGGCGCGGGCGTCGCGGACATCGAACTGGACGCGCTGGGCGCGCCGGGCCACTTCTGCCTGCTTGCCCAGGGGCGTGAGCTGCCGGCGGATCTCGCCGGTGAGATCGGTGAGGCGCTGGAGATTGGCCTGCATGGCCTCCAGCTTGCGGACGGTTCGTTCTTTGCGCCGGCGGTGCTTGAGGATCCCCGCGGCTTCTTCAATGAAGCCGCGCCGGTCCTCGGGAGTGGCGTGCAGGACGCGGTCCAGCTGGCCCTGGCCGACGATGACATGCATCTCCCGGCCCAGCCCGGAATCGCTGAGCAGTTCCTGGATGTCCAGGAGCCGGCAGGCGGCGCCATTGATGGCGTACTCCGAGCCACCGGTACGGAACAGCGTCCGGGAGATGGTCACTTCGCTGTACTCGATGGGCAGGGCGCCGTCGGTGTTGTCGATGGTCAGCGAAACGTGGGCGCGGCCCAGGGGCGGGCGGCCGGACGTGCCGGCGAAGATAACGTCCTCCATCTTGCCGCCGCGAAGGGTTTTCGCGCCCTGCTCCCCCATGACCCAGGCCAAGGCGTCCACGACATTTGATTTGCCCGACCCGTTCGGGCCCACGACCGCGGTGACGCCGGGTTCGAACTCGAACGTGGTGGCGGACGCAAAGGACTTGAACCCCCGGACGGTGAGGCTTTTGAGGTGCAAGGCTTTTCGGATCTCCTGAGTGGCTGCAGCGGCTGCTAGGCTCCCCTCAATCTACTGCCTGGCCGCGGAATTTCGCGGGATATCGCCGGGGAAAGGCGCAGCGGGCCGGCTACCAGCGCCCGTTGCGGGGACGCGGCTGGCAGACGGGGCAGGTGTGCGAGGAGCGGTTCATGAACTGCTCGCGTCGGATGGTCGCCGGGATTCCCGATGCGGCGCACCGCTTGCACGGTTCGCCTTCGCGGCCGTAGGCGTTGAGGGACCGGTCGAAGTATCCGGACGCACCGTTGACGTTCACGTACAGGGAGTCGAAGCTGGTGCCGCCCGCTGCCAGGGCGTCGAGCATCACCTCGCGTGCACTGTCGATGACACGCTGGGCATCGGCACGGCGGAGCGTGTCGGTGGGGCGGGCGAAATGGAGCCGGGCCCGCCACAGCGCTTCGTCGGCGTAGATGTTTCCGATGCCGGACACGAGGCCTTGGTCCAGCAGCGCCCGCTTCAGGCCGGTCCTCCGTTTCCTCAGCCGCCGGTAGAAGAGTTCGAACGAGAAAGCGGGATCCAGGGGATCGCGTGCAATGTGCGCCGCCTCCCCGGCGATCAACGGAAGGGGCGATTCGGCGAGCCCGCCGGGTCCGGCGTCGTCCGTGGGAACCAGCGAAGTGACGAACAATCCGCCGAAAATGCGCTGGTCCACGAACCTCAGCTGCTCGGGCATGCCCTCCTGCGGGCTGAGGCGGAACCTGACCTTGAGGTGCTTTTCGTCCGGAACGCCGGAATCCTGCATCAGGAGCTGGCCGCTCATGCCCAGGTGGGCCATGAGTGCCACGTGCGGCTGCGGCACGCCGGTGCCGTCTGTTCCGGCGGCGGAAACACTTCCAGGGACGTCAGCACCGTCCAGCAGCGGCAGCCAGAGGAATTTGCCGCGCCGCACGACGTCGGCCACCATGGCCCCTTCGAGGTTGCCGGCGAAATCGTCAGCGCCCAGGGCGTGGCGCCGGATGGAGCGCGGGTCGAGGACCTCGACGGCTTCGATGGTCCTGCCGCGCACCCAGCTCACCAGGCCGCGGCGCACCACTTCCACCTCGGGCAGTTCCGGCATGGCGGGCTACTTGGCGGCTACGGAGCCAGCGGCTTTGCCGGTGGCGTCCAGGCTTTCCGCCCCAGTGAGCACCCGCCAGCCGTCAGCTGCCGCTTCCTGCTCCGCCTCTTTTTTAGAGTGCCCGGTGCCCTTGCCGTAGGCGGTTCCACCAATGCTCAGCACAGCTGTGAACGTCCTGGCGTGGTCCGGACCGGCGCCGTCCACGGCGTAGTGGATGGTGCCCAGCTGGCGGCTGGCCGCGAGCTCCTGGATGCTGGTCTTCCAGTCGGTGCCGGCACCAAGGACAGCCGCATCCTTCAGCAACGGGCCGATCAGGCGCATGACCAGCTGGCGTGCCGTCTCGATGTCGTTGGAGACATAGGTGGCCCCGATCAGGGCCTCCATGGTGTCCGCGAGGATGGACGCCTTGTTCTTTCCCTGGGTGAGCTTTTCGCCCTGCCCCAGGTAGATGTACTCCCCGATGCCCAGGCTTCGCCCGATGTTGGCCAGCGCCCGGGTGCTGACGACCGCCGAGCGGCGTTTGGCGAGGTCGCCTTCGGGCAGGTCGGGGTTGTCCCGGTAGAGGGCGTCGGTCACGGAGAAGCCCAGGATGGAGTCGCCCAGGAATTCCAGGCGCTCGTTGGTGGGGATGCCGCCGTTTTCGTAGGCGTACGAGCGGTGGGTGAGCGCAAGACGAAGCGTCCCGGCGTCAATATTGACACCGAGACGCTTCAAAAGCTCTTCAGTTGAAGACATCTTTCCAGCCTGTCGGCCGATTAGACGTCAGCGACCTTGCGGCCCTTGTACTCAAGGAACAGCGCGGTGCCAGCAGAGTCGGTGACGACCTTTGCCTGGTGCGGCAGGCTGTAGGTGACCTGGCCGTTTTCAACGGTCTTCACCAGGTGGGGGGCGGTCGCCTTCCACTGCGAGCGGCGGGCGCGGGTATTCGAGCGAGACATTTTCCGCTTGGGAACAGCCACGGCTAACTCATTTCTCTCTAGACAAACACGTACAAATCAATTTTGCCGGTCAGGCTTAGCCATATCAGCTAGGGCAGCCCAGCGAGGATCCAGGACCTCGTGGTGGTGCCCCGGCTCGTCTTCCAGGCGAACTCCGCATTCGGAGCAAAGGCCCTGGCAGTCTTCCCGGCACACCGGCTGGAACGGCAGATTGGTGACAACCGCGTCCCGCAACACCGGTTCAAGATCGATTACATCGTGCTCGACTCGACGTTGCTCTTCATCATCTTCTTCGTCCGAAAGCTCAGCGCCCTCGTAGAAGAAAAGTTCTTGCACATTGACCTCAAGGTCATACGCAAGGGGATCCAGGCATCGGCCGCACTCGCCGGTTACACCGACGACAACGGTTCCAGATACCAGAATTCCTTCGTGTACGGCCTCAAGCCTCAGGTCGAGCTCGACATCCGAGCCTTCCTGAACACCAATGAGCGCCACACCAAGATCACCCGGTGCGGGTACATGTTCCTTCAGCGTCCGCATGCTTCCCGGGCTGCGCCCGAGGTCCTTGACGTCGAACGCCAGGGGCGAACCAGCATCTCTTTTAATGAGAACTCCTGTTGAACATATGACCGACGTACCATCTTAGCCCGATGAGCCCTAACGACTCAAACTGGCCGGAGGCGGCGCCGAAGTACCGGACAAGCTTACCGTCTTGGCTGCAGGTCGGTCGAAGACTCGCCGGAGAGCATCCGGCGGTGCACGGACCTCGGCACGTAATCAGTGACGTTCCCGCCCAGGGACGCCACCTCCTTGATCAACGTGGAGGACAGGTGCACGTAGCTTGCCTCGGCCGGGAGGAAGACGGTCTCCACCCCGCTTAGCTGGCGGTTCATGGTGGCCATGGGATGCTCGTAGTCGAAGTCCGAGGACGACCTGAGGCCCTTGACGATGGCGGACACACCGCGTTGGCGGCAATACTCGGCCAGAAGCCCCTCGCCCACCGGTTCCACGACGATGCCCTTGAGGGAGGCGAGGGTCTCACGGGCCATCTCGAGCCGCTCGTCCAGGGTGAACATGTACTTCTTCGCGAAGTTCGTGGAAATGGCAACGATGACCTCGTCAAAGAGCCCGGCGGCACGTGCAATGACTTCGAGATGGCCGTTGTGGATGGGGTCGAAGGATCCGGGGCAAACAGCGCGTCTCATGCTCCGAACCTACCCCATGGCAAGGCCGGGATACCATGACTGGATGCATCCAGCACGGGAACTTTCCACGCCCCTGTCACCTGCCCCCTGGCAGCGCACCGCACTTGGTGCCAACCTCCTTTCACCCGATGGCAGCCTGGGCGTGACCATCTTCGAGGAAATGACAACCCTGGCCCTGCAGACCGGCGCCATCAACCTCGGCCAGGGCTTTCCGGACGAGGACGGCCCGGCCGAAATCCGGGAAGCCGCCCGTGCAGCCATCGCTGCCGGAGCCAACCAGTACGCGCCAGGGAAAGGGATCCCCGAACTCCGGGAGGCCGTTTCCGCGCACCAGGACCGGTTCTACGGGCTGTCAGTGGATCCTGCCTCGGAGGTCATCATCACCACGGGCGCCACGGAAGGCATCGCGGCCGCCCTCCTGGCATACGCCCGGCCAGGCGACGAGGTGCTGACGTTCGAGCCGTTCTACGACTCCTACGGGGCAATCATTGGACTGTCCGGCGCCACCCACGTGACGGTGCCGCTGGCGGCCCCGGACTTCATGCCCGACCTGGACGCCCTGGAGGCCGCCTTCAACGCGCAGACGCAGGTGGTGCTGCTGAATAATCCGCACAACCCCACAGGGGCGGTCTTTCCCCGGCACGTCCTGCAGCGCGTGGTGGACCTCGCGGCCCGGCACGGCAGCATCATCATCACCGATGAAGTGTATGAGCACCTCACGTTCGGCGTCGCCCACACGCCCGTGGCTTCGCTCCCGGGAGCAGGGGAACGCACCATTACCATTTCCTCGGCAGGAAAGACCTTTTCCCTGACCGGGTGGAAGGTGGGTTGGCTCAGCGGGCCTGCGGAACTCGTTTCCGCAGTACGCACGGTGAAGCAGTTCCTCACCTACAGTTCGGGCACCCCCTTCCAGCTTGCCATCGCCCAGGGCCTGGCCCTGCCGGACACTTTCTACGAGGGCAGTGCCGCGGCCTTGGAGTTGAAGCGCGACATCCTCAGCGAGGGGCTGCGCGCCGCCGGCTTCGACGTCTTCACTCCGCAGGGCACCTACTTCGTCAACGTGGACACCGCCCCGCTCGGCATCACTGACGCGCTGGACCTCGCCAGGCGGCTGCCGGCGCTGGTGGGCGTGGCCGCCATCCCCGTCCCCGTCTTCTGCCATGAGGAAGGTGCACGACGCACCCGAAGCCTGCTCCGGTTCGCATTCTGCAAAAAGAATGCCGTCCTGGAGGAGGCCGCGGAGCGGCTTGCCACACTGCGTGGCAAGCTCTAATGTCGTCGCGGTTCCTGCGGACCACCGGCCAGCATGCCACCATCGAACCGGACGCGTTCACCGAGGGCGGTTTCGTCCTGAGCATCGGCGGCGCTGAGCAGTCGCACGTCAACCTCGAGCGGCCCGCCGAGATCTTCTATGAGTACCTGCGCAGGATCGGGCACCTGGTGGATCTTGCCGCTCCGGAAGGTGCGCCGGTCCGCGCGCTGCACCTGGGGGCGGGCGCCCTGACGCTGGCCCGGTACATCCAGGCCACCCGCCCCGGCTCGGTGCAGTATGCGGTGGAACTTGAGCGTGAGCTGCTGGACTTTGTCCTGAAGTACCTGCCCCTTCCCGAGGGCACGGACCTGACCACCGTCATCGGGGACGCCAGGGACGCACTCGGCGCGCTGGACCCCGGCCTCACGTTCGACGTCGTAATCCTGGATATTTTCTCCGGCCCCGAGGCGCCGGCCCACATCGCCTCCAGCGGGTTCTACCGGGAGGCGAAGGCGCGCCTGCGTCCGGACGGAGTGCTGATCGTCAACGTCGGTGACGAACCGGGGCTCACCCTGGTGCGGAGCCAGGTAGCTGCGCTGCGGGACGTTATGGGGGACGTGGCCGCTGTTGCGGAGGCCGGGATGTTCGACGGCCGATACCCCGGCAACATCATCCTTGCCGGAACCTTGGGAAAGTGGCCGGAGCAGTGGACCGCGGAGCTGCTTGCCCGGGGCCCGCATCCGGCCAGGGTGCTGGCGGGTGTCGACCTGGACGCGCTGGCAGGCTGACCCGCCTCACCCCTCCGTGCCGGAATCCGGTCCGGGCTCCTCGATGCTGTCCCGCGCGCCGTCCTGGGCCACGCGCGTCCTGTGTTATCCGCCGTCCTGGGTTATCCGCCGTCCTGGGTCAGGGGAACATCCTCGGCGTCGATGGCGTCCGGCACGAACGGCTCTGCGAACCACAGCCTGGTTTCCCCGTATTTCTTCTCCGCGAACCGCGTCATCGCCCCGGGCCAGCCAGGCTCCGGCGAACGTGAGGACCTCTCCACCACGACGACGGCCCCCGGAGCCAGGTGGGCGGACAGCTTTTGCAGCACTGAGGTCACTGCCGCCTCCTCCAGTGGATAGGGCGGATCCAGGAAGACGAGGTCCCACGCCGCGGTGTCGGCGGCGCGTTCCAGGAAGGGTTCGACCTTGGAGCGGTGCACGGTGACCGCCTTGCGGCCCAGGACACCATTGATAAGGTCGGCGTTGCGCTGGCATACGGCGCTGGCCTTGGCATCCGACTCCACCAGGTCCACGGACGCCGCTCCCCTGCTGCCGCTCTCCACGCCCAGGGCCCCGGAGCCGGCATAAAGGTCCAGCACCCGCGCGCCGGCGATGGCCTCGAAAGCATCAAGCCGGGAAAACAGCGCCTCCTTGACCCTGTCCGTGGTGGGCCGCGTCAAAGATCCCGGGACGGCCATCAGCGGTGTGCCGCCCGCGGCTCCCGCAATGATCCGGGTCATGCGGCCCACCGCGTCTTCCGGCCGCGAACGGCGCTTTCCTTGCTAGCCGCGTTCAAGGAACGCCTCCTTTTCGGGGTTGAGGTATTTGTCGATGGCATCAGCGAGTTCCGGATGGCTGGACAGGAAGGGGTCGTCCCGGACAACGCCCTGGGCGTCTTCCCTGGCCCTGGCAATGACGTCTTCATGGTCCAGGACCCGCAGCAGCTTCAGGGTTGAGCGGCCGCCGGACTGCGAGGCGCCCAGGATGTCACCCTCCCGCCGCAGCTTGAGGTCCTCCTGCGACAGGACGAAGCCGTCGGTGGTGTCGGCCACCGCCTCCAGCCGCCGCCGGCTGGGATGTCCGGGCTCGAGGGCAGTGACCAGCAGGCAGGTCCCCGGCAGGCCGCCGCGCCCCACACGGCCGCGGAGCTGGTGAAGCTGGGAGATCCCGAACCTGTCGGCGTCCAGGATGACCATGAGTGTGGCGTTGTGGACGTCCACGCCCACCTCGATCACTGTGGTGGAAACGAGCAGCTTGATGCGGTTGGCAGTGAACCCTGCCATGGTGTCCATCTTCAGGTCCGCGTCCTGGCGCCCGTGGAGCGGGGCCAGCGGGACGCCGGACAGGGACGGCTCAGCCAGCAGATGCTCGACGACGGCCGTTACGGAGGCCAGTTCGCGCGCGCTTTCGTCCGTGTCGAGGCCCGGCGGTTCGGCTTCCCCGGGGCTGAAATCGCCGTCGTCGTCCGTACCGATCTTGGGGCAGACCACGTACACCTGGTGCCCGGCGTCGATTTCCTCCCGGGCGCGCGCCCAGATCCGTGCCGCCCAGGCGGGGTTCTCCGCAAGGCCTACCAGGTGGGTGGTGATCGGCGCCCTGCCCTGGGGCAGTTCGTCGAGGGTGGAAGTTTCCAAGTCACCGAAGACGGTCATCGCGACGGTGCGGGGAATGGGGGTGGCGGTCATGACCAGCAGGTGCGGGGGCTTGCGTGCCTTGGCCCGGAGGGCGTCGCGCTGCTCCACGCCGAACCGGTGCTGCTCGTCCACCACAATGAGGCCAAGGTCGTAGAAGGATACGTTGTCGCTGAGCAGTGCATGGGTTCCGATAATGATGCCCGCCGTGCCGGAAGCGGCGTCCAGCATGGCCTGTTTCCGTGCCGCCGTGGGCATGGAACCGGTCAGGAGGGTGACCTGGACGGACGTTCCTGCGCTTCCGGCCAGCCCGCCCAGCAGGCCGTCTGCGGAAAGCGGGCCAAGGGTGCGCCGGATGGAGTCGTAATGCTGGGCGGCGAGCACCTCGGTGGGCGCAAGGAGGGCAGCCTGTCCCCCGGCGTCGACCACCTGCAGCATGGCCCGCAGCGCCACGATGGTCTTGCCGGACCCCACTTCGCCCTGCAGCAGCCGGTTCATGGGAGTGTCGCGCGCAAGTTCCGCGGAGAGCGTCTTCCCGACGGCGGCCTGGCCGGCAGTGAGGGTGAAGGGCAGGTTGCTGTCGAAAGCGGACAGGATGCCGTCCTCTGCGGGCCGCCGGGCGGTGGCTTCCTCGGCGGCGAGCTGCGCCCTGCGCCGCGCCAGCGCTGACTGCAGCACCAAAGCTTCCTGGTACCGGAAACGGTCGCGGGCCCGCTTCCAGTCCAGCGCCGCTTGGGGCGCGTGGATGAGCCGGTAGGCATCCGCCAGGGGCAGGAAACCTTCCCGCGCCGCGACAGCTGCGGGTACCGGATCCGGCAGGGAGCCGAGGTCGACGGTTTCCAGCAGGGCGGCGATGACCTGTTGGATCTTCCAGCTGGGCAGCTTGGCCGTCGCAGGGTAGACAGGGATGGGCATGGCGGCGAGTTTCTCCGGATCCCCGCTGCCCTGGTTGAAGGGGTCGTCGTCCAGTATGAGGAAGTCAGGGTTGGTCAGGCCCAACTGCCCTTTGAAACTGCTGACTTTTCCTGAGAACAGGGCGCGCCGGCCCTGCAGCAGCTCCGCCTTGGCCTTGTAGCCGTTGAAGAAGCTGATTTTGAGGGTTCCGGGCACTTTGCCCCGGAAGTCACGGCCGCCCACCAGCCGAAGCCCCTGCTGCCCGTCGTCGTCGGAAACTATGACGTCGGTGATGGTCCCGCGCCGCGCCTGCATGCGCCGGGTGCTGCTGGAAAGCACCCTCGCAATCAGGGTGACGTCCTCATCGAGTGGAAGCTCACTGATGGGCGTCAGCTCACCCCTGGTGAGGTAGCGGCGGGGGAAATAGCTGAGGAGCCCTTCGACGGTGGTGATGCCGAGGTGCTTTTCAATGACCGCCGCGGAGCGTTTCCCGATCCGCCGCTCCAGGGCGAGGTCCAGTTCAGCGTTCATGCCCGCTGGTGTTCACTGCGTCCGCTTCGGGATCCCGGGGCAGTGCCAGTTCGCTGATATTGATCTGCGATGGTTCGCCCAGGGACTTGATGATCTCCACCGCCGGGTCCGGGTCCGGGACGTGGACGTGGACGCGCCAGCGGTAGTTTCCTTCGGCATCCGGGCCGCCGCCGACCTGGCTCATGATCACTGACTCGCCAATTTCGTCGAGCCGCTGCCGGAGCGTGGCCGCGTTCAACGGCGACAGGCTGATGGTGCACATGACTTCCACCCCGTCGTCGTCCGGCATGGAGGCATGGATGTGGGGATCCGACACGTCATAGCCATGCAGGCCGTCCAGGAGTTCGCTTTGCAGTTCCTGGCCCATGACTGCCGAGCGGAGGCAGTCCAGGATCAGCAGCATTCCCACGCCGCCGGCGTCCACCACATGGGCGGACTGCAGCGCGTCGAGCTGTTCCTCGGTGTGGATTACCGCGGCCAGGGCACCCTCAACCGCGGCGTCGAGCGCCAGGCCCAAGGCGTGGTTGCTGTCGTCTCCGTTCTGCCCCGCGTCCACCGCCGCCGCGGCGCGGGCCGCTGCTTCCATGACGGAGAGCATGGTCCCGGGTACGGGATCGCTGAGGGCGGACCAGGCGCGGATCTGTGCCCGGTTCAGGGCTGCCGCCAGCAGGGTGGAGGTCAGGCGGGTGTGTCCGGCCAGCGGCTCGGCGGCGGCGCACAGGAAGACTGAGAAGAGTGTTCCGGAGTTCCCCCTGGCTTCCTCCATGGCTGCCTGCCCTGCGGTGGCAAGGATGGCTCCCACGTCAACCGGGGCGGGCTGCTCTTCGCTGAGCACCAGGGAGCGGGCGGCGGCGCGCACCGTGAGGTAAAGGTTGGTGCCGGTATCACCGTCAGCCACCGGGAAGATGTTGATGGCGTTGAGGCGGTCGCTGTGGTTGCCCAGGGCAGTTTCAGCCTTGCCCAGCCACCTCTTCATCGCCAGCCCGTTGGCGGCAACCTTAGTGTGCAAAGTGATCCCATCCCCCGGTGTCCGCGGCCCGGCCCGCAATCAGGACTCCCGGGCCTTCATCGGTTCCGAGTGCTTGTACCGAGCCTATCGCAGTGAATCCGGGAGGCAGCCGAACGCCGGCAGGGAATGTGGCCAGCAGGCCGTGGTCCTCCCCGCCGCCCAGCACCCACCTTGCGGCGTCCGTGTCCAGCAGCGCCGCCGCCGGCCCGAGGAGTCCGGCAAGGTGCTGGAGTGCGGCGGGGTCGAGATGGACGGCGACATTGCTGGCTGCAGCCAAACGCTTGCCGTCGCGCAGCAGGCCATCGGAAATGTCCAGCATCGCTGTGGCGCCGGCCGCACGGGCCGCCGGCCCCGCGGCCAACGGCGGCCGGGGGCGGGACTGCAGGTCAACGAAGACCCGCTCGGCAGGGCTGAGGCTGTCCACTGCAACGTTCGACTCCAGGAGGGCCAGACCTGCCGCGGCGTGGCCGACCGTCCCGGCCAAAGCGAGGACGTCGCCTGGTTGCGCGCCGGACCGCAAGACCGGCCGGCCGCCGTCGAGCGTGCCCGTGACGGCGACCGTCACGGAAATCTCGCGGCCACGGCCCAGGTCACCGCCGGCCACTGAGCAGGCGTTTGCACCCAGGGCGGTGATCCCCGCGGCAAGCCCGTCGGCGAGCTCCTCCACCCAGCTGACGGGCGTATCCACCGGAAGGGTGAGGCTTACCACCATGGCCGTGGCCCGCGCCCCCATGGCGTTGATGTCGCTGAGGTTCTGCGCGGCCGCCTTCCAGCCGACGTCGAATCCCGTAGTCCGGTAGCCATTGGGCCACAGAAGGCGGAAGTCCTGGTCCTGGACCTGCGTGTCGATGCTGATCACTGTCCTGCCGTCCGGGGCGGCCACGATGGCGGCGTCGTCCCCCGGCCCCAGCAGCGTGGCTGCGGCGTGGGACTCCCCCATCCGAAGGCGCGGGAAAATCAGGGAAAGCAGGTCGGCTTCGGACAGGCCGGCGACAGTGGGCTGGCAGGCAATGCGGTCAGGGAGGTCTACAGGCACGCCACTACGCTACCGCGCCCCGCCGACATCGTGTCCCGACGGGGTTCACGGCGGCGATAGGCTGGAGGGATGCACCGTCCCCAGCCTTCCCTGTCCGTTCGCGCCGCCAGGATGGCACTGATCGGGGGAATGGTTGCCGTTCCGCTGGTCGCCTGCGCCCCGGCCGTGGACGTCACGGCGGCCAAAGACGCGGCCAACCCGGCGTGCGCACCCATGATGGTGGCACTCCCGGATGCGATCGGCGATTCGAAGCTGCGCAAGACCAACAGCCAGGCCACCGCTGCCTGGGGTGATCCCTCGCTCGTGATCCTGCGGTGCGGAGTCAACGTGCCGGGACCGACGACGGACCGCTGCGTCACGGTCAACGGCGTCGACTGGGTGATCAAGGAGGGCGACCCGGTGTGGACCCTCACCACCTACGGCCGTGAACCCGCCACGGAGATCCTGATGGACCCGGACAAGATCAGCTCCGCAACGGTGCTGGCTGACCTGTCGGCCGCGGCAGCCAAGGTGCCGGCGGTGCGGAGCTGCGTAGGCCAGGAGGAACTGCAGAACCTGCCGAAGAGCCAATAAGGAGCCCTGGCCGATGAGAGGCCAGGACTCCGTCAGCGAAGGCCGGTCTTACGGTTCAGGGCCAGGTAGATGAGCTCATCGATCAGGTCCGCGTAGTCCAGGCCGGAGGCGGCCCACATCTGCGGGTACATGCTCTTGGGCGTGAACCCGGGCATGGTGTTGATCTCGTTGATGATCAGCTCGCCCTCGGGAGTGTAGAAGAAGTCCACGCGGCTCAGGCCTTCGGCACCCACGGCATCGAACGCGGCGGCGGCCAGCTCGCGGACCCGTGAAATGGCTTCCGCGGGGATGTCCGCCGGGCAGCTGAGCGCTGCGGCATCGTCCTCGACGTACTTGGCGTTGAAGTCATAGAACTCGTGCGTTCCGCCGGCCACCGAGATCTCACCAGGCATGGAAGTCCGCGGAGCGTCGGTACCCCGGCCTTCGAGGACGGCACACTCGATCTCACGCCCGACAATTCCGGCCTCGATGACGAGCCGAAGGTCGTGCCGCCGGGCTTCTTCGATGGCCGCGTCCAGTTCCTCCAGCGAGTCCACCTTGGAAATACCCATCGACGAACCCGCCCGGGCCGGTTTGACGAAGACGGGGAAGCCAAGCCGGTCCACCTGCTTGCGCACTGACTCCGGGTCCTTGAGCCACTGCCTGTCGGAGACCGACACATAGGGGCCAACCCTCAGGCCCGCGGCTTCGAAGACCACCTTCATGAAGTGCTTGTCCATGCCGACGGCCGAAGCCAGGACACCGGCTCCGACATAGCGGGTGTCCGACAGTTCCAGGAGGCCCTGGATGGTGCCGTCCTCGCCGAACGGTCCGTGCAGCAGCGGGAAGACGACGTCGACGGCACCGAGTTCCTGCGGCACCTCGTTGGGTGCCGCGACGATCAGCTGGTGCTCCCCGCCGATTTCGGCCAGGGTAACGGTCCGGGCGGAGGGCACCACTTCCGGGAGGGACGACGCCGCAAGGGACCACTCGGCGGTATCGGCGGGGGCCAGGACCCATTGACCTGTCTTGGCGATCCCTATAGGGATCACCTCATACTTGTCCTTGTTAATGGCGCCCAGCACCCCCGCCGCCGTCACGCAGCTTACGGCGTGTTCGCTGGAGCGGCCGCCGAAAAGCACCGCTACCCGCGGCTTTCGCGTGCTCGCCGTTTCCCCCGTGGTGGATATGTCTTGGGACATGGTCAGTAATCGCCTTCAGGTTTCAATTCCCGGGACAGCAGGACCGGCCCCAGTTGGTCAACGGACAGCTTGCCTGCCAGCACCGCAACGACGGCGGCAGTGATGGGCATTTCGACGCCGAGCTTGCCGGCAAGTTCGTGGACGGCCTGGCCTGATTTTATGCCTTCGGCGGTCTGGGTCATTTTCCGGCCCACCTCGTCCAGCGTCAGCCCCTGGCCCAGGAGCCGGCCGGCCGTGTGGTTCCTGGAGAGTGCGGAGGAGCAGGTGGCCACGAGGTCCCCAAGGCCTGCCAGCCCTGCCATGGTCTTCGCGTCTCCGCCCAGCGCAAGTGCCAGGCGGGACGTTTCCGCCAGCCCGCGGGTGATGACGGAAGCCTTGGTGTTGTCGCCCATCTGCCGGCCTTCGCAGATGCCGACTGCCAGGGCAATCACGTTCTTCACGATGCCGCCGATTTCGACGCCGACGACGTCGGCCGTGGTGTACGGCCGGAAATATGGCGCGGTGCAGGTCCTGGCGATCCAGCCCGCGGTGGCCGAATCAGTGCAGGCCACCACGGAGGCAGTCGGCTCCTCGCGGGCGATTTCCATGGCCAGGTTGGGACCCGAGACGACCGCGATGCGGTCCAGCGGCAGGTCCAGCTCCTGGCCGATGACCTCGCTCATCCGGGCGTCGGTGCCCAGTTCCAGGCCCTTCATCAGGGACACGACCACCGCGCCCGGAGCGATCATGTCCTTCCATTCGCGCAACTGCGGACGGAGGGACTGGGCCGGGACGGCCACCACCACGAGGTCGGCCCCCGCCAGTACCTCCCGTACGTCGGTTGAGGCGGTGATGCTGTCCGGCAGGACGATGTCCTTGAGGTACACGGAGTTGCGGTGGCCGGTGTTGATCTCGTCCACCACTTCCGCGCGCCTGCCCCAGATCCTGACGGAACGGGGAGTCCCGGCCGCGGTGGCGGCATCGCCGAGGATTTTCGCGAACGTTGTACCCCAGGAACCCGCGCCAAGGACGGCGACGCTGCGGGCCGAACCCGCGAGCTTTCCTTCAGCGGTCACCGGGCATCCGTTCCGGCCTCGGGCTGCTGTCCGCGCTCCACGAAGCGGCCGTGCTTGGACTGCTGCTGCTTGGCCGGATCCCAGCGCTCGGCGGGGGGCTGCTCGCCCCGGAGACCGGCCAGGAGATCCGTAATGGCGTCCATGATGGCGTCGGTGGCTTCTGTCAGAGTGGCCTTGTCGAGGGGACGGCCGGCGAAGGCGCTGAGGTCCACCGGGTCTCCCACCACGACCCTCGAAAGCTTGCGGGGGAAGATGTGGAACGTCTTGCCGTACCGGGGAAAGACCTCGTGCGCACCCCAGTGCGCGATCGGAACCACGGGGATGCCGCCCTCCAGGGCCAGCCTCGCCGCGCCGGTGTGGCCCTTCATGGGCCAGAGCCCGGGATCGCGGGTGAGGGTGCCCTCCGGGTAGATGATGATCGCGCCTCCCTCGGCCACGATCTCCTGGGCCACCTGCAGCGAGCGGTTCGCTCCCGCCGTCGAACGTTCCACGGGCACCTGTTTGGTGGCCCGCAGGAGCCAGCCGAGGCCCGGAACCTTGAACAGGGCCTCTTTGGCCAGGAAGTGCGGTGCGCGCTTGTTGTTGTAGAGCATGTGGCCCACCACCAGGGGATCAATTTCCGTGCAGTGGTTAGGGGCGGCGATGAAGCCGCCGGCGGGAAGTTTTTCGGTTCCCTCCCATTTCTTGCTCATCATCGCGGTCATCAAGGGCCGGACGATGCCGGCAATGAAAACGAATGTGGCCTTGCTCTTGGCCGATTCCTTCACGGTTCCGCTCTACTTCGTGGTGGTGATGTCGAAGTCGGCACCGAGTCCCGCGAGCTTTTCGGTGAACCGCTCATAGCCGCGGTTGATGATGTCGATGCCGGTGACGCGCGAGGTGCCGGTGGCAGCCAGGGCAGCGATCAGGTGGCTGAACCCGCCGCGAAGGTCGGGGACGTCGATATCGGTGCCCTTGAGCTGGGTGGGGCCGGAAATGACGGCGGAATGCAGGAAGTTGCGCTGCCCGAACCGGCAGGGCACGCTGCCCAGGCACTCGCGGTGGACCTGGATGCTGGCACCCATGCGGATCAGGGCGTCGGTGAAGCCGAAACGGTTCTCGTACACCGTCTCGTGGACGATGGACACGCCTTCGGCCTGCGTCAGCGCGACGACGAGCGGCTGCTGCCAGTCCGTCATGAAGCCAGGGTGGACGTCGGTTTCCAGGACCAGCGGGCTCAGCTTTCCGCCGCGGTGGTAGAAGCGGATGCCGTCCTCGCCGATGTCCATGCCCCCGCCCACCTTGCGGTAGGTGTTCAGGAAGGTCATCATGTCGCGCTGCGAGGCGCCTTCAACGAAGATGTCGCCGCGGGTCACCAGGGCTGCCGACGCCCAGGAGGCCGATTCGTTGCGGTCCGACAGGGCGCGGTGGTTGTAGCCGCCCAGGTCACGGACGCCCTCGATCCGGATGGTCCGGTCGGTCTGGACGCTGATGATGGCGCCCATCTTCTGCAGCACGGCGATGAGGTCGATGACCTCCGGCTCGGTGGCCGCACCGGAGAGCTCGGTAATGCCTTCGGCGCGGGTGGCGCTGAGAAGGACCTGTTCGGTGGCGCCAACGGACGGGTAGGGCAGGGAGATCTTGGCCCCATGGAGCCCCTTCGGCGCGGAGATGTGGATGCCGCCCGGGCGCTTTTCCACCACTGCCCCGAACTGGCGCAGCACGTCCAGGTGGTAGTCGATGGGCCGGTCGCCAATCTTGCAGCCGCCGAGGTCGGGGATGAAGGCCTCGCCGATGGCGTGGATCAGGGGTCCGCAGAGCAGGATGGGGATACGCGAGTCACCTGCGTGGGCATCAATGGCGGTGCTGGGCGCGGTCTTGGCGGACTTCGGGTCCAGGGTCAGGTCACCGTTGACCGGGTCTTTCTCCACGGTCACGCCATGCAGCTGCAGCAGGGAGGTGACAACCTCCACGTCCTTGATCTCCGGAACGTTCCGCAACACCGAGGGTTCATTGCCCAGCAGTGCCGCCACCATGGCCTTGGGGACGAGGTTCTTTGCCCCCCGGACGCTGACGCGGCCTGTAAGCGGGACTCCGCCGCGGATTGTCAGAACACTACTCATATACCGGTTTCCTCACGATCACTAGCCCACAAATCCTTGCGAAGGCTCCAACCAAGCATAGGAGGTCGCGTTACCGAACCGAAATAAGGGGCCGCCGAAGGCGGGGCGTGGCGGCCGCCGGGACAGCTCCGGCCCCTTTCCCCGTACGCGCGGGACGCGAGGGGGAAGGGGCCGGAGGGAAAGCCTGGCCTAGGAAACCCGGGCCGGCAGCGTTTTCGGCTTGAAGCTGGGGCGGGTGGCTTCGTAGGCGGTGATGTCCGCCTCATGCTGCAGCGTCAGCCCGATGTCATCCAGGCCTTCCAGCAGCCGCCAGCGGGTGTAGTCGTCGATCTCGAACGGCGCCACGATATTGCCGCACACCACGGTCTTGGATTCGAGGTCCACCGTGACCTCGGTTCCGGGTGCGTTTTCGAGCTCTTTCCAGATGAGTTCGATGTCGTCCTGCGCCACCTGGGCGGCCAGCAGCCCCTGCTTGCCGGAGTTGCCGCGGAAGATGTCGGCGAAGCGGGAGGACAGCACGGCCTTGAAGCCGTAGTCCTTCAGCGCCCAGACAGCGTGCTCACGGGAGGAACCCGTCCCGAAGTCGGGGCCGGCCACCAGTACGGAACCTGCACTGTACGGCTCCTGGTTCAGGATGAACGAGGGATCCTTGCGCCAGGCGGAGAACAGGGCGTCCTCAAAGCCGGTGCGGGTGATGCGCTTGAGGTACACGGCGGGGATGATCTGGTCGGTGTCAACGTTGCTCTGGCGCAGCGGGACGCCGATGCCGGTGTGCTGGGTGAACTTTTCCATGGTCTTGTCCTAGGCTGCGTCGATGCGGATGGCGGCGGGTTCGGGGGCCGGTTCAAGGTCCGACGGCGAGCTGAGCGTGCCGCGCACTGCAGTGGCCGCGGCGACCACCGGGGACACCAGGTGGGTGCGCCCACCCTTGCCCTGGCGCCCTTCGAAATTGCGGTTGGACGTGGAGGCGCACCGCTCCCCCGGCTCCAACTGGTCCGGGTTCATGCCCAGGCACATGGAGCAGCCGGCGAACCGCCATTCGGCGCCGAAGTCCTTGAACACGCGGTCCAGGCCCTCGGCCTCGGCTTCCAACCGGACGCGGGCGGATCCGGGAACCACAAGCATCCGGACGTTCGGGTCCTTTTCGCGGCCGCGGATGATGTCCGCCGCCGCCCGCAGGTCCTCGATCCGGGAGTTGGTGCAGGAGCCCAGGAAGACGGTGTCCACCCGGATGTCCTTCATGGGAGTCCCGGCTTCCAGGCCCATGTACTGCAGGGCGCGTTCAGCAGCGGCCTTGGCGTTTTCGTCGCCGAAGTCCGCCGGGAACGGCACCGCTTCGGACAGGGACACGCCCTGCCCCGGGTTGGTGCCCCAGGTGACGAACGGCTCCAGCGTGTCGGCATCCAGGTCCACCTGTGCGTCGAAGACGGCGTCGTCGTCGGTCTTCAGCGTGTTCCAGTACTCGACGGCGGCGTCCCAGTCCGCGCCTTCCGGCGCGTGCGGGCGGCCCTTCATGTAGGCATACGTGGTCTCGTCCGGGGCCACCATTCCCGCGCGGGCGCCGGCTTCGATGGACATGTTGCAGATGGTCATGCGGGCGTCCATGGACAGGGCCCGGATGGCCGAGCCGCGGTATTCCAGGACGTAGCCCTGGCCGCCGCCGGTGCCGATCTTGGCAATGACGGCGAGGATAATGTCCTTGGCGGTGACGCCGGGGCGCAGCGTGCCCTCGACGTTGATGGCCATGGTCTTGAACGGCTTCAGCGACAGGGTCTGGGTGGCCATGACATGCTCCACCTCGGAGGTGCCGATGCCCATCGCCAGGGCGCCGAACGCGCCGTGCGTGGACGTGTGCGAGTCGCCGCAGACCACGGTCATGCCGGGCTGGGTGAGGCCCAGCTGCGGGCCTACGACGTGGACGATCCCCTGTTCGGCGTCGCCCAGGCTGTGCAGCCGGACGCCGAACTCCGCGCAGTTGTGGCGCAGGGTCTCGATCTGGGTGCGGCTGGTGAGATCGGCAATGGGCTTGTCGATGTCCAGGGTGGGAGTGTTGTGGTCCTCGGTGGCGATGGTCAGGTCAGGGCGGCGCAGCTTGCGGCCGGCCAGCCGCAAGCCTTCAAACGCCTGCGGGGACGTGACTTCGTGGACCAGGTGGAGGTCGATGTAGAGAAGGTCGGGCTGGGCGCTGGCACCGTCGCCGTCACCTTTGCGCACCACGTGTGCGTCCCAGACTTTCTCGGCCAATGTCCTTGCCATGGCCATCTCCCTTCACTGCTGTTTGGCTGATTGGTCCAACTGAATCAGGGCGGCTCCGCGATGCGCCAGCCGAAAGATTTGCATCTCAGATATTGAGACGGCAATATCATTACATGGACAATTCTAGTGGAGTCGGTGTCATTGATAAAGCAGCCCAGGTGCTTGACGCACTCGAGGCCGGCCCCACCACCCTGGCACAGCTCGTGGCGGCGACCGGCCTGGCCCGGCCCACTGTCCACCGCCTCGCTTTGGCGCTCGTCCACCACCGCCTGGTCAGCCGCGACATCCAGGGCCGGTTCGTCCTGGGCAGCCGGCTCGTTGAGCTCGCCTCCGCCGCCGGCGAGGACCGCCTGATTGCCTCCGCCGGCCCCGTGCTGATGCAGTTGCGCGATGCCACCGGTGAAAGCGCCCAGATCTTCCGGCGCCAGGGTGACTGGCGTGTGTGCGTCGCCTCCGCGGAGCGCCCGATCGGGTTGCGCGACACCATCCCCGTCGGCACGCAGCTGTCCATGAAAGCCGGCTCCGCCGCCCAGGTGCTGCTCGCCTGGGAGGACCACGACCGGCTCCTTGAGGGCCTGCAGTCTGCCCGCTTCACGCCCACCGTCCTGGCAGGAGTACGACGCCGGGGCTGGGGACAGAGCCTTGGCGAACGCGAGCCGGGGGTCGCCTCCGTCTCGGCACCGGTGCGCGGTCCGTCCGGCAGGGTGATTGCCGCCGTCTCCATTTCCGGCCCCATCGAGCGCCTGACCCGCCAGCCGGGGCGCCTGCATGCGGAAGTGGTCTGCAATGCCGGCCGCATCCTGACCGAGGCGCTGCGCAAGAACAACGACTGAGGCAGGAACAACGCCTCAAAGCGCCGGGACCTGCCGCTAGGCTGTGGCCATGGGCAGCTATGCAGTGTTCCTCCGCGGCATCAATGTTGGCGGCATCAATATCAAAATGGCCGTCCTTCGGGAGGCACTGAAGAACTGCGGTTTCCCGGACGCCAAGACCTTGCTGGCGAGTGGAAACGTAGTGCTCTCCAGCAGCCTGGATGCAGCCGACGTCAAGCGGCAGTGCGAAACGTGCCTCCGTTCAGCGTTCGGCTACGAGGCGTGGGTGGTAGTGCTGGACGCGCGGAGGGTGGCCGGTCTGGTGGCGGCCTGCCCCTACCCCGACGACGACAAGTCCACCCACAGCTACGTCACCCTGTCATCGGACACCGCTGTCCTTGATGAGCTGGAAGCGGCCGGGTCAGCCCTGGAGGGCCATGACCAGCAGCGCCTGGGTCCAGAGGCCCTGGCCTGGCTCGCTCCAGCCGGCGGGACCCTGGACAGTCCCTTCAGCAAAATCAGCGCCAAGGCAAAATTCAAGGCTGCCACCACCACCCGCAACCTGCGCACCATGATCAAAGTGGGGGACGCGGCGGCCGGGCTCGCGGGCGCCGGCTGACCGCGCTGCCCATTGACCGGGCCGCCTACGCCGCCGTCTTCAGCGCCGCATTGAACGCAGAGAGCCGCGCGATCTCCACTTCCACCGGTTCAACCACCAGCTCCTGCGCCACGGCGGCAACGGCAGCGTTAAGCCGCCTCCGTGCCCGTGCGGCGCGCGCCCTGGCAGCACCGGCTGCGATGAAGCGGCCTGTCATGGCGAGGAAGATCCCTAACGCAACGCCAAAAGCGATCATCAGGGTGGGCACGGGCCAGCCCTCCACCCGTGGCACCTCCGGGACGGGCATCTGGAAATAGCCCAGCGCGGCCAGCACGCCAAGCCAGCCCAGGCCGCCCAATACCGTCAGCAGCGCCAGCCACTGCACCACATTGAAGACGCCCCACCACCACGCCCTCCGGTTGGCGCCGAGGTCCGCACCGGCAATGGCCTGGTCGAGGGCATCCGGCAACCGGTCCCTGCCTTCCCTGGCGGCACCCCTGATGGCTGCCCGCCAGGGGCCGGGAGCCCCGGCACTGGCGGCATCGGCGAACTCCCTGACGGCTGCGTCGGTCCGGGCCCGCTCCGGCGCCCCGGCCGGCGGCAGCGAGGTCCGGTTGAGGCCCGCCGGCGCGTTGCTGCGGAGGTTGAGGCGCCTCAAGGGGTCCGGCCGGAACCGGGAGAGCCAGCGGGTAACCGGCCAACCCGTCCGGCGCACCGACTCGAGCCGGTAGGACTGTGACACGGCCTGCACCACGGCAGGAACGTTTGCTGCCACGGCGAGTTCCTCGGCCAGCCGGGCTTTTGCCGGGGAACGCACGCCTGCGGCTTCGCCATCCCCAGAAGCGTTGTGGAGTCCGCCGGCTGCACGGGTTACGTCGGCTTCCAGCCGCCGTGACTGGGCCTGGCGCTCCAGGGCCACCTTCCGGATGGCGTCACGCACCCCGGCTACGCCTGCTCCGGTGACGGCAGACGAAGCGAGCAAGCGCACCTTGCCCAGGCCTTCCCCCGCCAGGATCCCCCGCAGGGAATCGAGCACGGGCTCCACGTCGCGCTCCGGCAGGCGGTCCACCTGGTTCAGGACTACAAGGGTGACGGCGCCGTGGGAGGCGTGAGGCGCCAGGAAGCCGTTGTGGACCGCCGCGTCTGCATACTTCTGGGGATCGAGCACCCACACGAGGACGTCCACCATGCCCACCATCCGCCGCACGATTTCACGGTTGGCTGCACGGGTGGAGTCGAAGTCGGGCAGGTCCAAAAGGATCAGGCCGGTTTCCTCGTCGGCAAAGCCCTTCACGGGCGCCGCGTGGTGCCGGTGGCCCACCTCCAGCCAGTCGAGCAGGGCGTCACTGCCCGGTGCTCCCCAAACCCCCGCCAACGGCTCCGACGTCGTCGGCCGGCGGGCCGCCGCCGTCGCAATTTCCGCCCCGCTGACGGCGTTGAAAAGGGAGGACTTGCCGCTTCCCGTTGCCCCGAAGAACCCCACCACGGTGTGATCCGCGGACAGTGAGCGGCGGGAGCGGGCCCGTTCCAGGACGCGGAGGGCTTCCTGCAGCGGCTCGTCGGGGAGGATTCCCTCCCCGAGGGTGCAGGCGTCCTGGAGCGCCTGCAGCTGGCCGTCCAGCCGGGATTGCTTCCTGGTTCCACCGTGCCGGCTCATGCGTTCTCCGCCAGCCGGGCCAGGGCATGGGACTGCGCCGTGAGCGTCTGCGCTGCGGCCGGATTCACCTCCGGCAGGCGTTCGAGGAACTTCTGCTGTTCCTCCTGCAGCAGCCGGCGGCAGCGTCCGGCCAGGTCCGTGCGCGCTTTCTCTGCCATCCGCCGGACGGCGTCTTCGCCGAACACAGCTTCGAGCAGCCGCTGGCCCACGACGGCGGTACCACCGGCCACCCCGATCTCCAGGCCGGTCAGGCCTGCCGTCATGGAGAACACCACGATCATCAGCGCGGCCCCCAGTCCGTTGATCCCGAACGACAGCCAGCGTGCCTGGGTCCGGCGCCCCTGGCCTTCGGTGCGGATCAGCTCCATCAGCCCTTCCTGCCAGGCACGGATTTCCGCTGCCGCCCGCCCGGCGAAGCCCGCAGACGTTCCGGACAGGTCATCCGTCCCCAGCAGCTGCCGGCCCGCGGGGTCGGAGCGCCACCGCTGGTCGGTATCCTCTGCAGCATTGGCGGCCTCGTCGAGGATCACCGCCTGCAGCCCGGTTTCGATGGCGGCCTCAACCTTCACCGCCGGTGCCGGCTCGCCGCGGAAGAAAGCCCCCAGCCGGTCACGGAAGCGGCCCACGTTCTGTTCGAGGGTCCGGAAGAACTCGCCGGTGCCCACAAAGTCCTGCCAGCGCGCCAGCACCTCGCCGCGGAGCAGGGCGCCGTCGCGGGTTGCGTCCAGGATGCGGCCGGCCGCATCCTCGTAAGCAGCGGCAGCGTCCGCTTCGAGTCGCGCCGCTGCGTGCTCCTGCTCCTGCACAGCCACCCCAAGCCTTTCGAGGTGGGCGGCCAGCGTGCGGACAGCCCCGTTCAGTGTACGGCGTGCCACGGCGGAGCGACCCGCCGCATCGGCGGCCAGCCGGCCGAGCCACTCCCCCAGCTCGGCCACAGCACCCGACGGCAGCATGCCCTGCGGATCCAGCGCCATCTCCGGAATGATGAACAGCCGGCTCCCGCCGAGCCCTTCCCGGTCCAGGAGGGCCCGAAGATCCTGGCTCACCTCGGCCTCCGCGCCGGGCGGCACCCGGTCCAGCACCACGGCAACGGTAATGTCCCGCGCAGCGGCATCCAGGAGGAGCGCCCACGGGACAGCGTCCGCGTAGCGGTTGGCGGTGGTGACAAACACCCACAGGTCGGCGGCGGCCAGCAGCTGTCCGGCGAGCAGCCGGTTGTGGTCGGAAATGGAGTCGACGTCAGGTGCGTCCAGCAGTGCGATGCCGGCGGGCACCGCGGCGTCGGCCAGCAGGACCAAGGACGACGCGGAGTCCGGGTCTGCCCCGCGTGTCCCCCCTCCTGCCGTGACGTCGCCGCCGGCGAGGGCCCCCCGCACGCGGCTGAGCCCGGGCAGGACGCGCTGACCTTCGAACCAGCCGGCTTCGTCCGGGTGGTGCAGCAGGATGGGCTGGCGGGTGGTGGGGCGGATGGCGCCTGCGCGGGTGACCGGATGCCCCACGAGGGCGTTCACCAGGGTTGATTTCCCGGCACCCGTGGAACCTCCGACGACGGCGAGCAGCGGGGCGTCCAGACTGCGGTAGCGCGGAAGAATGTAGTCGTCGAGCTGCGCTGCTGCTGCGGCAGCTTCGCGGCGGGCCTGTTCAGCGCCCGGCAGCGCCAGCGGCAACGTGGCGCCGGCCAGGCCCGCCCGGATGTCCTCCAGCAGCGCCACCGCCTCTGCAGTGCGTGCTTCCTGCCGTGCGGCGCCTGCGTGCTCGTTCTGGGAGGTCACACCAACATCATGCCAGTTCAGGCCCGCCTGGAGACTGACCCGGCGCGTCGTCGCCCGCAGGGCATCCCCCACAGAAGGTCAATTCTCCGCGAGAGGATAAGGGGTTCTGTCCGCTAAAGGGGGAACGCTCATGATCTACTGCCGGCAAAAGCAAAATGGCCCCGGGCGTTTGCCCGGGACCATTTCGGTGGTGACCCCAGCGGGATTCGAACCCGCGTTACCGCCGTGAGAGGGCGGCGTACTAGGCCGCTATACGATGGGGCCGCGTACTTTTTCAGCGTTTCCGCTGTTCAAGCTCAGTGAGTATTTCACACACTTTGCTTTGGTTTCAAATCGGCGAACCGGCTGGAAACCTTCCGATTTGCGGGCTCAAACAGCCTGCAATCCAGAGCTGGGATACCAGGACTCGAACCTAGAATGACGGTACCAGAAACCGTAGTGTTGCCAATTACACCATATCCCAATGGCACTTTCGGGCCGGTTTTCAGGGCTTTTTCCCTGCTCCGTGCGCCTCAGCACGAGAAATTACTTTACCCGAGACTTTCGGCTCGCACAAATCGAGCTTCCCGCGAGCGGGACGCGGCCCACAGACGCAATCTCCCGGACCCCTTGCCGACCTTCCAATCATGTGGTTACTCTCGAGTAAGTTACCCATCGGTAACAACCCTCCCCGCCCAGCCATCCGGGCACCCACGAGGAACGGGAACGCCTTACCAACCACGGTCCACACCGCCGGGCAGCGTCGTCCGGCGGAGAGTTAGGAAGTGTCAGCGTTGACAACCCGCACAGCAACCATTGCCTCCGAAAAACCAAAGTTCCGCTCCCAGTCCGTTGCGATCATCGTCCTGTCCCTGCTATTGGTTCTGTTCCTTGCCTTCTACACCTACCTCACAGGCCAGATCTCCAACGGCGCAGCCCGGCTTACGGAGGGGGCCGAACAGGCAGCAGCGGGAGCAGCCCAACTCAAGGAGGGTTCGGGACAGCTGGCCACGGGCGCCGGTGCAGCGAACAAGGGCGCCGCGCAGGTGAAGGACGGTGCGGGCAAGGTCAAGGACGGCAGTACGGAACTGAATACCGGTGCCGCGGCCCTGGAGTCGGGCGCCGACAGGATCTTCTCGGGGGTCCGCGACCAACTTGCACCGGGCGTGGACAAGCTGCACGCCGGTACCACCAAGCTGCAAAATGATGTCCTGAATAAGCTCGTTCCCGGTGTTTACCAGGTGGACGACGGCGCAAAGAAGCTCCAGGCAGGTGCAGTCGCTCTCTCGGCTGCCCTGACGCCGACGGCGGCAGGCAACGCGCCGAACAATCTTGCCGACGGTGCGGGCCAGTTGGCTGCAGGTACGGGTCAGCTCGCGGCCGGAGCGGGACAACTGGATGCCGGCGCCGGCAGCCTCAACGCCGGAACCGCGGCGCTGAAGAACGGAACCGCCCAGCTCAAGGGTTACCCGGGTGCAGGCAACGATCCCGCCACGGGTGAAGGGCTCGCCGCACTCAGCCAGGGACTGGACCAGCTTGAGGCGGCAGCGAACGGCCCCCAGGGCCTGGTGCCGCTTGCAGTGATCAAGGACCAGATCGCCAAACTGGCTGACGGCGGCCGGAGGGCCTATGCAGGGGCCGGGCAGCTCGATGCGGGAGCGGCAAAGGTGAACGACGGCGCCGCGCAACTGAAGGCCGGAACGGACAAGTTGAACGCGGGAGCCGGCCAGTTGGACGACGGCGCAGGCCGGCTCAAGGCAGGCTTCGCCACGCTTGCGGAGAAGCTCAATGCGACTGACCCGCAAAACCCCGGGGTGGTGCTGGGAACGTCCATGTTGGCGGAAGGCACTGCCAAAATTCGGGTGGGAATGGATGGTGTGCCTGGCGACCCGGATCGTCCAGGCCTGATCTACGCCGCGAACAACCTGCAGGACGGCACCAGTAAGCTGAGCGCCGGCATCAACGGCGACGGCGACCCCGCAAACCCCGGCCTGCTCGCCGGAACCCAGGCGCTCTCCGACGGCACCGTCAAGCTAAGCCAGGGAACGGGGCAGCTGCAGTCCGGCTCCGCCCAACTGGCTAGCGGAACCGGACAGCTCGCCGAGGGCAACGGCAAACTCGACGACGGGTCAGGCAAACTCGCCGAAGGCGCCGGCAAGCTGGCCGACGGCAACTCCAGGATCGCGGCCGGGACCCAGGAGCTGCACACGAAGGTGGCGGCCGTTTCGCCGTCATCGTGGCTCAACGATCCCGCCGTCGCGCTGCCGCTGGTGGCACTTCTGGTGGCCGCCGCCGTGGCCGCCTACGTGGTCCTTCGCCGGCGCTCACTGCGGTCCAGCGCGGCGGGCTGACCCTATTGCAGCAGCTGTTCCAGGGAAGCGACCATGCCGCCCTCGAAGCCTTCCACGACCTCACCCGACCGGTTGAGCCACACACCCAGCAGGCCTGCCGCTGTGGAACCTTCCGCATCCAGCAGCCGGTTGTCGCCAATGTAGAGGGTTTCCCCGGGCGCGGTACCCAGAAGCCTGACGCCTTCGAGGTACATGGCCGGATCAGGCTTTGCCACGCCGAGGGTATCGGTTCCCACCAGATGGGTGACCCGTTCCAGCCCGGCGCCGTCCAGCTTGGCGCGCTGGTAGTCATGGACATTGTTGCTGACCGCCCCGTAGGGGATGCCGGCCTGGTCCAGGACGTCCAGCAGGGGAAGTACATCCGGAAACGGCTTCACATAGGACGGCTGCTTCTCCACGTACGCCGAGAGCCAGCGGTGCGATTCCTCCCCCTCGGCCAGTTCCACCCCGAAGTGCCCCAGCGCAGCGCGGCCCCGGAGCAGGCGCTGTTCGTTGAAGGTCAGCTCACCCGCCAGGTACCGGTCGTAGTAATGCGTGGTCTCGTGCGTGAAGATCCGCCCGAACCGCTCCCACCCGGCCTGGTCCAGGCCGGGAAGGAGGTGTTCGCTGACCTCGCGCAACGCTGTGGTCATCGAATATTCGAGGTCCACCAGGGTGTCATCGATGTCGAAGAGGACGCCCCGGACCGTCCCGAAAGGAGTTTCGAGGACACCGGCGCGCGCCTTGCTGGGAGCCTCCATCAGCCGCGGAACGCCTGGAGCCTGCGCAGGGATGAGTCCTTGCCCAGGATCACCATCGATTCGAACAGCGGCGGGGAAATGCGCCGGCCGGAAACAGCCGTGCGCACTGGCCCGAACGCCAGACGCGGCTTGATGCCCATGTCCTCCACGAGCGCCTGCTTCAATGCGGTCTGGATGTTCTCCGCCGTCCAGTCCTCCACGGCGTCCAGCGCGGCAAGGGCGGCGTCCAGCACCTCGGTGAGATTGGCGGGCAGTCCCTTGCGGGCGTCGTCGGCAATGTCGATGGCATCGTCCGCCTTGAACAGGAACGCCAGCATGTCCGGCGCCTCGCCCAGCAGGGTGATGCGCTCCTGGATCAGGGGCGCGGCTTCGGTGACGATGTCCTCTTCGCGGTCGGTCAGGATCTCCCCCACCAGCCCCGCTTCGCGAAGGTAGTGCACCACGCGGTCCCGGAACACCCCAGGGGCGAGCATCCGTACATGGGTGCCGTTGATGGCCTCGGCCTTCTTCAGGTCGAAGCGTGCCGGGTTGGCCAGGACGTCGTGGATATCGAAGTGCTCAACGAGCTGCTCGACCGTGAAGATGTCCTCGTCCGCGCTGAGGGACCAGCCCAGCAGGGACAGGTAGTTCAGGAGGCCCTCCGGAATGAAGCCGCGCTCACGGTGCAGGAAGAGGCTGGACTCGGGGTCCCGCTTGGAGAGCTTCTTGTTGCCCTGTCCCATCACGTAGGGCAGGTGGCCGAACTCCGGCATGTACTCTGCCACGCCGATGGCGTACAGCGCGCGGTACAGGGCGATCTGCCGCGGGGTGGAGCTGAGCAGGTCCTCGCCGCGGAGGACGTGCGTGATGCCCATGAGCGCGTCATCGACCGGGTTCACCAGGGTGTACAGGGGCGCGCCGTTGGCCCGCACCACGGCGAAGTCCGGCACGGATCCGGCCTTGAAGGTGATGTCGCCGCGGACCAGATCGGTGAACGTGATGTCCTCGTCGGGCATGCGCAGGCGGAGGACGGCCTGGCGGCCCTCAGCCTTGTACTGCGCCAGCTGCTCGTCGGTCAGGTGGCGGTCGAAGCCGTCGTAGCCTAGCTTCGGGTCCCGGCCCGCCGCACGGTGGCGCGCCTCGATTTCCTCGGGCGTGGAGAAGGATTCGTAGATGAACCCGCCGTCGTGCAGCCGCTTAATGACGTCCTGGTAGATGTCGCTGCGCTGTGACTGCCGGTAGGGTTCGTGCGGGCCGCCCACCTCGACGCCCTCGTCCCAGTCGATGCCGAGCCACTTCAGCGCATCCAGCAGCTGGTGATAGCTTTCCTCGCTGTCGCGTGCCGAGTCCGTGTCCTCGATCCGGAAGACCAGGGTGCCCTTGGTGTGCCGGGCGTAGGCCCAGTTGAACAGGGCCGTCCGGATGAGGCCGACGTGCGGGGTGCCGGTGGGCGAAGGGCAGAACCGGACCCGGACCGGGGTCTCGGCGGTGACAGGCGGGATTGATGCGGCAGGCGACGAGGAAGCGATAGTCATAGTGGCTTCAACTTTACCGCCTGGCCGGGCCCGGTTCTTTGCCCTGCAGGTGGGATCAGCGGCGAACGATCGGGTTGGAAAGCCGCCCGATGCCTTCGATCTCCACTTCGAAGCGGTCGCCTTCCTTGACCAGGCCAACGCCGGCCGGGGTGCCGGTCATGATCACGTCGCCGGGCAGGAGGGTGAACGCCTGCGACACCACGGACACCAGTTCCCGGACGCCACGGATCATCTGGCTGGTGCTTCCATCCTGGCGCACCTCACCGTTCAGGCGGCCCGTGATCTGGAGGTCTTCGGTGTCGAGGTCGGTCTCGATCCAGGGGCCCAGCGGGGCGGAGGTGTCGAAGCCCTTGGCGCGGGTCCACTGCAGGTCGGTCTTCTGGACATCGCGGGCCGTGAGGTCGTTGCCGCAGGTGTAGCCGAAGATGACGTCGTCCACGCGGTCTTCCGGCACGTCCTTGCAGATCCGGCCGATCACCACGCAGAGTTCGGCTTCGAAGGAGACCTCTTCGGAGAAGTCCGGGAGCACCACAGGATCGTTCGGACCTACGACGGCGGTGTTCGGCTTCAGGAACAGCAGCGGCGAGGCAGGGACTTCGTTGCCCAGTTCATGGGCGTGCTCCACGAAGTTCCGGCCGACGCCGATGACCTTGCTGCGGGGGATGATCGGGGCCAGCAGCCGGACGTCCTCGAGCTTGTGGCGGACGGAGGTGCGCTCCACGCCGTTGAAGAAGGGGTCGCCATGGATGACAGTGATCTCCTCACTGCCGGGCTCACCATCCACCACGCCGTAGAGGGGATCGGAATCGACAACAAATCGGGCAATACGCATGGCTCCTACCCTACCGTTACGCCTGTGGCCGCCCGGCGCCGGCAGCGCCCGGGCCGCGCAGGTAGGAAAGCTGCGCGGCGACGGACATTTCGGCAGCACGCCGGACCGAGCGGTCGACGTCGGCATAGACGTCGTCGGCGACCTCAGCCACGGACGCGTCCCGGCCGAGCCGTCCCAGCGCCGCGCGGATCTGCGCCAGGCGTTCCTCCCGGTGCCGGCGGTAGCCCTGGACGACGGACTCCAGAGAGGGCAGCACCGGGCCATGGGCCGGCAGGACGGTGGCCGGCCCGATTTCCTCCAGCCGGTCAAGGGTTGCGAGGTAGTCGCCCAGGGTGCCGTCCGGGTGGTCCAGCATGGTGGTGCCGCGCCCCAGGACGGTGTCCCCCGTCAGGACCGAACCGTGAGCCCCGTCGCCTGGCAGGTGGAAGCAAACGGAGTCGGAGGTATGGCCCGGAGTGGCCAGCACCACGATGTCCAGGCCGGCTGCGTGAACGGTCTCGTCCGGAAGCAGCGGCGTTCCCCTGCCGTGGCAGTGGGCCGGGTCCGCTGCCCGCACCGGCGCACCGGTGAGTTCGTGCAGGCGGGCAGCCCCTGCCGTGTGGTCCGCGTGGCGGTGGGTCACCAAAATGAGTTCGACGGCGCCGGCCTGGACGAGTGCGCGCAGGTGGTTTTCGTCGTGCGGACCCGGATCGACGACCACCACGGTTGCGTGGCCGGGGGCACACAACAGATAGGAGTTGGTGCCGTCCAGGCTCATCGGCCCCGGGTTGGGTGCCAGGATGAACTGCGTCAGGGCAGAGCTGCGCTGCAGGACGGGACCGGAGGCTGGAGTCACTCCCCCATCCTTGCATCAATGCCCGGAATACATTTCAAAGGCGTAAAGGGCGAAGACCCGCCTTCCGGGAAATAGATGCGAATGAGGGACGGGCCTGTACGGCATGAGACCATTTAGCGTTTAGTAAACGCAGGGGGTATCCCCTGCTTTTTTGGGGGGCTTCGTGAAAAGAACAATTGGTAAATTATCCCTGCCATGGGGCAGGACATCCTTTCCGCTCCGGGGGCGGGGCTTTCTCTCTGCTTTCGCGTGCGCACTGCTGATCTTCGTGGCGGGTGCTGGCAGCGCCGTGGCAGCCACCGCACCTCCCGCTCCCACACCGCTCCAATACTCGGAGACGGCAATCGCAAAGGCCTACCAGGCGAATCGCGATGTGCTCGGAGAACCGGCGGGAAACGTCGAATGCCGGACAGGCAGTTACCCGTGCTGGCAAACGTTCACCAATGGCGGGCTCTACGTTGTTGCTGAATTCCAGCAGCCGATCATGGTTTCCGGTGCCATTTACCTGAAATGGAATACCCTCGGGGGCCTGTTCGGTGAAAAGGTCGGTTCGCCTGTTCGGCCCATGGAATGCGATGCAGCCCTCAACTGCCGGCAGACATTCCACACTGGCACCATTTATCTCCAGAACGCCGGTCCTGCCATCATCGTGCCCGGGTATTACTGGACTAACAACTCTTACGCGGCCCAGCTTGGCTGGCCCTTGGCTGACCCCACGTGTTCCTCTGGCTCCATCTGCACCCAGACGTTCGAGCGCGGCCTCACCTACACGCGCGGCAATGAACAGCCTGCCGTCACATATGGCGATATCTACACCTATTACACAGCGCATGCATCATCACTGGGCGGGCCGTACAGCACCCCCGGATGTTCTGAACGCGGATGTACCCAGGCTTTCGAACGCGGCAAAGTCTTTGCCTCACCAACGCTTGGGACATTCACCATGACGGGGGCAATCGACGCCTTCTACCGCTCCAACGGCGGAGCCGGGCTTGGCTGGCCCACGTCCGAGGAACAATGCGGGCTCGCCGGCGGTGGCTGCGTACAGCATCTGGAAGCCGGCCGGGCGTACTGGGCCCCTGTGGTGGGCCCCTCAACTATTGGTGGTGGCATCCTGACTGCCTGGTCGTCGTCGGGGGCGGAGCGGGGCGCTCTGGGATACCCGATCCGCCTTGAATTCTGTCACTTGGGCCTTTGCTACCAGCGATTCCAAAGCGGCGCGTACCTGGTATGGAGTCCGGGCGCGGGTACCCAACTGACGGCCGGTGCGATCGGGGCGAAGTTCGAACGCTACCTCACCTATTTGGGCGCGCCCACCACATCGCAGGAGAATTGTGGGCTCCAGTCCGGCGGATGCTTTCAGCAGTTCGCCCTCGGCAGGATGTACTGGGCTCCCGGACTCGGGGCTTGGCCCATCCGCGGCGGGATGGAAACCAGGTGGAGGATGGCCGGAGCAGAAAACGGCTACTTGGGGTACCCCGTAAGCCCCGAGTATTGTCGGCTGGACGGTACCGGGTGCGCCCAGTACTTCCAAAGAGGCCAGCTGGTCTGGGGCACCGGTCTCGGCACCGAAGGAGGCTATGCGCCGTAACCGGCCCATCCCCTGTCGAAGGGACAGCCAAACGGCGCCTGCCGGACCAAGTCCGGCAGGCGCCGTCGTTTTTTAAAGGTTGGACTACGCCAGGCGGGTCAGCCAGCCGTGGGTGTCCGCTTCGGCACCGGTCTGGATGCCAAGGAGCTTTTCGCGGATGGCCATGGTGGTCTCCCCTGCCTTGGCGTCCTCGGAACCGATGAACTCGGTGGCGTCCTTCAGCACGCCGATCGGGGTGATCACTGCTGCGGTACCGCAGGCGAACACTTCGGTGATCTCGCCGGAGGCAACGCCGTCGCGCCACTCGTCGAGGGTGATCTTGCGCTCGGCCACCTCGCGGCCCATATCCTTGGCGACCTGGATCACGGACATCCGGGTGACGCCTTCGAGGATGGTGCCGGTGAGCGCCGGCGTAACCAGCGAACCGTCCTTCATGACGAAGAACACGTTCATGCCGCCCAGTTCTTCCACGGCGTCGTCGTTGAAGTGGTCCAGGAACAGGACCTGCTTGCAGCCGTTGGCCTCCGCCTCCTGCTGCGCGATCAGGGAGGCTGCGTAGTTGCCCCCGCACTTGGCATCGCCGGTGCCGCCGCGTCCGGCGCGGGCGTACTGGCGGGAGATCCAGATGGAGACGGGCTTGAGCTCGCCGCCAAAGTAGTTGCCGGCGGGGGAGGCGATCACCCGGAAGGACACCTCGCGGGCGGCCCGGACGCCGAGGAAGGCTTCGGTGGCGATCATGAAGGGCCGCAGGTACAGGGCTTCGCCGTCGCCGGTGGGGACCCATTCCTTGTCAACCGCCACCAGTTCGCGGATGGCGGTGAGGAAGTATTCGGCCGGCAGCTCGGGAAGCGCCAGCCGGCGTGCGGACTTGTTCAGGCGCGCGGCGTTGGCTTCGGGGCGGAAGGTCCAGACGGAGCCGTCCGCGTGGCGGTAGGCCTTGAGCCCTTCGAAGATTTCCTGGCCGTAGTGGAAGACGGCTGCGGAGGGGTCGAGGACGATCGGACCGTAGGGCTCGATCCGGGCATCGTGCCAGCCGCCGTTGCCGTCCGCGTCCACGCTGTAGTCGACGACGGCGGTGTGGTCGGTGAAGTAGTTGCCGAATCCCGGGTTTGCCAGGATGGCTGCACGCTCTTCAGCAGACTTCGGGTTTGCCGAGGGCTGCCGGGTGAATTCGACGCCATGGGCGGTCTGAGTCATGGTTCCTCCACGATCGGCCGCCCGGGGGTTCAGCGCTGAACAACAAGGCGGCATTTGGTGATTCGAGACAAGCTTACGCCCGAAGCCGGCGGCAGCCTGCCGGGGCAGTTACAGCTAGAGGCCGGCGGCGATGGCGTCGCCGATGGCGCTGGTGCTGCGTGCGGTACCGTCGCGCTTTTCGACGTCGGCGGCCACGGCGGCCTCGATCCTGCGGGCTGCTTCCGCGTAGCCCAGGTGGTCCAGCAGGAGGGCGGCGGAGAGGATGGCTGCCGAGGGGTCTGCCTTGCCCTGGCCGGCAATATCTGGAGCGGAGCCGTGGACCGGTTCGAACATTGACGGGGCGGTGCGGTCCATGTTGATGTTGCCCGATGCGGCCAGGCCGATACCGCCGGTGACGGCAGCGGCGAGGTCGGTGAGGATGTCGCCGAAGAGGTTATCCGTGACGATCACATCAAAGCGGGAGGGGTCCGTGACCATGAAGATGGTGGCGGCGTCCACGTGCAGGTAGTCGTGGGTGACCTCCGGGAATTCCTGGGCGACGGCCTCGACGGTGCGCTTCCAGAGGTGCCCTGCGTAGACCAGGACGTTGTGCTTGTGGACGAGGGTGACGTGCTTGCGTTCACGGGCGCCGGCACGGCGGAAGGCATCACGGACCACGCGCTCCACGCCGTGGGCGGTGTTCAGGGACACCTCGGTTGCCACCTCGTGCGGGGTGCCTGCCCGCAGCGTCCCGCCGTTGCCAACGTAGGGGCCCTCGGTACCTTCGCGGACCACGATGAAGTCGATAGTGCCGGGGTTGGCCAGCGGGCTGCCCACTGTTCCGTACAGCCGGGACG
Source organism: Arthrobacter sp. E70 (assembly GCF_058266945.1). NCBI lineage: Bacteria > Bacillati > Actinomycetota > Actinomycetes > Micrococcales > Micrococcaceae > Arthrobacter > Arthrobacter sp. E70. Next base: position 320,687 of record NZ_JBYQFR010000003.1, on the reverse strand, counting down.
GCCGCAGGTTGACGTAGTGGTCCAGGCTGAACCGCAGCTTCAGCAGCATCTCGCGCTCGATGAGCCCGGACGGGATCCGGGTGTCGCCGGGTGCGGCACCGACGGCGCCAAAGAGGATGGCGTCGCGCGTCTTCAGGTCCGCCAGGACGTGGTCCGGCAGGGTTTCGCCGGTGGCCAGCCAGTGCTCGGCGCCGAGATCGTAGTGGGTCTGCTTGAGCTCGACACCCTCCGCGGCCACGGCCTTTTCCAGGACTTTGACTGCCTCGGCAATGACTTCGGGGCCGATGCCGTCGCCGGGAATTACTGCAAGATCAATGGAGGATGCGCTCATGTTTTCAGGTTAGCCAAGACATCCATATGCTGGTCAAGCCGTCTCAGCTTTTGGACACGGGCGCAGCCGCCGTTGCTTACGCGCTCCTATTCAGCGGGTTCCTCAAACTTGGGGAACACCGGGGTGGGAGCGGGCAGGGCGGTGCCGGCCGCGATGGGCGTCCCGATCGCGGCGAACTGGCGGGCGTCGCCTTCCGGCTGTCCCAGCGCGTCCAGGAGCTTTGCCGTGGCGTTCGGCATGACCGGCTGGGCCAGGATCGCCACGATCCGGAGCACCTCCAGCGTCACGTAGAGCACGGTGTTCATGCGTTCGACGTCGGTCTTCCGGAGCACCCACGGGGCCTGCTCGGCGAAGTACGCGTTGGTGTCGCCGAGGACGTGCCAGATGGCTTCCAGCGCGCGGCTGAATTCCTGCTTGTCAAAGGCGGCACGGGCGGCGTCGAGCAGTCCATTGGCCTGGGCCAGGATGGCGTTGTCGGCCTCGGTGAATTCCCCCGGAGTGGGCACGGCGGCGCCGCAGTTCTTGGCAACCATCGACAGTGAGCGCTGGGCGAGGTTGCCGAAGTTGTTGGCCAGGTCCGAGTTCATCCGGCCCACGATGGCCTCGTGGTTGTAGCTGCCATCGGCGCCGAAGGGCACTTCGCGCAGGAAGAAGAACCGGACCTGGTCCAGCCCGTAACGGGCCACGAAGTCGGCAGGCGCCACGACGTTGCCCAGGGACTTGGACATCTTGACCCCGTTGTTGTGCAGGAACCCGTGGATCATGACCCGCTTGGGCAGTTCCAGTCCGGCACTCATGAGGAAGGCGGGCCAATAGATGGCATGGAACCGGGAGATGTCCTTGCCGATGATGTGGACGTCGGCCGGCCAGTACTTCCGGAACTTCTCCGAATCGACGTCCGGGTAGCCGACGCCGGTGAGGTAGTTGGTCAGTGCGTCCACCCAGACGTACATCACGTGCTTGTCGTTTCCGGGGACGGGGACACCCCAGTCGAAGGTGGTGCGGCTGATGGACAGGTCCTCGAGGCCGCGCTTGACGAAGCTGATGACCTCGTTGAACCGGTACTGGGGAGCACCGAATTCCGGCTGCGCCTCGTACAGTGCCAGCAGCTTGTCCTGGTAGGCGGAGAGCCGGAAGAAGTAGCTCTCCTCGGCCGTCCACGTCACCTCGGTGTCGGTCTCTTTCGAGTACCGCACGCCGTCGTCCTTGACCACGGTGTCATCTTCGCCGTAAAAAGCTTCGTCGCGGACCGAATACCAGCCCTCGTACTTGGAGAGGTAGATGTCGCCGTTGGCCTCCATCTTCTTCCAGAGCGCCTGCGAGGCCGCGTAGTGGTCCTCGTCGGTGGTCCGGATGAAGCGGTCGTAGCTGATCCCCAGGGCGGAGTGCGCTGCCTTGTAGATGTCCGCGTTCCGGTTGACCAGTTCCTTCGGAGTGATGCCTTCCTTCTCCGCGGTCTGGGCAATCTTCATGCCGTGCTCGTCCGTACCGGTCAGGAACATCACGTCATAGCCGTCCAGGCGCTTGAAGCGGGCCATGGCGTCGGTGGCAATGTACTCGTAGGCATGTCCAATGTGCGGCACGCCGTTGGGGTAGGTGATGGCCGTGGTGATGTAGAACGGCGTTTTCTCTGGAGCAGTCACGGTTGGACGTTTACCTTCGGTGCGGAGGGGCGGGCTAGATCAGTTCTGTCAGCGTATCGCTCAGACGGACCAGTTCGTGGTCGTGCGAGGCGACCAGGACGGCGATACCGTCCGAAGTGGTGTCCTTCAGGATGCTGATGATGCGGTTTGCCGAGGCACGGTCCAGGCTGGCTGTGGGTTCGTCCACCACCAGGACCCTGGTCCCCAGGATCAGGGCGCGGGCGATGGCCACGCGCTGCCGTTCACCGCCGGAGAGCTGCGCCGGACGGTGCCGCATGCGGCGCCCCAGGCCCACGAGGTCCAGCAGGTCCTTGGCCATGTCCCGCCGCTGCTCCACTTCGCCGTCCGGGACGGCGGGCAGCAGGACGTTTTCAAGCGCGCTCATGCCATCAATCAGGGCACCACCCTGGTCGACGTAACCGATCAGGGCCCGACGGCGGTCGGCGATTTCGTCGTCGCCCATGCTTTCGAGGGAATCCCCTTCCCAGAAGACGCGGCCCGAGGTCGGCAGGGTGAGTCCCGCACCGACGGTCAGAATGCTCGTTTTACCGGAGCCGCTTCGGCCGGCGACGCAGTGCATCTCGCCGGCGTGCAGGGTCAGGTCGAAGCCTTCGACCACGCTCACGGCCTCGGCACCGCCTTTACCGCCGCCGTAGCGGATGGTGATGTCGCGCATTTCCAGCGGGGTGGCGTGGTCCGCGGACTTGACGATGGTATTGGCCCGGGTCTGCAGGGGGACCTCGTTGGAGCCGCCCCTGCGGCTCCGCTGGACGTTCGTCGGGTTTGTCATTGGACCACTTTCGTTGCAATCGGTATCCAGCAAAGTACAGCCACCAGCCCGGCCACGGCAGCCCAGAGGGCCGCGTAGGGGGCCAACAGCAGGCCGATGCCGAGGGCGCCCAGCACGCCCAGCGGCAGGGCCACGGTTCCCACCAGCGCATTCTCGAACAACCGGACCTGCCGCAGCATGTCCGGGTTCCAGCCCATTGCCTGGAGGATGCCCAGGTACTGGCGCTTGGCGTTGAGCTCAAAGCGCCCGGTGACCAGGGTGAGGACAAGGCCCACGGCTACACCCGCCAAGGCCAGAAGGATGCTCGGCAGCGTGACGCTGGCTGCGGCCAGCCCGCTCAGTGCGCTGGCACCCGCGGCGCGCGGAATGTCGATCAACAGTGCGATCAGCCCGCCCACCGCGGCTCCGAAGACACCAACGGCGATGGCAAGGGACAAGGTGTTGAACTTGTTGGTGCTCAGCTGGCGGTTGGCAAAGGTCAGTGGGGAATCGACCGGAATGAGCCGCTCATCGTGCTGCGGCTCCTGGTCGATCTCATCGCGGTGGCGGAGCTGCTGCGCGGCGAACAGCGCTGCACCCACGTAGAGGACCAGGACCGCGGCGCACACCAGCGCGGTTGCCAGGCTCCAGCTCACCAGGCTCAGCACGATGCCGACGGCGGCGAGCAGCACGGCTCCGACGCCGAATTCCTCGAGCACCCAGCTGCGGATCCGCCGCTGGGTCCAGCCCATGGCGCGCAGGGTTCCTGCCTCGCTGCGGCGCTTGCGGATGTAGCTGACCGTGGACGCCCCGGTCAGCAGGGCAGCGCCGCAGAGGGTCAGGAAGAGGAGGGTGATGTTGGTGCCGGACAGGGCTCCGGCCACGGCTTCGGCTGCGTTCTGCCGCACCCAGGACTGCTGCACAGTGCCGAGCGCCGATTCCTTGCCCGCTCCATCCTTGGAGTAACCGGGCACGAAGATGCTGGTGTCCTCACGGGCAGAACCGGCCACCACCGTGGCGTCCAGGCCCATGTCCCTGATTTCCGCGGCAAGCTTCTCCACCTCGGGCTGGGCGTCCTTCCAGCTGCCCGGCGCCTTGGCCCGGACGCGTACTGCGTCGATGACTGCGGCGTTCTGTTTGTAGCCGCGGGCGGCCGCCAGTCCGTAGTAGTCGGTGATGGCACCGGCGGACTGGCCCGCCAGCCCGGTGGCGCTCAGGGACGGCTTCAGTTCGGTCCCGGAAACGTCCTTGCCTGCCGCATCCTTGACCAGGGTGAACGGGGTGGGGTCGTAGCCGCCCAGGGGAAGCTTGTTGACGTCGCCGGACGCGGCAGCCACGGTGGCCGGATCGAAAGTGCCGTAGACCATGGGCATCGGCGTTGCCGCCTGCTGCTGGCCCGTGGACAGGTTGTCCCGGTAGGAACGCTCATCCACCGGCTCGCGCTGGGTCTGGTCGACGGGTGCACCGTTGGCAGCCTTGTCCGGGAGCCGGTTGACCGTGACCCACTCACCGGGGACTGCGGTCTTGTCAACGGCGCCATTGGCCGCGGTGTCGCCCTCCGTGTACTTCGGGGCACCGGCAAAGTTGGTGCTCCACTTGGCGGGCGTATACAGCCCCTGGTTGAAGTTGCCGTTGCTGCCGAGCAGCGAGGAATGGTCCGTGGACCCGGGCCAGGACAGGGCAAAGGGATCCTTGGACACGAACGGCAGGTAATCCTTGCCCAGTGACTTCGAAACGGTGCCGACGTCCTTGACCACTTTGCCGGCGTCGTCAATCTCTTCGATCTTGACGTTGTACTTGAGGTCCAGGGACGTGCCCGAGCGCACGATCAGCGGAACAGCCTGGGAGCCGGTGGTCAGCTGTCCTGTGCGCTTGGCCTGCTGGTACTGGGTCATCAGGGGGGCCCAGTACTTGAGCTTGACGCCCAGGAAATCGGGCCCTTCCTTCAGCTGTTCCATGCTGATGCCGCTGGTGAACAGTCCTTCCAGGTAACGGCCCACCGCGCCGGCGTCCCGGGCATCGGCGGGCGGTGCCTTTTCCAGCGGTGCCAGGAAGTCGCCGGCCGAGCCCAGCAGGGCGCGCTCGGCGGCGGGGTCAACCGCGACCACAGATTCGGTGACTTCCGGTGCGAGCGGAAGGGCGACCGACAGATTGAAGAGATTGTGTTCAGAACCGCCGGCGGGGGCGGGGAACTTGATGCCGGTCTCCCCGGCGGGCGGGGCGATGCGGATGCTGCTGCCGCCCTGTGTTTTCTCCTCGACGAGGCGGGCCTTGCCCAGGGTCCCCTCGGCGCTGGTCTTGAACAGGGTCTGCTCCGAGTTACCGTCCGAGCTCACGGCGCTGGCGGTCAGCCGGTACTTCTTGGCCGTATCGCTGAGGACGGATTCGGCGGCGGGCCACTTGTCCGGGGCCGTGGCGCCCGCGGCCTGGTCAGCAGTGGCGGTGCCGGCGAGCCCGGCGTTGTACCCGAGGTAGTCCATGGCGTCCAGGCGCGGAGTCTCCAGGTTCTGCGTGACCCTTGAGACGAGGCTGATGGGCGCCGCCACGGACGTGCCGGACAGCTTCCTGATGGAGTCCAGCTGGTCGAAGCCGATGCCGCCCGCGCCGTTGGCGATCTCCGGCTGCAGGAGGGCCCCGGACGGCGCCTTGGCCTGGACCAGGATGTCGTAGAGCCCCCTCGAGTTTTCATCAACCGTCCGGTTGAGTGCGGCCTGCGACTGGCCTTGGACGAGGACCGACAAGCACATGGCTGCGATCAAGATGGCCGCGGTCAACAGCAGCACCCTGCTTCTGATGAACCTCTGGACGGCGTTCATGGAACTCCCTGAAACCTGGATTGCGTGCGCACACTTCCATCCGCCCGGGCAGACGTGGTCAATGACGGACGGATGTGCAAAAGGTATTGGCCGGTCTGCCGGCTACGGTCCTGAATCAGGACCAAGCCATTGTAAGCAGACCGGCCAATCTTATGTATTTCGGCCCGGACACGCCGGGCGAAGGAGCGGCCGCGGTGTTTCCGCCGCGGGTGTCGGGACTAGTCCTCGAGGTCCACTTCCCGGACCATCTCGGCGCCGATTCCGGCCTTGATGGCATCCAGCACCTGCTGGGGAACGGAGCTGTCGATGGTCAGCAGGGCGAGCACCTGGCCGCCCTCGTTGGAGCGGGCAACCTGCATGCCCGCGATGTTGATGTTGTTCATGCCCAGGATGTGGCCGATGGTTCCGATGACGCCGGGACGGTCGGTGTAGGCCACTACCACGAGGTGCTCGCTGATGGGGATCTCAACCTCGAAGCCGTTGATGCCCACCAGCTTCTCGATCTGCTTGGGCCCGGTCAGGGTACCGGACACGGAGATCTGGCTGCCATCGCTAAGGGCTCCGCGCAGGGTCAGGACGTTGCGGTAGGACTCGGTCTCCGGGGTGGTGATGAGGCGGACGTTGATCCCGCGCTGTTCGGCGATGACCGGAGCGTTGACGTAGGAGACCTGCTCGGTGACGACGTCGGCAAAGATACCCTTCAGCGCTGCCAGTTCCAGGACCTTGACGTCGAGGGAGGAGATTTCCCCGGCAACTTCAACGTCGAACTGGGTCAGCGAGGCATGGGTCAAAGCAGTGAAGATGCGGCCCAGCTTCTCGATCAGCGGGATGCCCGGGCGGACGTCGGGGGCAATGACGCCGCCGGCCACGTTGACGGCGTCCGGCACCAGTTCGCCCGCGAGGGCCAGGCGGACGGACTTGGCGACGGAAACACCGGCCTTTTCCTGGGCTTCGTCCGTGGAGGCGCCCAGGTGCGGGGTGACCACGACGTTGTCGAGCTTGAAGAACGGCAGGTCGGTGCTGGGCTCCTTGCTGAACACGTCGACGCCGGCACCGGCGATCTGGCCGTCCTGCAGCGCGGTGAAGAGGGCTTCCTCGTCCACCAGGCCGCCGCGGGCCACGTTGACCACGTAGGCGGTGCTCTTCATCTTCTTGAAGGCGTCCGCGCCCAGCATGCCGACGGTTTCGGGCGTCTTGGGCATGTGGATCGTGATGAAGTCGGACTGGGCCAGGAGCTCGTCCAGGGTGACCAGCTGCACGCCGAGCTGCGCGGCGCGGGCGGAGGTGATGTAGGGGTCGTAGGCGAGGATCTTGGTGTCGAAGCCCTTGAGTCGGGCTGCCACGAGCGCACCGATGCGGCCGAGGCCGATGATGCCGATCTTCTTCTCGAACAGTTCGATGCCCGTGTACTTGGAGCGCTTCCATTCGCCGTCCTTGAGGGCGGCGCTGGCCTGCGGGATGTGGCGGGCGAGGCTGAGGATGTGGCCCACGGTGAGCTCAGCGGCGGAGACGATGTTGGACGTGGGGGCGTTGACCACCATCACGCCCGCCTGGGTGGCGGCCTTGATGTCCACGTTGTCCAGCCCGACGCCGGCACGCGCGATGACCTTCAGGTTCTTCGCGGCGGCGATGGCTTCGGCGTCCACCTGGGTGGCGGAGCGGACCAGGATGGCGTCTACGTCGCTGATCGCCGAGAGCAGCTGGGAACGGTCGGCGCCGTCGGTCTGGCGGATTTCAAAATCCGGGCCGAGGGCCTCGACGGTGGCGGGGGAAAGTTCTTCGGCGAGCAGTACTACGGGTTTTGACACGGCTGATCCTCTGCGTTGCAGTCCTGGGGATGGAACAAGTCTAGGCCGACAGAAAGGCCGGGCTCACATTGTTAAGTGTGAGCCCGGCCTCATCATGGCATGCTGGGCGGTTGGTCCTGCAGCCTTAGCGGGCTGCGGAGCCTTCCACGTAGTCGACGTCCTGCTGCTGCCAGGAGAACAGGGAGCGCAGTTCGCGGCCGACAGCCTCGATGGGGTGCTGTTCTGCCTTGGCGCGCAGTTCCTTGAACTCCACGGCGCCGTTGTCCTGGTCCTCGATGAAGCGCTTGGCAAAGGCACCGGACTGGATGTCGGCCAGGACGGCCTTCATGTTTTCCTTCACCTCGGGGGTGATGACGCGCGGGCCGGAGACGTAGTCGCCGTACTCTGCAGTGTCGGAGACGCTCCAGCGCTGCTTGGCGATGCCGCCCTCCCACATGAGGTCGACGATGAGCTTGAGCTCGTGCAGCACCTCGAAGTAGGCGATCTGCGGCTGGTAGCCGGCCTCGGTGAGGGTTTCGAAGCCATACTGGATCAGCTGGGACACGCCGCCGCAAAGAACAGCCTGCTCGCCGAAGAGGTCCGTTTCGGTCTCTTCGGTGAAGGTGGTCTTGATGACGCCGGCGCGGGTGCCGCCGATGGCCTTGGCGTAGGACTTGGCCAGCTCCCAGGCGTTGCCGGACGCGTCCTGCTCGACGGCGATGATGTCCGGGATGCCGCGGCCGGCTTCGAACTCGCGGCGCACGGTGTGGCCCGGAGCCTTCGGGGCCACCAGGATGACGTCAACGCCCTCCGGCGCCTGGATGTAGCCGAAGCGGATGTTGAAGCCGTGCGCGAAGGCCAGGGCCTTGCCGGGGGTCAGCTTGTCCTTGATGGAGTCGTTGAAGATCGAACGCTGGTGCTGGTCCGGCGCCAGGATCATGATGACGTCGGCCCATTCGGCGGCGTCGGCGACGTTCTTGACGGTGAAGCCCGCGTCCTCGGCCTTGGCCCTGGACTTGGAGCCTTCCTGCAGGGCGATGACGACCTCGACGCCGGAATCGCGCAGGTTCAGCGCGTGGGCGTGGCCCTGGGAGCCGTAGCCAACGATGGCTACCTTGCGGCCCTGGATGATCGACAGGTCTGCGTCGTCGTCGTAGAACATTTCAGTCACTTGCGTAACTCCTCTTGAGTGGTTTTTAGATAGTGGTCTTGCGGTGCTGCGGTTACGGGCGCGAAGTCCCGCCAGGGCACGTGCGTGTCCTAGGCGGAGCGGAGCGCCCGGTCACTCATGGAGCGGGATCCCCGTCCAACGGCCAGGGTGCCGGACTGCACGATTTCGCGGATACCGAACGGCTCCAGCACTGAAAGCAGGGCTGTGAGCTTTTCGGGGTGGCCGGTGGCTTCAATGACGACCGAATCGGTGGAGACGTCGACTACTGAGGCACGGAACAGGTCTGCGGCCTGGGTCACCTGCAGACGTGTCGCGGCATCCGCACGTACTTTGACCAGGATGTGGTCGCGCTGTACGGAAGATTCGGGGGTGAGCTCAACGATCTTGATCACGTTGACCAGCTTGTTGAGCTGCTTGGTGACCTGCTCGATGAGGTCGCCATCGGCGTCGACGACCACTGTCATGCGGGAAACTCCCGGCACTTCGGTGGGGCCAACGGCCAGGGAATTGATGTTGAAGGCGCGGCGGGCGAAGAGGCTCGCAACACGGGTCAGGACGCCGGGCTTGTCTTCAACCAGAACGGAGAGTGTGTGGCGGCTCATGGTCAGTCTTCCTCTTCCCATTCCGGGGTCATGTTGCGGGCAACCTGGATCTGGTCGTTGCTCACGCCGGCGGGCACCATCGGCCACACCATGGAGTTGGGGCTCACCACGAAGTCGATGACCACGGGGCGGTCGTTGATTTCGAGGGCTTTCTGGATGGTGGCATCGATGTCTTCTTCGCGTTCAACGCGGAACGAGGCGCAGCCATAGGCCTCCCCCAGTTTGACGAAGTCCGGGATGCGGACGGTGTCGTGGCCGGTGTTGAGGTCGGTGTTGGAGTAGCGGCCCTCGTAGAAGAGGGTCTGCCACTGCCGCACCATGCCCAGCGAGGAGTTGTTGATGACGGCAACCTTGATGGGGATGTTGTTGATGGCGCAGGTAGCCAGTTCCTGGTTGGTCATCTGGAAGCAGCCGTCGCCGTCGATGGCCCAGACCACGCGGTCCGGCTCGCCCACCTTGGCGCCCATGGCCGCCGGAACAGCGTAGCCCATGGTTCCGGCGCCGCCGGAGTTCAGCCAGGCGTGCGGGCGCTCGTACTTGATGAACTGCGCAGCCCACATCTGGTGCTGGCCGACGCCTGCCACGTAGACACCTTCGGGCCCGGTGAGGGCGCCGATCCGCTGGATGACCTTCTGCGGGGCAATGAGGCCGTCGTCCGGTTCGGTCCAGCCCAGCGGGTAGGTTTCCTTGAGGTTGTTCAGGAACGCCCACCAGGTGGTGAGGTCCGGGGCACCGGAGGCATCGAACTGCGCGCGGACGGCCTCGGTCAGTTCCGGGATGATTTCCTTGACGGAACCCACGATGGGGACGTCGGCGGTGCGGTTCTTGGAAATCTCCGCAGGGTCGATGTCCGCGTGGATGACCTTGGCGTTGGGGGCGAAGGTCTTCAGCACGCCGGTGACGCGGTCGTCGAAGCGGGCACCGAGCGTGATCAGCAGGTCGGACTGCTGCAGGGCGGTGACGGCGGAGACACTGCCGTGCATGCCCGGCATGCCCACGTGCTGCGGGTGCGAATCGGGGAACACGCCCTTGGCCATGAGGGTGGTCACCACCGGCGCGCCGGTTGCTTCGGCGAGGGCGAGCAGTTCGACCGAGGCATGCGCCTTGACCACGCCGCCACCTACGTACAGGACGGGCTTGGTGGCGCCGGCGATCAGCTTGGCCGCCTCGCGCACCTGCTTGTTGTGGCCGCGGGTCACCGGCCGGTAACCGGGCAGGTCGATCTTCGGCGGCCAGGAGAAGGTCATCTGGCCCACCTGGGCGTCCTTGGCGACGTCGACCAGGACAGGGCCCGGGCGTCCGGTGGAAGCCAGGTGGAAAGCTTCGGCCATGACGTGCGGGATGTCGTTGGGGTCGGTCACCAGGAAGGAGTGCTTGGTGATGGGCATGGTGATGCCCACGATGTCGGCTTCCTGGAAGGCATCGGTGCCGATCACGCCGCTGGAGACCTGGCCGGTGATGGCCACCAGGGGCACGGAGTCCATGTGGGCATCCATGATGGCGGTAACGAGGTTGGTGGCACCGGGGCCGGACGTGGCGATGCAGACGCCCACCTTCCCCGTGACCATGGCGTAGCCTTGCGCGGCGTGGCCGGCTCCCTGTTCGTGACGGACCAGCACGTGGTTCATGGTGGAGGCCATCAAGGGGTCGTAGGTGGGCAGGATCGCGCCACCGGGCAAACCGAAAATATCGTCGACGCCGAGTTCTTCGAGCGAGCGGACGATTGCTTGCGAGCCGGTCATCACCGTCGGGGGTACGACGTTGTTCGGCCCAAGGACAGGAGAGACGGCAGCAAGGTCGGCGACGACGGCGGCATGGTCAGCCGCCCGGTCGGCGCGTTCCGGAGCCTTGGCGGCTCCAGCGGACTTGGTAGCCATCAGCGAGGGGCTGATGGGCGATCCTTTGCTCATCGGACTCTTCCTTGTGGATCTTCTCTGGTTCTGGAACTGGTTCAAACGGTGGGAATAAAAAAACCCCTCGGCCTGGCGGCTTTTGAGGGGTTTGCGCGTGACGGTTCGTTACCAGGGGGCTAAGGTGCCACGCGCTTGGTAAGGACGACGACGGTGCCGGCGGTAACGAAAGTCATGCGTTCAGTTTTCCCTCTTGGCAAGATGGGTGTCAACGAGAGACAACCCTATCTCACCATGTGGACTACACTGTCCACTCTTTGATCCTATCGCGGCGGGATGATCCCCCGCCGGCCCGGCGGGCGCGAGCGCTGTCCGGCCGGGGCCCCTCGGATCACCCACTATTAAGCCCTGCCGCCTAGAGCGGGCAAGCTCGGGGCGCGAGACCTGGACAACTCAAATCAGCCGGTCCAGGCTCCCTGGCTGGCGCTGTGGACCAGCTTCGCGTACTTCGCCAGCACGCCCTTCGTGTACCTGGCGGGCAGCGGCTCCCAGCCCACCTTGCGGGCCTCAAGCTCGTCCTCGTCCACCAGCAGGTCGAAGGTGCGTGCGGCGATATCCACCCGGATCCTGTCGCCATCCTTGACGAAGGCGATGGGGCCGCCGTCGACCGCTTCCGGGGCAACGTGGCCGATGCAGAGGCCGGTGGTGCCGCCCGAGAACCGGCCGTCGGTGAGGAGCAGGACGTCCTTGCCCAGGCCCGCCCCCTTGATGGCGCCGGTGATGGCGAGCATCTCGCGCATGCCGGGGCCGCCCTTGGGCCCCTCGTAGCGGATCACCACGACGTCACCGGCCTGGATCCGGCCGTTGTCCAGCGCATCCAGGGCACCCTGTTCGCGTTCGAAGACGCGGGCGGTGCCTTCGAAGACGTCAGCGTCAAATCCGGCGCTCTTGACCACGGCCCCCTCGGGCGCCATGGAGCCGTGCAGGATGGTGATGCCGCCGGTCTTGTGGATCGGGTTGTCCAGCGCGCGGAGGATTTTGCCGTCGACATCCGGCGGATTGATCGCCTCGAGGTTTTCCGCGACGGTCTTGCCCGTAACGGTGAGGCAGTCGCCGTGGAGCAGGCCGGCGTCGAGCAGTGCCTTCATGATGACCGGCACGCCGCCGATCCGGTCGACGTCGGTCATGACGTAGCGGCCGAAGGGTTTGAGGTCGCCCAGGTGAGGGATCCTGTCGCCAATCCGGTTGAAGTCGTCCAGGGTCAGTTCCACCCCGGCTTCGCGGGCGATGGCCAACAGGTGGAGGACGGCGTTGGTGGAACCGCCGAACGCCATGGTGACGGCGATGGCGTTCTCGAAGGCCTTCCGCGTCATGATGTCGCGGGCAGTGATGCCCTGGCGGAGCAGGTTGACCACCGCTTCGCCGGATTTGCGGGCGAAGTCGTCACGACGGCGGTCTGCCGAGGGCGGGGCGGCCGACCCGGGGAGGGACATGCCGAGGGCCTCGCCGATGCAGGCCATGGTGTTGGCCGTGTACATGCCGCCGCAGGCTCCTTCACCCGGGCAGATGGCCTTTTCGATGCGGGTCAGGTCTTCCATGCTCATCTTGCCGGCCGCACAGGCGCCCACGGCCTCGAAGGCGTCGATGAGGGTGACTTCCTTTTCGGAACCGTCCTCGAGCTTGACCCAGCCGGGCATGATGGAGCCGGCGTAGAGGAAGACGCTGGCAAGGTCCAGCCGGGCGGCAGCCATGAGCATGCCCGGGAGGGACTTGTCGCAGCCGGCCAACAGGACCGAGCCGTCAATCCGCTCGGCCTGCATGACGGTTTCGACGGAGTCGGCGATGACTTCACGGGAGACCAGGGAAAAGTGCATCCCCTCATGGCCCATGGAGATACCGTCGGACACGGAAATGGTGCCGAACTGCATGGGGAAGCCACCGCCGGCATGGACCCCTTCCTTGGCGCCCTGCGCGAGCCGGTTCAGCGAGAGGTTGCAGGGAGTGATTTCATTCCATGAGCTCGCGACGCCGATCTGCGGCTTGGCGAAGTCGTCGTCGCCCATGCCGACGGCCCGGAACATGCCGCGCGCAGGGGCTGCGTGGATGCCGTCGGTCACCACCCGGCTGCGGGGCTTGATGTCTGGCTTGCTCACAGTCTCGGTCCGGGCGTCGCTCATAGGGGAAAGTCTAGGGCGCGGTACAGCGGCGAGACGACCATCAACTCCCTATTTCTGACAAATGCCGGCATTTGTCAGGCCGAATGGTGGACTTGCGTCTCACAATCTGGGATGCGCCGCGTTGCTGCCAGGGCGCGCAAGCCTCTCACCTGCGCCTTCTCCTCCCCCTTGTCCACGCCCATGTCTCTGGACAGCGCTGGTGACCCGACGTAGCGTCGGGGCAGGAAACCAACCCATCCGTAACCGAAGGGCTTGCCATGGACATTGTCTTCTGGATCATTCTTATAGTCGTCATCGCCATCGTGGTCTGGTGGCTGCTGAACCGCAGCAGATCGGACAACGCGCCGGGCACCGGCCCTGGCCAGACGCGCGCCGACGGCGCCCTGGAGGGTGGAAGCGCGGCGGCATCCGCGGAAGCCGCCGGGACCGCGGGCATTCCCTCCGCTGCCGGTTTTGGAAGACCGGCTGAACCGGCCGCCCCTGTAACGGCGGAAGAGCCCGTTGACGCAGCCGGCCCGTCCTCCCCGTCCACCCGTGCCGGCGTGCCGCAGGCTGCGCCAGGCGAGGCGGGCACTGGCGGGCCGGACGCTGGCGAGGCCGGCACTGGCGAAGCCCCGGGGATACGCGAGGAACGCCGGCGCCAGGACGAGGCCGAGTGGGAAACGCAGTGGTCCGAAGCTGCTTCTCCGGCACCCCGCACTGGATCCTCCGCAACAGGCACCGGCGCCGCATTGCACCCGGTGGCCGCGGACACACCGGAACCGGCGCCGGCACCAGCACAGCCCGAGCCTGCGACTCCCGCGGGCGAAGCCGCCTCACCAGCAGCGAGGCCGGTCCACCATGACGAGTACACCGGGCCGCATGCCCCCACCCTGCCGGGTGCGGAGACTGCCGCCGTTGAGGATACAGACGACGCCGGGATGCCGGACGGTGCCGTACAGCAGGGGGGCACCCCGGTACAGCAGGAGCCGGCAGGCACGGCGGCAACCAGTGCCGGCGCCCGGCGGGCCTCCGGTGATGCCGCCACAGCCGAGACACTCGACCGCGCGCAGTCTTCGGCCGTCGTCGAAAACGGGGCCGACCATCATGCCAGTGTCCCGGCCGGGCAGGGCGCGGCACTTGCGGAACCCGCGGGGCACCTGGCCGCCGACGAACCCTACGGCGCAGGCTCGGCCGCGCCGGGCCCCGACGGAAGCGGGCCTGCCGACTACACCGTGAAGGGCGACGCCGGCGCCATGGTGTACTACGAAGAAGGACACCCCGACTATGAACAGACCCGGGCAGAGGTGTGGTTCGAGTCGGCCGCGCACGCCGAGGCCGCCGGCTTCCGGGCGCCACGGCGCAAACGGCTTTAGCGGGCCAGGCGGCCTTCCGGCCCTCCGTTGCTGGACGGCTGCCTGCCTGGCGCTGGTCGTGGCGGCGTGCACTGGAAGCCCCGCGCCGCCGCCGACCGGAAGCACAGGCACGCCGGCAGGCACTGCCCCGGTGCTGCAGGTGGCGGAACGGCTGGACCTGCAGCTGGACATCCCCTGGGCCGCAGTCTTCCTGCCCAACGGTACGGGCATCATTTCGGAGCGGGAGAGCGCCCGACTGAAGGCGGTCCGCGATGGAAAAGCGGCGGACCTCGGCAAGATTCCAGGCGTCGTGCCCGGCGGGGAGGGGGGCCTGCTGGGCCTGGCGCCCTCCCCGCAGTTCGCCGCCGACCATTACCTCTACGCCTACCTGACGGCCAAGGACGACAACAGGGTGGTGCGGCTGATTGTCGAGGACAACGGCAGTGGTTCCTTCAGGCTGGGTGAGCCCGAGGCGGTCTTCACCGGAATTCCAAAAGCCGGAACCCACAACGGCGGCAGGATCCGGTTTGGCCCGGACGGATTCCTCTACGTTGGAACGGGCGACGCGCAGCGCCGGGAACAAGCGCAGGACCGAAAAGCCCTGGGCGGCAAGATCCTCAGGCTCACCGCCGATGGCCGACCGGCACCCGGCAACCCCTTCGGCAATGCTGTGTACAGCCTCGGCCACCGCAATGTGCAGGGGCTGGCGTGGGACAGGTCCGGAAGGCTGTGGGCGAGCGAGTTCGGGCCGGACGTGGACGATGAGCTGAACCTGATCCTGCCGGGCGCCAATTACGGATGGCCTGCAGTCACCGGCGCTCCCCACCGCGCGGAGTTCCAGGATGCAAAGGTGGTCTGGCCAGATACCAGCGAATCATCTCCAAGCGGCCTGGAAATAGTCGGGGACACGGCCTACCTGGGAGCGCTCCGGGGCCGGCGCCTGTGGGCCGTCCCGCTGGCCGGGACCGAGGCGGGCAATCCTGTGGCCTATTTCACAGGCCAGTACGGGCGGATCCGGGACGTGATTCAGGCCCCCAGCGGACAGCTTTGGCTCCTGACAAACAACGAAAACCCTGATTTCGTGCTGGTTTTGCAGCCATTCGGGTGATGGGGAGCCCGCTGACCGCGCCGATTTCACTTGCACCAAAAGTTCGTGTAGAGTTTCATGTCGTTGCGGAGATCAACGGGAAAGAAAAAGCCCGGAGATGAACGCAAAGAAGATGCACCTCTAGCTCAATTGGCAGAGCAATTGACTCTTAATCAATGGGTTCCGGGTTCAAGTCCCGGGGGGTGCACCACTGGGAAAACAGCCTCCGGGCCGCGGAAACGCGGACCGGGGGCTGTTTTGTTTTACTTGGTTGAACCCTGTGTCGCAGGCACCTCCGCAGGAGCCGGACATATTTCCGGAAACCCCCATCACCTCCCGCCCCCAATTCCGGGACCCCATCACTACGCCCACGGCCGACCGCACATGCCGTTTGCAGGCGCTCAAGAGCGTGCTGTGGGGCACTCGGTGTGGCCGGTCCTTGCCGAGGCCGCTCGAGCATTTTCCGGGCAAATCCATCCCAATCACCTCATGGGTTCTTACGAGGCTTCGCACGCGCCCGGCGGCAGCTCCGCCGTCGAACTGTATGTGGCTTTAATGGGGCATTCGCCAAACACGGCAGGAAGTGATGGCGCGTCTTAGGGAGAGCGGCAGGAAGTGATCGCGCGTTGAATGGAGCCGAACAAAAAGCGGCCCCGGTCTTTCCCAAGACCGGGGCCGCTGCTGCGGCTTGATGCCGTGCGTTTATTTTGAGGCGTTGTCCAGCAGGGCGCCGGCGTTGCTGGGCGTGGTGGCGAACTGGCTTGCCAGCTCGCGGACCACGGCCTGGAGTTCCTGGCGCAGGACCTCGGGATCAATGGATGCGGACGCCAGGACGGAGCGTTCCATCTCCACGGCGGCCGCCACGGCTTCCTTGCCCCGCTCGGTGAGCGACACCACGTGGCTCCTGCGGTCCGAGGTGCTTCGTACGCGGGCGATGTGGCCGTGGGACTCCAGCCGGCTCAACGTCTTGCCCATGGTCTGCGCCTGAACGCGGACGTATTGGGCGAGTTGGGCCTGGGTCATGGGGCCCTGGGCGTGCAGGACTTCAATCGCTATGACGCCGGCATGGGTAAGGCCTATGGCGCCAAGTTTTTCATTCCAGGAGTGTTCGACGAGGCGGGCAGCAGTGGACAAGAGCCGCCCCGTGGGCCAGTGATCCATATCAGGCATGCAGCAAGTATAGCCAAATGCCGATTAGCACTGGGCCCCGGTGCTTACTAGGCTGTTGTGTCCCGCCTGCAACAAGGAGAAAAACAATGGCTGAAAGACTCGTGATCGGCGACAAGGCACCGGCTTTCACGCTGCAGGATTCGACCGGCAAGGACGTCAGCCTCGCCCCCGGGGCCGGCCGCTCCACCATCGTCTACTTCTACCCTGCCGCGTCGACTCCCGGCTGCACCAAGGAAGCGTGCGATTTCCGCGACAGCCTCGCTTCCCTGCAGGCGTCCGGGTACGACGTCCTGGGCATCTCCCCCGACCCCGTGGAGAAACTTGCAAAATTCGCCGCCAACGAATCGCTGACCTTTCCGCTGCTGTCTGACGCAGACCACGCTGTGGCCGAGGCCTACGGCGCCTGGGGCGAGAAAAAGAATTACGGCAAGACCTACGAGGGCCTGATCCGCTCCACAATCGTGGTGGACCCGGCTGGCAACGTTTCCCTGGCCCAGTACAACGTCAGGGCCACCGGGCACGTCGACAAACTCCGCCGGGACCTGCAGCTCGACGCCTGACCCGCTTCCCGCCTGCCCGTGTCCTGCGGACGCAACGCTACAATGGAACCTGGCATCCGCCGTCGTACGCTTTTGCGTTCAGCCCGGAGGCTTTCGCGCGAGTGGTGAAATTGGCAGACACGCAGGATTTAGGTTCCTGTGCCTTCGGGCGTGGGGGTTCAAGTCCCCCCTTGCGCACCAACATCAAGGATCCCCCGGCCCAGGCCGGGGGATCCTTGCGTTAAAAAGTTCGACGGCGGCGGCGCACTTTTCGTGCCGCACCGAAAAACTCCCCGGATCCACCCATCCGCCCCGGTCCTCCAACCGAATTGCCGGTGAGACACCAGCCAAAGGTTGGTGCTTACCGAAAAGGCAGACTGCACAGCCCGCACCTAAAGTCCGGGCGGCAGGCGAACCATCCAAGGAGAACCGAAATGCAGACCATCAAGCGCACCACTTTCACCGTCGCAGGCGTTGCAGCGGCCGCTCTGCTCAGCCTCACCGCCTGCGGTGGTTCAGGCAGCACCTCGGGGTCGGCAGCGTCATCCGCGCCGATGTCCCCGGCCCCCAGCTCCAGCATGGCGTCGCCGTCCGCCAGCGCCACCACCAGTTCATCGGCAGGCATGATGGATCCCGCTGCGAACCTGGTGGGCCCCGGCTGCGCAGCCTACGCCCAGCAGGTCCCCACCGGTGCCGGATCGGTCGAAGGCATGGCGTTGGATCCCGTAGCCGTCGCCGCCTCCAACAACCCCATCCTGACCACCCTGACCGCGGCCGTTTCCGGCAAGCTGAACCCCAAGGTGGACCTGGTGGACACGCTCAACGGCGGCGAATTCACCGTCTTCGCGCCTGTGGATGACGCCTTCAAGAAGATCGACCCCGCCACCATCGAAACACTCAAGACGGATGATGCGCTGCTCAGCAAGATCCTGACCTACCACGTGGTGCCCGGCCAGATCACCCCGGACAAGATCGCCGGCACGCACGCCACCGTCCAGGGCGGCTCCGTCACCGTGACCGGCAGCGGAGACTCCCTCAAGGTGGACGACGCCAACGTGGTCTGTGGCGGCGTCAAGACCAAGAACGCCACTGTCTACCTGATCGACTCAGTCCTGATGCCCAAGTAGTCCTCCCCCGCCCCCCCCAACACCGGGCCGGGTCCGCCGGACAGAAGTCCAGCGGACCCGGCCTTGGCGCGTCACTCCCCGGCGTGGGGTCTGCTCCAACCCGCGTCCTTTAGACTGGACCCCGGCCCGCAAGAGGCGGAGCGCCGGGATCCAGGGGTGGGAGACGAGTGTCCAGCAGTACATCGCGGCGGACGGTCATCAAGGCCGGGGCCGTCCTCATGGCGCTGGGCGTAACCTCCTGCACCGGCGCGCCATCGCCGTCACCGACCCCGGGATCCCCCAGCTCCACGCCTGCTGCCGAGCCGGAGGCCACCTTCAATTTCGGCACTGCCGCCCAGCCCCTGGGCCTGGACCCGGCCCTGTCCAACGACGTCGAGTCCCAGCGGATCACCCGCCAGATCCTCGAAGGGCTGGTGGGCGTTGACCAGACCACCGGCAAGCCCACCCCCCTGCTGGCCACGGAATGGAGCGAGTCCAACGAGGGCCGGACCTACACGTTCAAGCTCCGCACCGGCATCTCGTTCCAGGACGGCACCCCCTTCAACGCCGACGCCGTCTGCGCAAACTTCAACCGCTGGTTCGCCTTCCCTGCCGAGCTGCGGCGGCAGGCACCCGGCAGCTCCTTCAAGAGCGTGTTCAAGGCACACTCGGACGAGCCCGGGCTGTCGATCTTCAAAAGCTGCACCGCTGTCGCTGCCGACACCGTGCAGATCGACCTGACCCAGCGGTTCACCGCCTTCCTCCAGGCACTGACCCTGCCGGCGTTCGCCATCGCATCCCCTGCGGCCCTTGCCGCCGGCAAAGCCGACGTCCTGGACCAGAACCGCGGCGGCCAGCCACTGTCGGTCTTCGCCACGAACCCGGTCGGGACAGGCCCCTTCACCCTGTCCGCCTGGGGCACGGACAGCGTCACGCTGACCACCAACAAGGCGTACTGGGGGGACCGCGGCCACATCGCCACCATCAACTTCCTCGCCTACAACCATCCCCAAACCCGCCTTCAGGCCCTGCTGGACGGCAAGATCGACGGCTACGATTCGGTGACCGTGGGGAACTTCGACCAGCTGGTCAAGCGCGGCAAGCAGATCGTCCAGCGCGACCCCTTCTCAGTCATGTACGTGGGCATGAACCAGGACGTGCCGGTGCTGCAGAACCAAAAGATCCGCCAGGCGGTGGAACTGGCCATCGACAAGGAAACCCTGATCCGGAAGTTCTTCATCGACAACACCGCCAAGGCCACCCAGTTCGTCCCGCCCAAGATCAGCGGCTTCAACAACGATGCCCCGGAGCTCGGCCACGACCCCGCCAAAGCCAAGGAATACCTCAAGGAGGCCGGGTACGCCGGCGAAGAGCTGAAGTTCTACTATCCGCTCAACGTCACCAGGCCCTACCTGCCGACGCCCGAGAAGGTGTACGCCGAGCTCAGCCGGCAGTTGACGGCGGTGGGCTTCAACATCCGGCCGGTCCCGGTGGACTGGTCGGACGGCTACCTCCAGAAGGTCCAGTCCCCCGGCGACCACGCGCTTCACATCCTGGGTTGGAACGGCTCCTACTCCGATGCCGACAACTTCGTCGGCCCGCTCTTCGGGGAGAAGAACGGCGAGTTCGGGTACCAGGACCCCCAGGTGTTCTCCAAGATCAACCGCGCCCGTGGGCTGCCGGAGGGCAAGGAACGCGATGAGCAATATCACACCATCAACGCCCAGATCGCCGCGACGGTACCGGCTGTGCCGATTGCCTTCCCCATCTCCGCGCTGGCCCTCTCCGACCGGGTCCTGGGCTACCCGGCATCACCGGTCTTAAATGAAGTTTTTACGAAGGTCCAACTAAAGCCTTGACGGGCCCGTTCAATTTCAGTATGCGGGCAGGGCGGGGATATTCTGTGACAGCCAGAGCCGCTGCAATCGGAGACTGATCGTGACCTTCATTTCCAAGACCCCACATGCCGACGTCGTCCTGATTGGCGGCGGCATCATGAGCGCAACGCTGGGGGCATTCCTCAAGCAGCTGGAGCCGGACTGGACCATCTCCCTGTTCGAACGGCTGGACCAGCCCGGGCTTGAAAGCTCCGACCCCTGGAACAACGCCGGAACGGGCCACGCCGCGCTTTGCGAGCTCAACTACTCCCCTGCAGCCAAAGACGGCTCAGTAAACCCGGCAAAGGCGCTGCTCATCAACGAACAGTTCCAGCTGTCCCGCCAGTTCTGGTCCCACCTGGTGGACCAGAACCTGATCGGCTCCCCCAAGGGCTTCATCAACACCGTCCCGCACATGAGCTTTGTCATCGGCGAAGACCACACCCGGTTCCTGAAGACCCGCTACGAGGCGCTGAAGCCGCACACCCTCTTCCGGAGCATGGAGTACTCCGAGGACCACGCACAGATCGCCAAGTGGGCGCCGCTGATCGTCAAGGGCCGCGACCCCAAGCAGCGCATCGCGGCCACCCGCGCCGCCGAGGGCACCGACGTCGACTTCGGGGCCCTGACCCGCGAGCTGACCACTTACCTCGGGAACAACGGCGTCGAAATCAACTACGGCCACGAGGTCACCGGAATCTCCCGGGCGTCCGACGGCGGCTGGGACCTGTCGCTGAAGTACCCCAAGTCGGGCGAGCACGGCAAGATCCACGCCAAGTTCGTCTTCGTCGGCGCCGGCGGCGGCGCGCTGCACCTGCTGCAGGCCTCCGGTATCCCGGAAAGCAAGGGCTACGGCGGGTTCCCTGTCTCCGGGCAATTCTTCCGCTGCACCGATGAGACCATCGCCGCCCAGCACAGCGCCAAAGTTTATGGCCAGGCTTCCGTGGGCGCTCCCCCCATGTCGGTACCGCACCTGGACACCCGCTACGTCAACGGGAAGCGCTCGCTGCTGTTCGGACCGTACGCCGGCTTCTCCACCAACTTCCTCAAGAACGGTTCCTACCTGGACCTTCCGCTGTCCATCCGCCCGGGCAACATCATCCCGATGCTGGCCGTGGCCAAGGACAACATGGACCTCACCGCCTACCTGGTCAAAGAAGTTGTCAAGAAGCATGACCAGAAGGTCGAGGCACTGCGCGAGTACTACCCGGAGGCCAAGAGCGGGGACTGGGAACTGATCACTGCCGGCCAGCGTGTACAGATCATCAAAAAGGATCCGCAAAAGGGCGGCATCCTCCAGTTTGGAACCGAAGTGATTGCCGGCCGCGACGGCTCCATCGGCGCGCTCCTGGGCGCGTCGCCCGGAGCCTCCACCGCCGTCCCCATCATGATCGAACTGCTGCAGAAGACGTTCCCCAGGGACTTCAAGGGCTGGCAGTCCAAGCTCAAGGACATGATGCCCGGCTACGGGGTCAAGCTCGACGAGAACCCGGAGCTTGCCGCCGAGCTGGAACGGGCTACCGCCAAATCCCTCCAGCTGGAGAGCGTTTCCGCCAGCCGCTGACCCTGCAGGGGCCAGCGGCTGGCACCCCAGGGCCTGTACCAGTCACTTAACCCCTCAGGAGACCAACAATGTTCCGGCTGGCACACCTGTCACTGGCAAACCGGGCCCTGATCGCGCTGATCACCGTCTTCGCTTCGGTCTTTGGCGTGATCACCATGTCCTCGCTGAAGCAGGAGCTCATCCCCTCGATCGAGTTCCCGCAGATCACGGTGCTGACCGCCATGCCAGGTGCGTCGCCGGAGGTGGTGGACAAACAGGTCAGCGGACCGCTGGAAAAGGCACTGAACGGCGTGGAGGGGCTGGAATCCACCTCCTCCACGTCCCGCACCGGAGTCTCACAGATCACGATGGTCTTCACGTACGGCTCCAACCTGGACCGGGCGAGGAACCAGATCGACAGGGCAATCTCCAACGCCAAAAGGACACTTCCCAGCGACGTCCAGCCACAGGCAATCGCCGGAAGCATCAGCGATTTCCCCATCGTGTTCCTCGCCGTATCGTCTGACAAGCCCCTCAGTGACCTCAACGCAGACCTGCAGCGCCTGAGCGTTCCCCGGCTGCAGAAGATCGACGGCGTCCGCAGCGCCGATGTGACGGGCGGCGCCTCCCAGCACATCGAAATCCTTCCCCGCCCCGATGCGATGGCAGCGTCGGGCGCCAGCGTGACCGCCATCAGGGATGCCCTTTCCAACAACGGCGCCCTGGTTCCCGCCGGCACGCTGGAGGACCAGGGCAGGACGCTGTCCCTGCAGGTCGGCAGCCCGGTCGATTCCCTCGATGCCATCAAGGCACTTCCGCTGGCCGGCGCGAAAAATGCCGCAACCATCGGCTCGGTGGCCGACGTTTCCCTCAAGGACGACGAACGCACCTCGATCACGCGCACGAACGGCGCCGAGACCCTCGCCGTCTCCGTCACCAAAAAGCCCGAAGGCGACACCGTCGGAATCTCCCACGCGGTCCGGGACAGCCTGGACGAGCTTGAGGCAGAGCTGGGCTCCAACGCCAAGTTCACCCCCGTGTTCGACCAGGCTCCGTTCATCGAGAAGTCGATCAAGGACCTCACCACCGAAGGCCTGCTGGGCCTGGGCTTTGCCGTCGCCGTCATCCTGCTCTTC
This sequence comes from Arthrobacter sp. E70, assembly GCF_058266945.1. Taxonomy (NCBI): domain Bacteria; kingdom Bacillati; phylum Actinomycetota; class Actinomycetes; order Micrococcales; family Micrococcaceae; genus Arthrobacter; species Arthrobacter sp. E70. The sequence goes on along the minus strand of NZ_JBYQFR010000003.1, from coordinate 297,749 downwards.
CTGATGTCCGCGCGTTCCACGCTGGTCACGGCGGTGTCCATCCCGCTGTCACTGCTGATCACGTTCATCGGCTTGTCCGCCACCCGCTACTCGCTGAACATCCTGACGCTGGGGGCGCTCACCATCGCCATCGGCCGCGTGGTGGACGACTCGATCGTGGTCATCGAAAACATCAAGCGGCACCTCAGCTACGGTGAGGAAAAATCCGCCGCCATCCTGACCGCCATCCGTGAGGTGGCCGGGGCCATCACAGCATCCACCCTGACCACCGTGGCTGTCTTCCTGCCGATCGCGTTCGTGGGCGAACTCGCCGGCGAACTGTTCCGGCCCTTCGCCCTGACCGTCACCATGGCGCTGCTGGCGTCACTGCTGGTTTCCCTGACGATCGTCCCCGTGCTGGCCTACTGGTTCCTCAAGAACCCGGGCGCAGTCCCCGGCGGCTTGCCCGCAGGATCGCCGGAGGCCCGCCGCATCGCAGCCGAGGCGAAGGCGAAGGCCCACGACGCCGAACAGCGCAGCCGGCTGCAGCGCGGGTACCTTCCCATCCTGCGGACCACGCAGAAGCACCCCGTCATCACCCTGCTGGCCGCCGTCCTGGTGCTGGGGGCCACCGGTGCCATGACACCCCTGCTGGCCACGAACCTGCTGGGGAACTCGGGCCAGAACAGCATGACCGTGCGCCAGGTGCTGCCCGCGGGCACCAGCCTGGCGGACACCAGCGCTGCTGCCATCCGCCTCGAGGAGGTCCTTCGCGGCATCGACGGCATCAAGGACGTGCAGGTGACCTCCGGAAATGCCCAGGCAGGCTTCGCTGCGCTCACCTCCACCGGCTCCTCCAACTCCACCTTCACCGTGGTGACGGATGAGAAGGCGAACCAGGAACGACTGCAGGAGACCGTACGCTCGGAGCTTGCCAAGGTGCCTGGCTCCGGCAAAGTCTCCGTGGGCACCCAGCAGGGCGGCTTCGGTACCTCGTCCACGGTTGACATCACCCTGAAGGCCGCCACCAGCGCCGACCTGCAGGCAGCCAGCGACGCCATGGTCTCGGCCATGGCCGGCGCACCAGGAACCAGTGAGGTGGCCAGCAACCTGGCTTCCAGCAACCCCGTGGTGCAGGTCAAGGTGGACAGGGCCAAGGCGGTAGCCGCCGGGCTGAACGAGGAACAGGTGGCAGGGGTCCTGGCCTCCACCATCAGTCCCATCCCCGCCGGCACGGTGCGGATCGACACCAACGACTTCCCTGTCCGGATCGGCCAGGGCACGAAGTTCACCAGCATCGACGCCGTGCGCAACATCCCGCTGCCGGCGGGCGGCCGGCCCGTAACGCTGGGCAGCATCGCGTCCGTCGAGCAGGTGGACGTGCCCGTCTCCATTACCGCCAGCAACGGCCAGCGCACCGCCAAGGTGTCCGTTACGCCGTCGGGCGCCAACCTGGGTGCGTCAACAGCGAAGTCCAGAAGCGTCTGGCCGGCGTCCAGCTGCCGCCAGGGGTCACCGCCGAACTCGGCGGCGCCACCACCCAGCAGGCCGAATCCTTCCGGCAGCTGGGCCTGGCCCTGCTGGCGGCCATCGCCATCGTGTACGTGATCATGGTGGCCACCTTCAAGTCCCTGGTCCAACCCCTGATCCTGCTGGTCTCGGTTCCTTTCGCAGCCACCGGAGCCGTGGGCCTGCTGCTGCTCACCGGTGTCCCGCTGGGCCTTCCGTCGCTCATCGGCATGCTGATGCTGGTGGGCATCGTGGTCACCAACGCCATCGTGCTGATCGACCTCATCAACCAGTACCGGCAGCCGCGCGAGGGCCGTCCCGGCATGAACGTTGCTGACGCCATCACCCACGGTGCGCGCCAGCGCCTGCGGCCCATCCTCATGACGGCCCTTGCCACGGTGTTCGCCCTGACCCCCATGGCGCTGGGCCTTACCGGTGGAGGCGGGTTCATTTCCCAGCCGCTTGCGGTGGTGGTGATCGGCGGCCTCGTGTCCTCCACCGCCCTGACCCTCATCCTGGTTCCGGTGCTGTACCGGCTGGTGGAGGGCCGGCGCGAAAGGAAGGCGCTGCTCCGGGACATGCAGGCCCGCCCGGAGTTCGGCCCGGCCCCCGACGTCGACGCCGAGTTCCAGGATTGGACCACCGGCCAGGTTCCCAAGGTCAGCGGCCGCCGCGCCGCTCCCGGCGGAGCCGAATAGCCCTGCACCTTCCTGCCATGCCCGTGCCGCTCCCGCGGCGCGGGCATGGCTGCGTTAACCCCCGGGATGCGGCAGGCCAACGTGGGGAATAATTCCTGCGCGGCCGCGTTACAGTAGGCGATAGATGCAAATGCATCTAAATTGGGCTAGACTGGAAACAAGCCCGGCAAGTCCACGAACGGAAAGAGGCACATCATGCAGATCGGTGTTTTCAGCGTCAGCGACATCACCACGGATCCCACCACAGGGCGCACCCCCACCGAGCACGAGCGCATCAAGGCCTCGGTGGCGATCGCCAAAAAGGTCGAGGAAATCGGCATGGATGTCTACGCACTGGGCGAGCACCACAACCGCCCCTTCTTTTCCTCCTCCCCCACCACCACCCTCGCCTACATCGCCGCCCAGACCGAGCGCATCATCCTGTCCACGGCCACGACGCTGATCACCACGAACGACCCCGTCAAGATCGCCGAGGACTTCGCCATGCTCCAGCACCTGGCGGACGGGCGCGTGGACCTGGTCCTCGGGCGCGGCAACACCGCTCCGGTGTACCCGTGGTTTGGCAAGAACATCCAGGACGGCGTGGAGCTGGCCATCGAGAACTACAGCCTGCTGCGCAAGCTCTGGGACGAGGACACCGTCAACTGGTCCGGCAAGTTCCGCACACCCCTGCAGAACTTCACCTCCACCCCGCGCCCGCTCGACGGCGTGGCTCCCTTCGTATGGCACGGCTCCATCCGCACCCCGCAGATCGCGGAGGTGGCCGCATACTTCGGCGACGGCTTCTTCGCCAACAACATCTTCTGGCCCAAAGAGCACTACCAGCAGCTGATCGGCCTCTACCGGGAGCGCTACGAGCACTACGGCCACGGCAAGGCGGACCAGGCGATCGTTGGACTCGGCGGCCAGTTCTTCATGCGGAAGAACTCGCAGGACGCCGTGAAGGAGTTCCGCCCCTACTTCGACAACGCCCCCGTCTACGGCCACGGCCCGTCGCTGGAGGACTTCACCTCGCAGACCCCGCTGACCGTGGGCAGCCCGCAGGAAGTCATCGAGAAGACGCTGACCTTCCGCGAGCACTTCGGCGACTACCAGCGCCAGCTGTTCCTGATCGACCACGCAGGCCTGCCGCTGAAGACCGTGCTGGAGCAGCTGGACTTGTTCGGCGAGGAAGTGCTGCCCGTCCTCCGCAAGGAGTACGCGGCCCTCAAGCCGGCCCACGTTCCGGAGCCGCCCACGCACGCAGGCCGGGTTGCCGCCCTGCTGGCGACACAGGAATCCGACGCCGCGGTTTCGGAGGCGTGATGGCTGCCGGAGGCTCCGAATCGCCTGTCCGGCTCGCTGCCGAGGCATGGGAGTCACTGTTCCGGGCGCAGGTTGCGGTGATGCGCAAGCTGCAGTCCGGGCCGGCCTTCCGGAAGCTCGCCGTCAACGAATACGACGTCCTGTTTACGCTTTCCCGCTGCCCGTCAGGCTGGCTGCGGCTCAACGAGCTCAACGACAACGTCCTGCTGAGCCAGTCCAGCCTGAGCCGGCTGGTGGAGCGGCTGGAGAAGCGCGGACTCGTGGCCCGCATGCCGGCACCGGAGGACGGCCGCGGCGTACTGCTGAAACTGACGGACGAAGGCCGGGAGCTCCAGAAGGAAATCGGCCGGGAGCATGTGCGGGACATTTCCGCCCTGGTGACTCCCGCTTTGACCCCGGCCGAGCAGAAGGAACTGGTCCGGCTCACCGACAAGCTGCGGAACTCGCTGGGTTCCGTGCCCCGGAAGCGCTAGCCTAGCGCCACCAGCTGCGTGGGGTCCTCCGCCGGAAGGGCGCCGTCCACCACGGCTGTCACCCGCAACTGGTTGAGGGTGAGGCTGCCTCCCACGGTGGAGAGAAAGGCGGTGTCGGACGAGTCCCGGCCGGCCGTGATGCGCAGCATCGACTCCCGCGGGGCAAGCCCTGTGGGGTCGATGACGTGCCAGGCCCCTTCCACGTAGGCTTCCGCCACGGCATGGAAATCCATCGGGCTCAGCCCGGGTGCATACACGGCAGCGAGGCGGGCAGGAATGTCCTTCGAGCGCAGCAGCGCGATGGCCAGGTGGGCGAAGTCCCTGCAAACGCCGCGCCTGCTCAGCAGGGTTTCCACCGCACCGTCCGTACCCCGGGAGGAACCGCTGAGGTACCGCAGTTCCCCATTGACCCAGTTGCGCACAGCGTGCAGCAGGCCTGCGCCCTGCACGCCCTCGAATTCCGCGTAGGCGGTGGGGAGCAGCCGGTCCGATTCGGCGTAGCGGCTGGGGCGGACGTAGCGGATCCGGTCTGCCAGGCTGGCCTCTTCCGGCTCGCCGCGTCCGGTCACGGTGGCGGCGTACTCCACGGTGACCTCAGCCGGCTCAGTGAACTCCATGTAGTGGAAGCGTCCCCCGTGGTGGTCCGCAATTTCAGTCAGCGGAACGTCATTGCCGCCCGCGACGACGGACAGCGTCTCGTCGAAGGATGAATACCCGCTGTTCCTCGCTGCGGCGATGGCCATGGCCACCTTGGTGTTGGGGGCGGTCCTGAAGACCAGGCGTGCGGAAACAGAGCGTTCCATGTCTCTCCGGGGGATGTCGGGGGCGGACGGAAAGTCGCGTGCCCCGGCGCCTCATGGGAGCGGGCAGCGGGACTAGTTTTTGACCTTCAGCGACATTAGCATCCGCTGCACGTTGGCGAAGTCTGAGCTTTCGTCCACGTACTGCGCGGCCTGGCCCAGCGTGTCGAACGCCTGCACGGGAGCCACTTTCTCGTCCGGAGCGAAGGCCTTCAACGAAACCACGTCGCCGAAGGAATAGTCGCCCTTGCCCGCCGGGCCGCGCACCACGTTGCGCAGCTCGCACGCCTGCCCGTCCGCCCCGCCCACAACGTTGGTGATGCCGTAGGAACCGAAGAAACGGTAGCCCTGGATCACCCGGTAAACCATGCGGGGAGGGATGGTCCCTTCCCCGCCTGCAGCGGGCAGTTCCATGGGCACGCTGCTAATCACGGTGTAGGGGCGGCGTGCAGCTTCGGGGCAGTCGCCGGACGACGGCGGCAGTCCCGTCCGCAGGGCTGCCATGAACGTTCCGTCGGGCTTCTTCACTTCCACCTTCAGCGCACCGGCAAGGGCACCGTCCTCCGGGGGCACCGACTGTGCGATCCAGTCCTGCGGCAGGTCAAAGCTGATGGTCTTGCCGGGATCCGAGAAGGTCTTCCAGGATGATGCGGTGGGAACCGCCCGCGGCCCTGTGGGTGATGCCGGTCCGGAAGGGGACGCAGCGGTGGATCCGGCCGGCGTAGATGTTCCGGGGACCGGCGTGGCCGTGGATGGGGAGCCGGTGCCGGCTCCCGTGTGAGCTGTCCAGCCGGGGTCCTTCGGCTGCGGGCCCGCGCACCCCGCCAGGAGCAAGCCTGCGAGCAGCAGGGACGCCCCGGAAACAACCCTCGATCCTGCCGTGCCTCTCATGGAAGCCAGCCTAGTGGCGCACGGCAGCCATCACGGTGCCACCACGCTGGCATGTCACACCCTTCCGTCACCCCGCCCGGCGCCGCCCCGCAGCACGGGCACCGGCCCGGCGTGTCGCCGTCGTACGCTTCCTGCCGCGGCCGGGCACTAGGCTTGAGGCTATGGCGGAAGAGCAGCACGGCGCAGCCGAAGAAAACCCCGCGGACATCTCCGCCCTGGACATCGCCGACTGGCGGCTGCGCACCTTCGCGATGTACGACAACGTCCGCAAGCTCGCCGCCGACAACCCCGCGGAGGCGCACTCGTACTGGCGGCACCAGCGGGACCTGATGTTCGCCACGCACCCGGCGTCCGCGCTGACGCGGGCAGGACGGGCAAGCTTCGCCGGGCTGAAGACCGCCTACTACGATCCGATCTACCGCTTCCACGTGCCTCTCACCAAGGAGGGCGCCGGCCGGGAAATGAGCGTGGACACGGGGACCGACGGCGTGGTCAACTTTGTCCGGCTGGGCACCTTCGACCTGCCGGAGATGGGCCAGCTCGCGGTCTGGAAGATCCATGGGTACGGCGGCGGAATCTTTGTTCCGTTCCGCGACGCCACCGCCGGCCAGCCCGGCGGCAGCTACGGAGCGGGGCGCTACCTGCTGGACACCATCAAAGGCGCCTTCCACGGCGTCAACGGGACCGGGCCCGGCGCCACGTTCGTCCTTGACTTCAACTTCGCCTACAACCCTTCCTGCGCTTACAACGAAGCGTGGGCATGCCCGCTGGCCGGCCCCGCCAACAGGCTGGCCGTCGAGATCCCCGTGGGCGAGCTGTACTGACCCATGGCTTCTTCCACCAGGCGCCTTGCCCGCGTCCGCCCGCTGCCGGCATGAGGGAGGGCGGAACTGCCCAGGTTGCGCTGGAGCCGTCCACGCGGCGCCTCCCCGCCAGGAGGCACCACCGGGGCATCCTGCGCTTCCCGGTGGTCCGGCAACTGATCCGGTTTTCCGGCGTCGGTGTCGTCTGCACCGCGGCGTCCCTGGCCCTGTACGCGGTGCTGCGGCCATGGCTGGGGGCCCAGCTGGCCAACGCGGTGGCGCTGGTGGTGACGTCGCTGCTGAACACCGCGTTGAACCGCAGGCTGACGTTCAAGATCGCCGGCCAGCAGCGGCGCACCCGGGACCACCTCCACGGCCTGGTGGTGATTGCCGTGGCGCTGGTGATCACCGGCGGCAGCCTGGGCGTGCTGCACTGGTTCAACCCCAATGCCTCGGTGGGGGACGAACTGACGGCCACCACGCTGTCGGGCTTCCTGGCCACGGCCGTGCGCTTCAGCCTGCTGCGGCACTGGATTTTCCGGCGGGCACGCCACCGCTAGCCCCCCGGGGCGGCGCACCGGCGGCAAAGACTCAGTGCGCTCCCAGCGCTTTCACGCCGGCGACGGCGGTCCGGACGGCCGCGGCGGCTGCCTCCAGGTCATCCCGTGTGACCGAGGCGTCAAAGCTGAAGCGTACGGCTGTCTGGGCAACCTCGGCGGGAATCCCCAGGGCGGTGAGCACGGGCGAGGGCGCGTCGGAGCCGGCTGCGCACGCCGAGCCGCTGGAGCACACGATGCCCTGCCGTTCCAGTTCAAGGAGGACCGCTTCGCCGCTGGTTCCCGGGAAGCAGAACGAGGCGATGGACGGCAGCCGTTCCGTGGGGTGGCCGGTAAGGACGGCGTCGGGGACTCCGAAGAGCACGGCGTCGATGAACCAGTCCCGCAGGGCGGCCACCCTCCCCTGCTGCTCCGCCTGGCGGCCCTGCGCCAGCGTCAGCGCGGTGGCCATGCCCACCGCGCCGGCCACATTTTCGGTGCCCGAGCGGCGGCCGCGCTCCTGCCCGCCGCCATGGACCAGCGGCTCCAGCCGCGTGCGGCTGCGGACGTACAGCAGTCCGCAGCCCTTGGGAGCACCCAGCTTATGGCCCGAGATGCTCATGGCGTCCACGCCCAGACCCCGGACATCGAGCGGCAGCCATCCGGCCGCCTGCACCGCATCGGTGTGGAAGGGAATGCCGTGCGCGTGTGCGAGTTCCGCCAGCGCGGCGATGGGCTGCACGGTACCCACCTCGTTGTTGGCGTACATCACGCTCACCAGTGCCGTCTCCGGCCGCAGCACCGCGGCCAGCGCCTCCGCCGTCACCCGTCCGGCGGCGTCCACGGGCACCACGTCCACGGTGAAGCCGTGGAAGCGCTCGAGGTACCGGGCGGATTCCTCCACCGCGGGGTGTTCGACGGCGCTGATCACCACCCGGTCCAGCTCCGGCCTGGCTGCCTGCCGGGCCAGGGCGATGCCCTTGAGGGCGAGGTTGTCCGCTTCCGTCCCGCCGGAGGTGAACACCACTTCCGCGGGCCGGCAGCCGAGGACTGCGGCCACCGAGGCGCGGGCGCCTGCGAGCGCGGTTGCCGCAGAACCGCCGAGCGCATGGTGGCTGGACGGGTTTCCGAACTCACCCGTGAGGTAGGGCCACATGGCGTTCAGGACCTCACGGCGGACGGGGGTGGTGGCGGCGGCGTCAAGGAAGATCACGGGTCAGCCGGCCGTCAGCTCGATATCCAGGCCGAGGTCCAGGGCAGCCACCGTGTGGGTGAGGGCGCCGACGGAGATCACGTCCACGCCGGTGGCCGCGATGGCCCGGACGGTGCCCAGGTTCACGTTCCCGCTGGCTTCCACCCGTGCGCGTCCTGCCACCAGGGCCACGCCGGCGTGCAGTTCCTCCAGCGTGAAGTTGTCCAGCATGATGGTGTCCACGCCGGCGGCCAGGACGGGTTCGATCTGGTCCATGCTGTCCACCTCCACTTCGAAGTGCGTGGTGTGGCCCAGTTGCGCCTTGGCGGCCCGGAGGAGCCCTGTCAGTTTGGCGGGCTCGCCGCCGGTCATCACGGCAAGGTGGTTGTCCTTGGCCAGCACGGCGTCCGAGAGGCTGTACCGGTGGTTCATGCCCCCGCCGCAGCGGACGGCGAAGCGTTCCAGCACCCGCAGGCCAGGGGTGGTCTTGCGGGTGTCCGTGATGCGTGCGGTGGTTCCTTCGGTAAGCCGGACGAACTCGGCGGTTTTCGTGGCGATGGCGGACATCCGCTGGACCAGGTTGAGCGCCACCCGTTCTGCCTGGAGCACCGAGCGTGCGGCTCCGCTGACCCGCGCAAGGTGGGTGCCGGCGTCGAACGCTTCACCGTCCGTCACCAGCAGCTCGACGTTCGTGGCGGGGTCCACCAGCTGCATGGCGTCCCGGAACACGGTGGCGCCGCTGAAAACGCCCGGCACCCGGGCATTCAGGACGGCTGTGGCACGGGCCCCGGCCGGGATCAGCAGCTGGGAGGTGATATCGCCGGAGGGTGCGTCCTCGGCGAAGGCGCGTTCCAGGATCTCCCGTACGGGAGCCGCCGGAAGGGTGAGGTCCAGTGCCGGCCTGGCGGGCGCAGCCTGGTCGAGTACGGCGGGTTCAGTCATGGAGGAGGCTCGCTTTCGGGCGCAGGGAGTACGTGGTGTCAGGTTCGGCGGGAGCGGCAGGTTCGTCGTTCCGGTAATGGGCGCCAAGGGATTCGGTCCGGTCCAGGGCCGCCCGGACCAGCAGTTGCGCGGCCAGCAGCAAATTCCGGTCTTCGTGCACCACAGGGTCATCGGAGCCGGCAACAGCGAGAGGATGCACGACGCCGGCCCACCGGTCAAGCGTCCGGCCAGCCGCGCGCAACAGCTCCCCGGAGCGCAGCACCCCGGCATGCGACGTCATGAGGCGACGAAGGGCATCCCGCGAAAAGGGCTCCCCGGCCCCTACTGCCCCACCGAAGCTGGACGGCCCACTCCCGCGCTTCGCTTCCAGTCCGCCCGGCTCGCCTTCTAAAGCAGCAGGGACGGCGACGTGCGCGCTTGCGTTTCGCGGCAGGGGTGCGGAAGCGTGCGTCAAGCGGAGGCCGCCCGCGGCCGAGGCAGCACGCGGAGCATCGCTGCCGCGGGACGCGTCCCAGCCCCGGTCACCGGAGAGAAAGGCTTCCACAGCGCGGCGGCCGAAGACGAGTCCCTCAAGGAGGGAGTTGCTGGCCAGCCGGTTAGCCCCTTGGACGCCCGTGCAGGCAACCTCGCCGGCGGCATAGAGGCCGGGGACGCTGGTGCGGCCGGCGTGGTCGGTGGCGATCCCGCCCATCCAGTAGTGGGCGGCGGGGGCGACCGGGACCAGTTCGCGGGTCCAGTCGATGCCGGCCTCGAGCGTCTTGCGGGTGAGCGTCGGGAACCGCCGGCGGAGGAAACCGCTGCCCTTGGCCTGTTCGATGGCGCGGGCGTCCAGGTAGACATGGCCGGTGGGGTCGCCGAGTTTGGCCAGGTGCAGGGCGATGCTGCGCGAGACGACGTCGCGGGGCGCGAGTTCGGCGTCGGGGTGGTAGGCCTTCATGAAGCGCCGTCCGCCGGCATCCACCAGGATGGCTCCTTCGCCGCGGACGGCTTCGGAGATGAGCAGCGGTCCGCCCGTGCCGGCCTGCCCGAAAGTATCAACCAGGCAGGTGGGGTGGAACTGGAAGAACTCCAGGTCTGCCACGGCCGCTCCCGCACGGACGGCGAGCGCCAGGCCGTCGGCGGTGGCCACCGCCGGGTTGGTGGTCTGGGCGAACAGTTGGCCGGCTCCTCCGGTGGCGAGCAGCACGGCGTCGGCCTCCAGGTGGGCGGACCGGCCTGCGTGGAGGTAGTCCACCCCGGTGATGGTTCCCGCACTCATGCGGAGCGCGGTGGCGTGTGCTTCGGAGATGATCGTGAGTTTTCCGGCATCCCGGCGGGCCAGTACCGCCTGGATTAGGGCTGCGGCGACCCGGGCGCCGGTGGCGTCGCCTCCTGCGTGCAGGATCCTTGGCGCGCTGTGTGCCGCTTCGAGGCCCAGGGCCGGTCCGCCGTCGGCAGTCTTGTCTTCCTGCGCAGCGGCACCCTGCCCTGCCTCCAAACCGTGCCCTGCGTCAAAGCTGACCCCGTAATGCTGCAGCCCGGCGATGTCGCCGGCGGCGTCGGCGCACATGAGCTGGACGGCAGCTGCGTCACAGTGGCCTGCCCCTGCCCGGAGGGTGTCGGCGACGTGCGCGGCAACGGTATCGCCCGGCGCGGGTGCTGCAAGGACTGCGGAGATGCCGCCCTGGGCGTACCAGGTGTTGCTCTGCTCCAGCGCACCTTTGGTCAGCAGCACCACGTCTGCGCCTGCGTCCGCCGCCTGCAGTGCCGCGTACAGGCCGGCGATGCCGCTTCCGACGACGGCAAGCCGGCGTGGCGGCAGGGCGGCACTGGGCTGCCGGGTCATTACGGCCTCGCAGCCAGCATGCGCTCGAGCGCAGTCCTGGCGTTCGCCTGCACGTCGTCGTCCACGGTGATGCGGTTGACCACGCGGCCGGCCACCAACTCCTCCAGGACCCAGGCCAGGTAGCCGGGGTGGATGCGGTACATCGTGGAGCAGGGGCAGATCACCGGGTCCAGGCAGAAGATGGTGTGCTGCGGGTATTCGGCGGCGAGCCTGTTCACCATGTTGATCTCTGTGCCGATGGCGAAGGTGGTGGGCTCGGTGGCGGCGGCGATCGCTTTCTTGATGAAGTCGGTGGAACCGGCTGAATCAGCGGCGTCCACCACCTCCATGGGGCACTCGGGGTGCACGATTACCTGGACACCCGGGAAATCGGCGCGGGCCTTCTCGATCTGCGCCACGCTGAAGCGCTTGTGCACGGAGCAGAAGCCGTGCCAGAGGATCACGCGGGAGTCCAGCAGCGCCTGTTCGTCATTGCCGCCGAGGTCCTTCCGCGGGTTCCACATGGGCATCTGCTCCAGCGGCACCCCGAGTGCTTTCGCGGTGTTCCGGCCCAGGTGCTGGTCGGGGAAGAACAGGACGCGCTGTCCCCGCTGGAAGGCCCACTCGAGGACAGTCTTTGCATTGGAGGACGTGCAGACAATGCCGCCGTGTTCACCGCAGAACGCCTTCAGCGCGGCGGAGGAGTTCATGTAGGTGACGGGGATGACCGGGACCCGGCCCTCGGCGTCCGGTTCCGTTCCAAAGACCTCCTCGAGCTGTTCCCAGCATTCCGCCACGGAGTCGGCGTCAGCCATGTCAGCCATGGAGCAGCCGGCGGCGAGGTTGGGCAGGATGACGGCCTGTTCAGGGGTGGAGAGGATATCCGCCGTTTCGGCCATGAAGTGGACGCCGCAGAACACGATGGCTTCCGCATCCGGCTTGGTGAGCGCCGCGTTGGCCAGCTGAAAGGAATCGCCCACGAAGTCCGCGTGCTGGATCACTTCGTCCCGCTGGTAGAAGTGCCCCAGGATCACTGCACGGTCGCCCAGCGTGGCCTTGGCCGCGCGGATGCGCTCCGCGAGTTCCGCGTCGCCGGCAAGTTTGTACTCCTCGGGCAGCTGCCCCTGGCGGGGGGTGGCCGCGGGCGCGGTGTCGGCGCTGGACGCTCCGGGGCCGTAGGCAGGGATGCCGGCGAGCGCTTCGGCCAGGTCGTAGTCCCACGGCCCCTTGGCGAGGGCAGGGCTGCAGGTGCTGCGGGTTGCGGCAGCGCCCTGTTCGGCCTGTTCGCGCGTGATCAGCTGGATCGCTGTGTTGACGCTGCTCATGGTGTGCTCCTGTTGTCGGGGTCGAGGCCGGGCCGGCCGGTGTAGCGGTAAAGGCGTGGCGGGCGGTGTTTGCCGCCCTGGAGGAATTCGCCGGTTTCTTCGATTTCGGGTGTGGCTTTGAGTTGCCTGCGGAAGTTGGCCGGGTCCAGTTCGCGGTCCAGGACGGCTTCGTAGACTTCCCGGACCTGGGCCAGGGTGAAGTACTCCCCCAGCAGGTGGTAGGCCACCGAGCCGTAGGCCAACTTGTTCCGCAGCCGCCACAGCGCGTAGTCGACGATGGCGTTGTGGTCGAAGGCCAGTTCCCCCAGGCGGTCGGCGCGGAACCAGCGGACGTTTTCCGATTCGTCGGCCAGGGCGGCCTCGGTGGGCTGGACCAGCGCCCAGTACACGATCGACACCACCCGTTGGGTCGGGGACCGGTGCAGGCCGCCGAACGCGTACAGTTGCTCGAGGTAGCTGGGGGCCAGGCCGGTGGTCTCCTGCAGGTTGCGGGCCGCGGCATCCTGGAGGGACTCGCTGTGGCTCAACGGTCCGCCCGGCAGGGCCCAGAGACCCTTGAAGGGCTCCCGGATCCGCCGCACCAAGGGAAGCCAGAGGGTGGGCCGGCCAGAGCGTTCACTGGGCCGCAGGGCGAAGATCACTGTGGAAATCGCAAGCGACGGCGGCGCAGCCTGCCGCTCCGAGACATTTGCCGAGCTGTAATACACCGCGTCACCGCCCTCCATCGTCCTTGACCGCCCCTCCGGGCCCGGATCCTTACTTATAGTCAGTTTGACCAAAACTAATAATACTTCCGCGAAGGCGGGAAGGGGAAATATTTCCCGGGGTTTGAGCTGGGCCATCTGCCGCAGCCCTTCGCCGGTGGTCAGTGGGACGCCGCCCGAGGCGGTAAATTCAAGAGGTCCCACAAGGAACGCTTCGCCGAACCACGCCCCAAGAAGGTTTACCGCCCATGACGATGAAGTCCGCCCGCACCATCCCTCCCGCACCGCACCACAGCAGCCCGGCCCCCCACAGCATGAAGCCGCGCCAGCTCACCATGATGGGGCTTGGCAGCGCCATAGGCGCAGGCCTGTTCCTCGGTTCCGGCGCAGGCGTGCAGGCGGCCGGCCCCGCAGTCCTGGTCTCCTACCTGGTGGCCGGAACGCTGATCATCCTGGTGATGTGGGCGCTGGGCGAGATGGCGGCCGCGAACCCGAACAGCGGCGCGTTCTCGGTCTACGCCGGGCGCGCGCTGGGCCGTACGGCCGGCGCCACCATCGGGTGGCTCTGGTGGCTGCAGCTGGTGGTGGTGATCGCCGCCGAGGCATTGGGCGCCGCGGGCCTGCTGTTCTCCGTCTGGCCCGTGGTTCCGGTCTGGGCGCTGGCGCTGCTGTTCATGGTGGTGTTCACGGCCATCAACCTCACCGGCGTCCGCAGCTTCGGCGAGTTCGAGTTCTGGTTCGCCATCCTCAAGGTGGCCGTCATCGTCCTGTTCCTTGCCATAGGTGCCGCCCTGCTCCTTGGCCTGCTGCCCGCCGTCGCGTCCCCCGGCCTTGCAAACCTCACGGCCGACTTCGCGCCCCGGGGCCTCGGCGGGGTGGCCGCCGCCCTGTTCGTGGTGATCTTCGCGTTCGGGGGGACGGAGATCGTCTCGGTGGCGGCGGCCGAAACCGAGGACCCTGAACGGAGCGTGGGCAAAGCCATCCGGACGGTCGTGTGGCGCATCCTGGTGTTCTACATCGGCTCCGTCTTCGTCATCGCCGCCGTCCTTCCCGCAACATCCAAGAGCCTTGCCTCGCCCTTCGCGGGCGTCCTCGACGCCGCCCGGATCCCCGGCGCTTCCGCCGCGATCACCCTGGTGGCCGTCGTCGCCCTCCTCTCGGCACTGAACGCCAATCTCTACGGGGCATCCCGCATGGCCTACTCCCTGGCACAGCGGGGCGAGGCGCCGCGCGCCCTGACCCGCCTCAACGGCGCGGGCGTCCCCCTCCTTGCGGTGGGCGTCTCGGTCGCCTTCGGCTTTATCGCCACGGTGCTGGAGCTGTTGTTCCCCGAACGCATCCTGCCGGCCCTGTTCCAGCTGGTCGGCTCGACGTGCCTGGTGGTCTGGGGCAGCGCGCTGGTGTCACAGCTGATCCTGCGGCGGCGGGCCGACCGGGACGGCACGCCGCTTCCCCTGCGGATGAAGGGCTTTCCCGGCCTGACATACCTGGGCCTTGCACTGTTGGGCCTGATCTTCGCCGTGGGCTTCAGTGCAGAGGGCAGCCGCGTGCAGCTCCTGAGCACCTTCGGACTGGTGGCAGGGATCGCGCTGGCCTGCGCCGCCGGTGCCCGGGTGGCCGCCGGACGCCGGGCCTCCGGCGGGTAGAGTGGTGCCCACCTGCGGGGGCAGCTGTTGGCGGGCCCCGGCATGACAGACGCACCGAAGCGCCGGGCCAGCCCAGGCGCAGAACCTGATGAGGACTGAGAGCATGAGCGGCAGGCACACCGGACAGCAGCACCCGCACACCGTGGAAGGCACGGATCCGCAGATGTATGTCGCGGTCCACGAGCCCGCCAACGACGCCGGGCTGCGGCCCGTGCTGCTGCTGCACGGTTTCTCCTCATCGTCCAAGCTCAACTGGGAGGACACGGGCTGGGTCACGGCGCTGCTCGAGGCCGGCCGGCGCGTCATCACCGTGGACCTTCCGGGCCACGGCCGCAGCGGCGCACCGGAGGACATGGACTCGTACTCCCCCAGCAAGATCCGGGCGGACCTGCTGCAGGCGGCGTTCGACGCCGGCGCGCGCCCCCTGCGCGAGGGCGATCCTTCCAGCGGGCTGGACGTAGTGGGCTACTCCCTGGGTTCCAGGCTGGCATGGGAGTTCGCCGCGACGCAGCCCGAACTGGTTCACCGGCTGGTGCTGGGCGGCCCAAACACCTCGGATCCGCTGGCCGAGTTCGACCTCGTCGCTGCACAGGACTACCTGGCGGACGGCACGCCCATCCAGGATGAATCCACGGCCCAGCTGCTCAAGATGGCCCTGCTGCTGCCGAGCAACAACATTTTCGCGCTGCTCTCCCTGGTGGAGGCCATCAAGGCCGAACCCTACGACCCCGCCGAGGCAGTCCCGCACGTGCCGGTGCTCCTCGTCGCCGGGGACAAGGACGAACGGCTGGCCAGCCTGCCCAAGCTTGCGGAACTGGCCCGGAGCGCCGGTTCCCTGGCCGAACAGCTGGTCCTGCCGGGCCGCAACCACACCAACGCCATCACCAGCCGGGCATTCAAACAGGCCGCCATCTCCTTCCTGGCTGTTTGACCGGCACCGGCGGTTTGACCGGCACAGGCGCCCGGGGTGGCGGGATGCCGACGCGAAGGGAGGGCAGGGAACATATGGGCATGCGATTTGAAGACCGCACCGAGGCCGGGGAGCGCCTGGCGACGGTCCTGGCCCAGTTCCGGGAACAGCCGGATGCCTTGGTGCTGGGCCTGGCCCGGGGCGGGATCCCGGTGGCCGCCGCCGTCGCCAGTGCGCTCAAGCTGCCCCTTGGCGCCATGCTGGTCCGGAAACTGGGAATCCCCGGGCACGAGGAAACCGCCTACGGCGCCCTTGCCTGGACACAGGGCCGCACCGTCAAAGTGGTTAACAAACCCCTCCTGGACCGTGTCCTCGAACATGGCGTGCGGCGCGAGTGGCTTGATGAGGTGGAAACCCGCGAGCGCGCCGAATTGCTGCGCAGGGCAGGACTATTCCCGGACGCCGCTTACGACGTTGCCGGCCGGACCGTCCTGCTGGTGGATGACGGCCTGGCCACCGGCGCCACGATGCGGGCCGCCGTCGAAGCAGCCCGCGCGGGTGGTGCGGCCGCCGTCGTCGCCGCCGCTCCTGTGGCGTCCGTTGACGCCGAAGCCTCGCTTGAACGCGTCTGCGATGCCGTGTTCGTCCTCTACCTGCCGGGCAAGTTCCGGGCGGTGGGCAGCTTCTACCGGCACTTTGGGCAGCTGACGGACGACGACGCCGCCGGATTCCTCACCCGATGACGCCATCGGCACACCCCAACCGGCGCTGACAACGCTGCAGGCCCGGACATCGGTCCGGGCCTGCAGCGTTGAGTCCAGCCGTTAGTGGTGGGCGCTGACGCCGAGCGGGCGGCCCTTGGTTTCCTTGGCGAGCACCACTCCAACGGCGGAAATGACGCACAGCACCATGATGTAGATACCGATCGAACCGGTCCACCTGGTGGACTGCAGCAGCGACTCCGCGATGGTTGCGGCGAAGGCGCCGCCCAGGATGGCTCCGAACGCGTAGCCGATGGAGATGCCGGAGTACCTGACGTTGGCCGGGAACATCTCGGCATACATGGCGGACATGGGGCCGTAGGACAGGCCCAGGCCGATCGTCAGGACGAACAGCGCGATGCCGTACAGCATGATGTCCTTGGTATCGATCAGGGCGAACATCGGGATCATCCAGGCGAAGACGATGGCGTAGCCCAGCAGGAAGGTCTTGACCCGGCCGATGCGGTCGGACAGCCAGCCGCCCACCAGGGTGAAGATCAGCCAGCCGAAGGACGCCAGCGTGGTGGCCAGCAGGATCTGCGGCGTGGGCATCTTCAAGGTCTTCGTGGCGTATGAGATGAAGAACGCGATCAGCAGGTAGCCGGCTGCGTTGTTGCCGATGAAGATCAGGGTGGAGTACAGGACCGGCAGCTTGTGGTTCCGGATCAGCTCGCCCAGGGGCGCCTTGCTCTCCTTTTTCCGCAGGGCCATCTCCTGGAAGACCGGGCTCTCGGCCACGGCGCGGCGGATCATGTACCCGACCACGATCAGGACGATGGAGAGCAGGAACGGCACGCGCCAGCCCCAGGCCGCAAAGTCTTCCTTGGACATGCTGGTGTTGAGGAAGAACAGCAGCCCGGTGGCCAGGATCATCCCCACGGGCACACCGATCTGCGGGTAGGCGCCAAACAGGCCGCGGCGGTTGATCGGCGCGTGCTCCACGGCCATGAGGGCAGCACCGCCCCATTCACCGCCAGCTGAGAAGCCCTGGATAATGCGCAGCAGGATCAGCAGCACCGGAGCCCAGGCCCCGATCTGCGCATAGGTGGGAAGCATGCCGATCAGGGCGGTGGCGGCCCCCATCATCACGAGGGTGAAAACCAGCATCGCCTTGCGCCCCAGCCGGTCCCCCAGGTGGCCGGCGATCACGGCTCCGAGGGGGCGGAAAAGGAAGCTGATGCCGATGAGGGCGAAGGACAGGATCTGCGCCAGCCCCGGGTTGGACTCGTTCAGCGGTGCCAGGAACAGCGGCGACAGCAGCGTTGCGGTCAGCTGGGCAAAGATGAAGAAGTCGTACCACTCGATGGTGGTGCCGACCAGGGTACCGGCGAGGACCTTGCGCTCCTCGCGCCGGCTGCTGGGGCCGGCGAGCGTATCCACCTTGGAGGGTGTGGTCATTGAAACTCCATTGTTTATTGGGCGGCAGTGCGCCCGGTCGCCTTCAGGATTACCGACAGAACGGTCAGTTAGTTAGTAGGGTACTACGAAAATGTGATGCTGAACACGCGGTTTGGAAATTCGCCCACCGATGGACCCGGGAAGGAATTAGTTCTATATTTGAATAGCAAGTTCGCAATGAGGACACTACCGCCATGGCCTTCCCAAAACAAGAGTTCCAGGGCCCCGGCCCGAGCCGCCTAGGATGGAGTCCATGACTCCTCCAGCCGCAGCCCGGGCGGGAGCCGCGCCGCAGCAGGCTTCCGCGCCGCCGTCCCAGACGCTCTCGCGCGGTATCCGTGCCCTCGAAATCCTTGCAGCGGCCCCGGGGCCGCTCACCATTGCCGAGCTTGCCGACGCCATGGGTGTCCACCGCTCGGTGGCCTACCGCATCCTGCGCACCCTGGAGGACCATTCGCTCCTGGTGCGGGACGATGCAGGCAAGGTCCAGCCGGGACCCGGGCTGGCGGTCCTGGCGCGGGGCGTATCCCGGAACCTGCAAAGTGCTGCTCTGCCCGAGCTCACGCATCTCGCCAACCTGCTGGACATGACCGCGTTCGTGGCTGTCTGGGACCATCACGACTGCATCACCCTGGTCACCGTGGAGCCCAGGCACTCCGGGGCCACCGTGGCCCAGCACCCTGGAACCAGGCACCCAATCAACGCCGGCGCGCCGGGGATTGCCATCCAGTCCGCCATGTCCGAGGCCGAGTGGGACCGGCTGGACACGGGCATCGCCTACCGCCCGGAGGCAGCCGAGGCGCGCAGGACGGGGTATTCCGCCAGCCACGATGAAGTGATTGCCGGTGTTTCCTCGCTTGCGGCGCCGGTCCGTGTGCCGGGCGGCCGGCCGGCGGCCCTTGCCGTCGTGTACATCCGTTCCGCCCATGATCCTGCGGCCGTGGGCACCGCCCTGGCAGAAAGTGCGGCGCGGATCGAAAGCCAATTGGCATAGCTCCCGCCCGCGCCGCGCCGGGCTGCCCGGGAGATGCCGGTTGCGGCCGTCAGTGGCGGCGGCGAAGGACGACGGCGGCTGCCGCACCCAGCAGCGCCAACGCTCCCGCGGCGCAGAGCGGAACAAGGAACGCGCTACCGTAGCCGTGGACCTGTGCCAACTGGCCGCCAATGAAGGACCCGAGCGCCGTCCCGGCGACAATGCCGCTGGCCAGCCCGGTCATGACCGTGCCGAGACGCCGCGCAGGGGCGAGGGCGCCGCCCACGGCGAACACGGTGACCATGACCGGTCCCACCGGCAGGCCCAGGACCAGCAGCACCACAGCCATGCCGCCCAGGGAAGCGGGCAGCAGCAAGAGGACGGCCAGCGCCGCCATCAGCCCCGCGCACAGCATCCACCGCAGGTCAAGGCTGGCGCGCCGGGGCCAGTAGGCCACCGACAGCGCTGCCACCGCGGAACTCAGGCCCATCACCGCGTACAGCAGCCCTGCGATCTCGGCACCGGCGAGCCCGGCCGAGAAGGCGCTCAGGGCAGCCTGGGTGGAACCAAAGAACGTTCCCATGCAAACCATCGCGGCAACGGGCAAGGCAACAGCCCAGGGCATCCTTTTACCGATGGCTGGGCCGCGGTCCCGCCCGGCGGCGCGCCGCGCAACCGGCACCGCGCGGTGCGTGGGATGCGCGGCAAAAGCGGGAACCAGCGTGATGGTGATCGCTGCCGCCAAAGCCAGGGGCAGCCACGGAGCGACCGCACTGGCGAGGACGCCCACCAGTGCGGGGCCCAGGACGAAGGTCACCTCGTCGGCGGTGCTTTCGTAGGACAGTGCGGTATCCAGGTCTCGGTCCGGGCCGTCAGACCCGCCCGGGGCAGGGGACGTCAGCGCCATCCAGCGGACCCGGGCCAGGGGTCCCACCTGCGGGCTGCTGGCCCCGGCGGCGAAGGCTGCGGCCAGCAGGGCCAGCGGGAAGTTTTCGTCCTGTTCCAGGGCGCAGGCAGTGAGGATCAGGAGCGCCACAGCCGCCGTGTTCAGGACCGCGGACAGCAGCAGCACCGGGCGCTGGCCCCGCCGGTCCGCCAGGGATCCCAGGATCGGGGCACCCAGGGCCGATCCGATGCCTACGGCCCCTGCCGCAGCGCCCCCGGTGGCAAAGGAGCTGCTGGTGGAGGTGACCAGCGTCAGTGTGCCCATGGTCAGCATGGCCAGGGGCAGCCGTGCGAAGAGTCCCAATGGCAGGAAGCTCTTCCCGGCCAGCAGGGGAAGCCGGGCGAAGCGTCCTTCGCGCGCAGCTCTCTCCGGGCCCTGGGTGGCAGCTTCCGGGGTGGCTGAAGGTGATGTTTGAGAAGTCAATTCCGGGCTCGTTCAGTCAGCGCGCATCGTCCCTCCTCCCGATGCGCCCAACCCGGTAACGCGTCCAAGTATATCGGCCGCCGGGGCGGGCTGCTGGTACTGCCGCCGGCCCGCCTGCCGGCAACACGCTGCGTACCGCCACCGCTCCGTCAGACGACGGCGTCCAGGCTTTCCGAGATCCGGAGCGTTGAGCCGTTGCGGCCTTTGAGGACCTGGAGCTGCGTGCCGATCCGCTGCTTCATCTCGGCAACGTGGCTGACCAGGCCCACAACCCTGCCGCCGTCCCGGAGCCCTTCAAGGGCGTCCATGACCTGCTCGAGGGATTGCTCGTCCAGGCTGCCGAACCCTTCGTCCACGAACAGGGTCTCGATCTCCACGCCCCCGGACTCCTGCTGCACCACGTCCGCGAGCCCCAGCGCCAGCGACAGCGACGCCATGAAGGATTCCCCGCCGGAGAGGGTGGAAGTGTCCCGGCGGTAACCCGTCCACTGGTCCACCACTTCCAGGCCGAGTCCGGATTTCGCTCCCCGGGCGGCCTTGGCGTCGGTGTGCTGCAGGAGGTACCGGCCGTCGCTCATGGCCACCAGGCGTTCGGAAGCTGCGAGGGCCACCTGCTCCAGCCGGGCTGCCAGGACGTAGCTGTTGAGACTCATCCGGTAGGTGTTCTCACCCCTGCCTGCCGCAGTATCGGCCAGCGACGCCAGCATCCGCGCCCGCTCGGCCGGTTCCCGGGCTGAACCCGCAAGCACGTCGTACTCTGCCGCGACGGATGCCAAGGACGTCAGGCAGCGGCGGGCAAGGCCGGCGGCCAGGTCGGCGGCGCGGGCATCCTGCTGGGCGGCGTCCGCTTCGCGGCGCAGTGCCGCCAGCCGTTCCCCGTCCACCGCGAAGCCGCCTGCCGCTTCCTCATGTGCCAGCAGAATGTCCTCGGACGCGAACAACTCGGCAACCCGGGCGGCTTCATCCTGCGCCGCCCGGATTCCGGCCTCCAGCGAAGCCACCTCGGGTGCGGCCAGGAGCTGGCTGCGGACTTCCCCGGCCGTGGCGAAGCCTGCTCCGGGGAGTGCCAGCTCGAGCTGTTCCTGCGCGTCTGCCGCCTGGCTCCGGGCTGCTGCGAGACGTGCCTGCGCCTCAACGGCCTGGTCCAGTGCCGCAACGGCGCCTTCAAGGGCCCGCAGCCGCCGGGACAGGCTGGGGTGCTCCCCCCGCAGCGCCGCCAGCGCCTGGTCCAGCGATTCCTCCTGTTCCGCCAGGTCGGCGAGGGTTCCCGAAGCCTGGGAAAGCCCCGCCTCTGCGTCGGCAACCTTTGCCTGGTTTCCGGCGATGTCGGCGTCGAGTGTTTCCAGCCGCCTCCGGGTCCCCAGGAGTTCCTCGGCGGCTTCCTCGGCATCAGCCGCCGCTGCGAGCGCCCGCTCGGCGCCGGCACGCGCCTCCTCTACGGGGGTGTTCCCGCCCTGTCCGGAGAGGACGGCAACCAGTTGCCCGGCTTCGGCCAGTTCTGCGGCTACGGCAGCATGGGCCGCCTCCGCGTGCTCATACGCGGCGTGGGCGGCTTCCTCGTCCTGGGCCAGGCCGGGACCTTCACTGCCCGCAGCCGCAGGATCGGGGTGTTCTTCGCTGCCACATACGGGGCATTGGCTGCCGGGGGCCAGTTGCGCGGCCAACTCGGATGCCGCATTGGCGAGCCGCTCTTCCCGGAGGTCCAGCCAGCGGCGCTTGGCCTCCAGCAGGTTTTCCCGGGAATCGTCGTGGCGCAGCTTGATCCGGTGCCTGGCCTGGCACGCAGTGCCGTACCGGCGGACCACGTCCAGCAACTCCTCGGCAGCCCCGGCCTCCTTGCGCCGCAGCGCCGCGTCGCTGGCACGCAGTTCCAGGTGCTGCATTCCCGCTGCAAGGCGTTCCCGTTCCGCCAGGAGTTGCCCCGCGCGGGCCTCCAACCTTCCGGCTGCGGCTTGGAGTTCCGCCTGCCGGTCCAGCAGGCTGCGGTGCCGTTTGCGCAGGGACTGAAGCCGTTCCTCATCCGGCAGCCGGGCCTCGACAACTGCCAGCAGCGAACGGAGGCGGCCCAGTTCTTCCGCGGCATTCGTCGCGGCCGGCCGCGCGCCGGCGGTTCCCCCGCCTGCGGCACCGGCGCCGTGAAGATCCACTGCAGGATCGTCGCCGGCATCGTCATCTGCAGGCGACAGCTCCAACTGGGCCAGTTCGCCGTCCTCGGCCGCGGCGAGCCGGAGCAGGGTCATGGCGGACTCGGCTGCGCGCTCGGAGCCGCGCACCTTTGCCGCGGCGGCATCCACGGTCTGCAACTGGCCCGCGAGGACCTCGGCCTGGCGGTGCCGGGCCAGCCGGGCGGAGAGGTCCTCCAGGTGCGGCGCGGCGTCCGCCACTGCCGTTTGCCGCGCCACCGCTGCTTCGAGCTTGCGGTGGCGTTCATGCCGGGCGGCCTCGGCGTCAGCGGCATCCCGTCGTTCCCGGCTCACGGTTTCCGCCGTCTCGGCCAGCCCGCTGAGTTCCTGCAGGCGCAGGTCAACGGCGCGTTGCAGCCACGCGAGCCTGCCGGGAATGTCCTCTGCGGGGGGCGCAGCGGCGTCGTCGAGCTGCAGCTGGGCGGCTTCTGCCTCGGCGCGCGAGGCAAGGAGTGCCAGTTGCGCAGTGAGGGCGGCGACGTCCTCCCGTGCGGCGGCGGACTGCCGGGACAACTCCTGCTCCAGGGCTTCAAAGCGCTGGGTGCCGAAAAGCTTCTGCAGCAGGTCCAGCCGGTCAGTGGCCTTGGATCGCAGGAAGGCAGCGAAGTCACCCTGCGGCAGCATGACAACCCGGGTGAACTGGTCGCGGTCCATGCCCAGCAGGGCCATGATCTCAGCCCCCGCTTCGTCATTGCGGGCAGACTTCTCCACCCAGGCCCCGCCCACCCGCTCCCGCAGGAGAGTCTTGGCCTGCTGCACGGTGAAGCCGTTTTTGCCCCGGGCGCTTGGCTTTTCCCAGGCCGGTGAGCGCGTCACTTCGAAACGGCGCCCCTGGGCGGAAAACTCGCAGGTCACCGCGGGTTCCTGCGAAGGCTCCGCGTGGTCGCTGCGCAGCCGCTTGCCGTCCTGCCGCGCTCCGGGAACAGATCCGTACAGGGCAAAGCAGATGGCGTCCAGCACGCTTGTCTTGCCGGCACCGGTTGGACCGTTCAGGAGGAACAGGCCATGGGCGCTGAGCCGGTCGAAGTCGATGTCCTCCGTTCCCGCGAAGGGGCCGAACCCGGCAATCTTCAGGTGGTGGATCCTCACCGGGAGACCTCCAGGAGCCGGACGTTTTCCAGCGCCGCGGCGAGCGCGGCCTTTTCGGCGTCATCGGGAACCCGTCCCCGCACGTGCTCCAGGAACCCGCAGCAAACGGAGAGGTCGTCCGGCGCCTCAGCGAGCCTGCTGCTGTAGGACGCCTGGCTGGTGGCCCCGGCCCCCTGCGGGTCAAAGGAAAGGACGAGGGTGTCCGGGAACCGGGAGCGCAACCGCTCCATGGCCCGCGCGGGCCTCTGGGCATCGGTCAGCGTGACCTGGCAGTACGCGGTCTCCGCCCAGGCGTGGTCCGGCGATTCCAGGAGGCTGGACAGTTGTCCGCGCAGCACCGCCAGGGTGCGCGGCGCTTCCCAGCGGACCTCCTCCACGGCGGTCACTCCCTCGGCACCGATGTCCACGAGCCAGGCGCCTTTCTGGTGCCCCGCTTCGGAGAACGAGTAGGCCAGGGGCGACCCCGAATACCTGACCCGGTCCGATAAGGTTTGCCGGCCGTGCAGGTGGCCCAGCGCGGTGTAGCTGAACCCGTCGAAGAGATCCAGCGGCACGGCGCCGACGCCGCCAATGCTGAGGTCCCGTTCGCTGTCCGAGCTGATTCCCCCGCTGGCGAAGGTGTGGGCCAGGACCACCGGGTGTACGGCCGCGGCATCGGAGCGTCGCCCGACGTCCTCCCGGATACGTGCTGTTGCCGCCCGGGTGACCTCGAAGTGGCTTGCCGTCTCCACGCCCAGCTGCTCCGCAGTGAGCCGGGGCTCAAGCCACGGAATGCCATAGACGGCAACGACGGCTTCCTGGCCCGCGGCGTCCGTCCCCAGGGGCAGCAGCAGCGGTTTGTCCAGGTCCTCCACCCGGGTGCGCAGGTGCACTCCCCCGCGTTCGAGCAGCCGGGAGGCGAAACCCAGGCGGATGGCGGAATCATGGTTGCCGCTGGTAAGGACCACCTGCGCGCCGGCGGACGTCAGGCGGACCAGGGCGTCGTCGAGCAGGTGGACCACGTCCACCCCCGGCAGCGCGCGGTCGTAGACGTCTCCCGCGATGAGGACGACGTCCACGTGATGCCGGACAACAGCCGCCACCAGCTGGTCAACGAAGCCGCGTTGGGCTTCCAGCATGCCGACGCCGTGGAAGGAACGGCCCAGGTGCCAGTCCGAAGTGTGAAGTAACCGCATGTTCCTAAGCTATCGGCAGCCACTGACAGTACTGATACCGGCTCACCGGCGTCATGCCGGCGACGCAGCGGTCATCGCCGCTTGCCCTCGAAAAACTCCTGTGCCTCACTCACGCCTGCCGCCTTCTCCCCATCGGTGCGCGCGTCATCGGCCGGCTCTTCCGGGTCCGCTACCAGGCCGTCGTCGTCAATGCTGCCTGCATGGTCACCGCCCGCAGCGTTCTCGGCGGCTTCCACCCCCGCAGCCTCCCGGTGACCTGCCACAGTGGCTGTTGCAGCACCGCGGAATACGAGCCCCGCGAGGGCTGCCCCCAGCAGGGGTGCCGCCAGGAACACCCACAACTGCTCCATTGCCCAGCCGGAGCTGAACACTGCCGAAGCCAGGGCGCGGGCGGGGTTGAACGGCAGGTTGCCCACCGACTGGCCCAGCTGCAGGAGCGCCGCGAAAGAGAGGCCGACGGCGACCGGTGCCACGGTGCGCAGACCGCCGTCACGTCCGGCCGCGCCGAGGAAGACGGCCACGACGATCGCCGCCCCCAGGACCTCCAGGAGCAGCACTGCGGCCATCGGAGCCTGGATGATGGAGTGTTCGCCGAATCCCGCGGCGACTGTATCGAAGGCGGTCCTGCTGTCCTGGATGCCGGGCAGCGTGCTGAGGATCCCGAACAGGGCCAGGGCGCCGAGCAGCGCGCCCACCGCCTGGGCAAGGACGTAGGCTGCTGCCGTGCCGGGGCGGATCCTGCCCGCCAGGAGGTGTCCGAGGGTGATGGCGGGGTTGAAGTGGCCGCCGGAGACGTGGCCGAACGCCAGCATCGCGGCCGTCACTGCAAGACCGGCGGCCAGGGCGGCCGGGACAGGGCTGGACTGCGGGATGCTGAACAGCGGCACGCCCAGTCCGGCCACGGCCAGGAAGAGGCTGCCGAAGGCCTCGGCCGACAGCCGGTGCAGCAGCGCGGGCTGCGCGGCAGCCGGGGCGGCTGGCTGCTGGGTGTCACGGCCGGGAACAAGGGTGCTCATGTGGAACCTTCAGTTGGGGGGTGGGCTTCGGGGCTGCGCCGGGCAGCCCCAGCAGTATTCCATCCCAGGCTGTGCGTTTGCTGGACAGCTGCTGGACATTGCGGGCCCGTTCCAGTGCCGCAAAGGACCACCGCCGCAAAGGGCAGGTGCCGCCGCCACGGTAAATTTACTGCATGAGTACCGATCACCGCGTCCCCGTCCCCACCCTGAAGTCCCGCATCCACGGCTGCCTTCTGGGCGGAGCGCTGGGTGATGCGGCGGGCTATGCCGTGGAGCTTCCGGGCGGCCTGTTCTCCGACGATACCCAGCTGACCCTCTACACCGTGGACGGGCTTGTGGAGGCCCTGGAATGGGCCAACGCGGGCGTGGGCGCGGACGTCAACGCGTGCCTGTGGCTGGCGTACCTGCGCTGGCTTGCCACCCAGGGCGAGGACGCGGGGCCTTCGGCGCCGGTCCCCCAGCCCCGTTGGATCGACGGCAACGAGGTCCTGCGCCGGCGCCGGGATCCCGAGCAGGACTGCATCTCCGGCCTCGCCACCGGTGAAATGGGCACCGCGGCCCGTCCCGTCAATCCTTCATCGAGGGGCCGCGGAACGGTGATGCGTTCGGCACCGTTCGGCCTGGTGCCGCACATTACATCCGACGCCGTCTACAAGTTGAGCGCAGATGCCGCCGCACTGACGCACGGGCACCCCGCTGCACGCCAGAGTGCCGGAATCTTCAGCCTCCTGATCCACCGCCTGGTGTCCGGCGAAGGATTGCGGGCGGCCGCTGAGGCCGTCACGGCGCATGCGGCCGGACTCCCGGACGTGGCACCGGAGCTGCCGCGGCGGCTGGAGGCTGCCCTTCGCCTCGCAGGCTCAGCCCCTGTGCCCGGAGAGCTGGACGAGGCGCTGGGCGGGGGTGATGCAGCCGAAGAAGCCCTCGCCGTCGCGCTTTACTCCGCGCTGGCCACCGCCCCGCGCGGTGGCGCCGCCCTGCCGTCACAGCACTTCAGCGAGGCTGTGGCACTGGCGGTGAGCCACGGCAGCGCGCGGGATACGGCGGGCGCCCTGA
Organism: Arthrobacter sp. E70; assembly: GCF_058266945.1. Lineage (NCBI taxonomy): Bacteria > Bacillati > Actinomycetota > Actinomycetes > Micrococcales > Micrococcaceae > Arthrobacter > Arthrobacter sp. E70. Next base: position 271,212 of record NZ_JBYQFR010000003.1, on the reverse strand, counting down.
CGGGCAGCATCCTGGGAGCCGGCTACGGGGAGGACTGCCTGCCGGTCCAGTGGCTGGAGGTGTTGGAGGGGGCCGAGGTGGTCCGCGGCATGGCCGACCAGCTGGTGGGGGTTACGACCGGCGAAGGCTGATGTTGTTGCACGCCTCGCAGATGTCCTCCGGGATGACGCCGCGGCGCTGCAGGAACCCGAAGATGGTGCAGCCGAGGCAGAAGCCGGCAAACGCTTCCAGGGAGGCCGCGACCGCCAGGATCCCCAGCAGCGTCCAGGCTGCCGGGGCCGCACCTGAGGCAAGAAGGAGCAGGGCGGCGGTGGAGACCGCGGCGCCGATCCCCTGGGCGAAGCGCTTGGGCGGCCCGGGCACCAGCTTCACCTTTCGCAGGCGCGGTGTGATGACTTTCACCGACAGCAGCGCCAGGGGCGAGATCCGGGGGCCGAACAGCACGCGCAGCCAGAATCCGACGGCGATGGCGAGCAGTCCCCAGAGGGAACCGGTGGCGGCGGTGACGACAGCCAGCAGCACGACAAGCCCGGCCGTCACGCGGGCTGCGTACTCGTTGACGGGATTGGGAAAAGCGAACAGGGTGCCCATGAGGCAAGGCTAGGAGGCGGCCGCCGGGACGCAAAGATTTGTTGCGCCGGATGACCCATCATGCGGTCCGCCGACCATCTGCAGGAACTCCCCCTCGGACAGCACCTCGATCGCCTGCCCCCGCTCATGGAGCTCCAGGACGCGCCGCGCTTTTCCGGTCAGGCGGCCAGAGCGCAGGTCGGAGGCGACGAACCCGTCGCCCACCACCAGGACGGTGGTGCGGCCGGTCACGCGGCTTTCGGTCCGTGCGCCGCAGCGCGCCGAACGCTGCTTCGCCTCCGGGCGGGCAATGGACAATTGCCCGGTGAAGACGATGGTCTGGCCGTAGAGCGGGTGGCCTGGCTCGGCATCGGGATCCGGGTCCGGGTTCAGGCCTTCCTCGGGCCAGCCGGACTGGAACCGGCGCAGCAGCGCCGCACCGTTGCCGGAAGCGCCGGACATGGCGGCCACGCTGGGCTTGGAGAGCTCACCGCTGGCCGGATCGAAAGCATGCTGCCGTGGCATGGCCAGGCCCAGCGACAAGTAAAGTTCGGCGATGCTGTTGGCGCCGTTGCGGGTGGCAATGTCGATCAGAATTCCGGCGCACGCCCGTGCATCCTCAGCGGCGTCGTGGTGGTTGACCAGCGGAACCCCCGCTTCCTCGGCGGCGAAAGGCAGCGAGTTGGACACGAGCGAGTAGCAGCGCCGGGATAGCATGACCGTGCAGACATAGTCGTAGGCCGGACCGGGCATGCCGGAGACTTCCAGTGCGGAGCGGATCACGCCGAGGTCGAACGCTGCGTTGTGGGCGGCCAGGACGTCATCGCCGATGAAGGCGCCAATCTCCGGGAACAGCTCCCCGAACCGGGGCTGCCCTGCCACGTCGGCAGGAGTGATCCCGTGGATGCGCACGTTGTGGTGGTCGAAGTGGTCGTAGTTGGCCGGCGGACGCATCAGCCAGGATGCTTCGGCCACGATCTTCCCGCCCCTGACCTTCGTCAGTCCCACTGAACACGGGGAGCCCCGGAAGCCGTTCGCTGTTTCGAAGTCAATCGCCGTAAAGTCCAAACCCACGGCCCCCACCTTACCGCCGGAAGCGGCCCGGCCCGGGACGCACAGGCCCGTCAAGTACCCTTGAGGGGTGAACTTTCCTGTGATGAACGACCTCGCTGTGTCCATGCTGGGCGGTGCGGGACCGGTCCAGCCGCAGCTGGCCTCCTTCCTGCCCGACTGGCTGAACCCCCAGGTGTTCCTGGCCGATCCCGCCCTTGCACCGTGGGTGGTCCTGCTGGTGTGCGGGATCGTTTTTGCGGAGACCGGCTTGTTGGTTGGGTTCTTCCTGCCGGGCGATTCCATGCTGTTCACCGCGGGCCTGCTGGTGGCCACGGACACCATCAAGTTCAACGTGTGGCTGCTGGCCCTGCTGATCGTGGTCTCGGCCATCATCGGCAACCAGACGGGCTACCTGATCGGCTCCAAGGCCGGACCGGCCATTTTTAACAAGCCCAACTCGAGGCTGTTCAAGCGGGAAAACGTTGAAAACGCCCACGCCTTCTTCGAAAAGCATGGCGGCAAGGCCCTGATCCTGGCCCGTTTCGTGCCCATCATCCGCACTTTCGTTCCGGTCATCGTGGGCGTCGCGCAGATGAGCAGGAAGAAGTTCTTCCTGTACAACGTCATCGGGGCAGTGCTCTGGGGCGGCGGCGTCACGCTGCTCGGCTACCTGCTGGGAGACAAGGTCCCGTGGGTCCGCGACAACCTGGACATCATCTTCATCGCCATCGTGCTGGTCTCGGTGATCCCCATCGGCATCGAGGTCCTGCGCGGGCTCTCCGCCAAGCGCCAGGCCAGCGCCTACGGCACCGACGCCGTGGACGAGTACATCGAAGAGCACGAGCCGGAGGAGGAGCGCAAGACTCCGCGCAATATCCACGGCACCCGCCAGGAGTAGCGGCTCCCCATTAACAGCACGAAGGGTGCGCGCCCCCTGAACGGGGCGCGCACCTTTTGTCTATTCCGCAGCCTGCAGCGCCGCCACGATGGACGGAAGCAACGCACGGAAGGCCTTCCCGCGGTGGCTGATGGCGTTCTTTTCCTCCGCGGACAGTTCCGCGCAGCTGCGGTCCTCGCCGGCCGGCTGGAGCACAGGGTCGTAGCCGAAGCCGCCTTCCCCCCGGGGCTCCCGCAGGAGGAACCCTTCCAGCTGGCCGTACTCCACCACTTCGCGCCCCGGACCTCCGTCCGGGCCGGGCACCGCCAGGGCCGCCGCGCAGACGAACGCTGCCCCGCGGTGCTGGTCCGGCACGTCGGAGAGCTGGTTCAGCAGGAGCTCCAGGTTGGCGGCGTCGTCCCCGTGGCGCCCGGCCCAGCGCGCTGAGAAGATCCCGGGCGCGCCGCCCATGACGTCCACCGCCAGGCCCGAGTCGTCGGCGATGGCCACCAGGCCGGTGGCGCCGGCCACCGCACGTGCCTTCAGCAGCGAATTCTCGGCGAAGGTGACGCCGGTTTCGGCGACGTCGGGCGCACCCGCCGCGGCTGCGTCCACCACCTGGGTGTCGACGTCGAGCCCGGGCACCTGCCCGCGCAGCAGTTCCCGCAGTTCCCGCAGCTTGCCCTTGTTGTGGGTGGCGAGCACCAGCCGCGCAGCAGGGACGCTCACAGGGTGTCCGCCAAGGTTTCGCGCTGGATGGCCGCGAGCTGCGTGGTGCCCAGCAGGGCCAGGTCCAGCAACTGGTTCAGCTCCTCGCGGTCGAACGGTGCTCCCTCGGCGGTCCCCTGCACTTCGACGAATTTGCCCGAACCGGTGACCACAACGTTCATGTCGGTCTCGGCCCGCACGTCCTCGACGTACGGCAGGTCCAGCATGGGAACGCCGTCGATGATCCCCACGGAAACGGCGGCAATGGTGTCCAGGAGGGGCTGCGCGTTCTTGGCGATCAGCTTGGTGTCCCGGGCGAAGCGGATGGCGTCGGCCAGCGCCACGTAGGCACCGGTGATCGCCGCAGTGCGCGTGCCGCCATCGGCCTGCAGGACATCGCAGTCCAGCACGATGGTGTTTTCGCCCAGGGCTTTGGTGTCGATGATGGACCGCAGCGACCGGCCGATCAGGCGCGAGATCTCATGGGTGCGCCCGCCGATCTTGCCCTTGACCGATTCCCGGTCGGAGCGGGTGTTGGTGGCGCGCGGCAGCATGGCATATTCGGCGGTGACCCAGCCGCGGCCTTCGCCCTTGAGCCAGCGCGGAACTCCGGCGGTCAGGGAAGCCGTGCACAGCACCCGCGTATTGCCGAATTCGATCAGCGCCGATCCCTCAGCCTGGTTGGACCATCCGCGGGTGATGCTGATGGGCCGGAGCTGGTCGGGGGCACGGCCGTCGGCGCGCACGATGGGCACTGCTGTTGCTTCAGATGTCATGCCTTTAGCTTATCGAGTGCCGCCCGGGCGGGCGCGCGGGTACCTGCGCGGCACCCGGCAGGACGCAGCCCCTAGATCGTGTAGTGCACGCCCGCCACGGCGACGGCCACGTCACCGGGGAAGACCGGGCGGGCTTCCGCCATGACGGTGGTCTGGGACGTCCAGACGGGGATGTGCGTCAGCAGCAGGCGGCGGGCCCCGGCGGCAGCGGCAGCCTCGCCCGCCCGCTTGCCCGTGAGGTGGACGTCCTTGATGTCGCTGTCCCGGCCTTCCTCGAAGGCGGCTTCACACAGGAACAGGTCTGCGTCCCTTGCCGCTTCCTCAAGCCCGGGGCAGGAGTCGGTGTCGCCCGAGTACGTCAGGGTCCGGTGGACCGGTGTTCCGTCCTTGCCGGGCTCCACCACGTCCACGCGCAGCGCGTAGGCCTCCTCGATGGGGTGGTTCACAGCGTACGGGGTGACGGTGAAGGGTCCGACGGTCACGGGCTTGCGCTCCGCCCAGTTGGTGAAGTCGAACTCCTCGTGCATCCCGGGGTCCAGGTCCAGGCCGTACGCGGTGGCCATCCTGTCAGCCGTGGCCGCGGGCCCCCAGACGGGAATCCGGCCGCGTCCCCAGCCGCCGGGCTTCCAGCGGATGGCCACATGCAGCCCGCACAGGTCCATGCAGTGGTCCGGGTGCAGGTGGGTAAGGAAGATCGCGTCGATGTCCTCCAGGTCCGTGTAGCGCTGGATAGCCCCCAGCGCCCCGCTGCCGAGGTCCATCACCACCTTCCACGTCCGCTCGCCGTCGCTGGCAGTCAGCAGGTAGCACGACGCCGGGGAGCCGGGCCCGGGGAACGAGCCCGTACACCCCACAATGGTCAGCTTCACAGGGCAGGTCCCCCGGCGCGGCCGGCATCCGTGAGCCCACCGCCCACGAAGTTCGAGATGCGGGGGCGCTGCCGGGCGCCTTGGGCTGCCGCGATCATCTCCGGCGTGATGCGCGCCAGGCTGCCGGTGGGATACTGGGCCGCCACGTGGTCAACCTGGCGCACGGACAGCACCTCCGGGCCCAGGAACCGCCGGGCCAGGGCTTCGAACTGCCCGGCGTCGCCGGTGGCCACGAAGTGGTGCTCGGGCGGAGCATCGGAGGTGCGCTGCAGGTTGTGGGTGGCCAGGGCCCGGTACACGTCCTTCGCGGTTTCCTCGGCGCTGGAGACGAGCGTGACATCCGCGCCCATCACGTACGAGATCACGCCGGTCAGCAGCGGGTAGTGGGTGCAGCCCAGGACCACTGTGTCCACGGCGGCAGCCTTCAGCGGTGCCAGGTATTCCTCGGCGACGGCGAGCAGGGCCGGGCCGGTGGTGATGCCCGCCTCCACGTAGCTGACGAACTCGGGGCACGCCACCGAGGTGATGTCGAGGTCCGGGGCCGCGGCGAACGTGTCCTCGTAGGCGCGCGAACCCACGGTGGCAGACGTGCCGATGACGCCCACCTTGCCGGTGCGGGTGGCGGCGACCGCACGCCGCACCGCCGGCTGGATCACCTCGATGACCGGGATGCCGTACCTCGCGGTGTACCGCTCGCGGGCATCGCGCAGCACAGCGGCCGACGCCGAGTTGCAGGCAATGGTCAGCAGCTTGACCCCGGAGTCCACCAGTTCGTCCATCACGCCCAGGGCGTTGGCCCGCACCTCAGCAATGGGAAGGGGGCCGTACGGCCCGTGGGCGGTGTCCCCCACGTAGAGGATCGACTCGTTGGGGAGCTGGTCGATGATGGAGCGGGCAACGGTCAGGCCGCCGACTCCGGAGTCGAAAACGCCGATGGGCCGGGTTGCCGGAGCGGCGGCCGGAAGGTCGCCGGCCGCGGGCGCCGGTTCAGTTCGCGCTGACGGGTCCATGCTCGAGGCTGTTGTCATGATTATTCGAGGATAGGTGCTCCCCGATGTGTCAGGCATCATCTTGTGGCCTGCAACTCGTGTCTGATCTGTCACAAGGACCCCGGGAACGGCGGCGGCCGCCGCTCAACGCCGGGATTCCAGCGACTGCAGCATGGCCTGGACCAGGGATTCCTGCAGCCAGGTGGTGAAGTTGTACACCAGCGCCAGGTAGCTCTCCACATCCTCGGCCTGGGACCAGTCCTGCATCCGGTGGACGTGCTCCGCGTCTGCCTCGTCCCGGATGTCCAGCCGCTCGGCCAGGACCAGCCGCACATCGTTCAGCGCCATGGACCAGTGCCGTGCCCCTTCGGGCGTCAGCACGATCTCGTCCTTGTCCAGGTCCAGGGCGGCTGCGCGCAGGGCCCCGATCTTCGTTTCCCGCAGCGAACGCTCGGTGAGTTGGCGGAACTCAAGGCTGGCCGCGCCGTCGTCCTTCACCACGTTGGGCAGCAGGCGCCGGACGGCACGGTCCGTGGGCTCGGTAACGTCCATGTCGAGTCCGATCAGTGCCGCCAGGGGGTCCTGCCCGGCGCGTTCCTCGGGCTGGAGCATGGAGATGACGTCGTCGATCAGGCTGCGCAGCAGGTCCCGTTCGGCCGGTTCCAGGTAGCCGGTGATGCCTTTGAGCCCGTACTTGAATGCCTTAGCCACGTTTCCCCTTGCCCTGGCCCGGACCGCCGGACTTGCCTGAATTGCCGCCGCCCCCGCTTGCCTTCTCCACCGTGGCCCACAGCCCGAAGCCGTGCATGGCCACCGCGTGCCGCTCCACCTGTTCCTTGCTGCCCGAGGCCACGATGGAGCGGCCCTTCTTGTGGACCTCCATCATCAACTTGTTGGCTTTGCTTTCGGAGTAGCCAAAGTAGCTTTGGAACACGTAGCTGACGTAGCTCATGAGATTGACGGGATCGTTCCAGATCACCAGGTTCCAGGGGATGTCCGGCGCGGTCAGCGAGTCGGTGGACTCTGCTGTGCCGGTCCGGGTGCCCTCCTGCGTATCAGGGCCGGGCGCAACGCTTATGGTCATCTGTCCATTCTATGGGGACGCCCGATAGAGTGATTTTCGTGAGCACCTCAGCCGGCTGGGACCATCCCCGCACGTCCTTTTACACTGACCACTACGAGCTGACCATGCTGCAGGCGTCCCTCCACTCAGGGGCGGCGCACCGCAGGTCCGTGTTTGAGGCGTTTGCCCGGCGGCTGCCGGACGGCCGGCGCTACGGCATCGTGGCCGGAACGGGACGCCTCCTGGAAGGCATCGCCAACTTCCGCTTCGGCAAGGCTGAACTGGAGTTCCTGGAGCGTACGCACGTGGTCAACCAGGAGACCCTCGAGTACCTGGCCGACTACAAATTCTCGGGCGACATCTGGGGCTACGCCGAAGGCGAGGCGTACTTCCCCAACTCCCCGATCCTCATTGTCGAGGGCACGTTCGCGGAGGCCTGCATGCTGGAGACGTACATCCTCTCGGTCCTCAACCACGACACCGCCATCGCCTCCGCCGCGTCCCGGATGGTCAGCGCCGCGCACGGCCGGCCCTGCATCGAAATGGGGTCACGCCGCACGCACGAGGAAGCGGCCCCCGCATCGGCACGGGCGGCCATCATTGCCGGCTTTGACAGCACCTCCAACCTCGAGGCCGGCATCCGGTACGGAGTGAAGACCGTAGGCACCGCGGCCCACTCGTTCACGCTGCTGCATGACACCGAGCGGGATGCCTTCGAGGCGCAGATAGGCTCGCTTGGCGAGGGCACGTCGCTGCTGGTGGACACGTACGACGTCGAAAAGGCCGTCCGCACGGCCGTTGACCTGGCCGGGCACCGGCTCGGCGCGGTCCGGCTGGACTCGGGCGACCTGGTGGACCAGGCACAGTGGGTGCGCCGGCTGCTGGACGACCTTGGCAACGAAAACACCAAAATCGTTGTCACGTCCGACCTGGACGAGTACGCCATCGCAGCGCTGCAGTCCGCGCCCGTCGACTCCTACGGCGTGGGCACCTCGCTCGTGACAGGCTCGGGAGCCCCTACGGCCAGCATGGTCTACAAGCTCGTCAGCCGCACGGACGACGACGGGAATTTCGTGTCCGTTGCCAAGGCAGCCAAGAACAAAGCGAGCGTTGGCGGGCGCAAGTACGCGCTGCGGAAGCTGGACGGGCGCGGCACGGCCACCGCCGAGGTGGTGGGTGTGGGCCATCGGCCCGAGGACGACGGCAACGACCGGCCGCTGCTGCAGCAGTTCATGAAGAACGGCGAGCTGCTGCCGGGATGGACCGGCCACGAGGGAGTAGTCCGGGCCCGCCAGCGGCACGCGGAGTCAATGGCGGAACTCCCGCCGGTGGTCAACCGGCTCCAGCGCGGCGAGGCTGCGATCCCCACGCTCTACGAAGACAACTGAGGAGAACTGATGTCCCGGGCCCTGATCATCGTTGACGTCCAGAACGATTTCTGCGAGGGCGGTTCGCTCGCTGTCCCCGGCGGCGCGGCTGTGGCCGGTGCCATCAGCGAGTACCTGGACGCCCACCACGGCCAGTTCGACCATGTGGTGGCCACCCAGGACTGGCACATCGACCCCGGCAGCCATTTTTCCGACACTCCCGACTACAAGGACAGCTGGCCGCCGCACTGCGTGGCCGGCACCCGCGGCGCGGAGCTGCACCCCGACCTCGACACCGAGTACATCCAGGCCTACTTCCGTAAGGGGCAGTTCGCTGCCGCGTACTCCGGTTTCGAAGGGCTGCTGGCACCCGAGGACGCTGTCCCCACCGGCGAACGGCAGCCAGGCGGACTGGCCGCCGCCGCTGACACGGAACGGCTGGCAGACGGGGATGCCATCGGACTGGATGACTGGCTGCAGAGCCACGACGTCGAGGACGTAGTGGTGGTGGGCATCGCCACTGACTACTGCGTGAAGGCCACCTCACTTGACGCCGTCCAGGCCGGCTACGGCGTGACCGTCGTCAGGTCACTGACCGCGGGCATCGCCGAGGACCTCGAAGAGGCCGTTGCCGAAATGGAGCTTGGCGGCGTGGACATCGCCTAGCTCCGGCTCCGCCCCACCGCTACTTCCGGCCGACGAACCAGTCCTGGAGCATGCGCAGCCGGGACTTCAGCTGCTCTTCGTTGGCCTGTGCCACCGGCGGTCCACCGCAGACGGTGCGCAGCTTCGTATGCACCACGCCGTGCGGCGTCCCGGTCCGGGCAGCCCACGCCGCCACGTTCTTGGCGAGTTCGTTGCGCAGGTCCATCAGCATGCGGTGGTCCGGGACGGCGGGGGCAGCGGGCTCCGCCGCCGGAGCCTTCCGGTTCTTCCGGTTCAGCTGCTCGTGCTGGCGCTGGCGCAGGAGCGTGCCCACCTGTTCGGCGTCCAGGAGCCCGGGGATCCCCAGGAAGTCCATCTCGTCGTCGGACCCCACCTCGCCGCCGGTGCCGAACTCGCCGCCGTCAAACAACACGCGGTCGAAGGAGGCCTGGGAATCCAGGGCCTCGAACTTGCCCTTGGTGAGGCTGTCCGAGGCCTTCTCCTCGCGGTTGGCCTCGTCCATCAGCGAGTCTTCCGGGTTGAAGAGCCCGTCCGGGTCCTCCTTTTCCGGCCGGTCCAGGGCGTGGTCCCGCTCCATCTCCATGGAGTTTGCCAGCGCCATCAGCTGCGGGACGGACGGCAGGAACACCGACGCCGTCTCGCCGCGTTTGCGGGCACGCACGAAGCGGCCCACGGCCTGGGCGAAGAACAGCGGGGTGGAGGTGGACGTGGCGTAGACACCCACGGACAGCCTGGGCACGTCCACGCCTTCGGATACCATGCGGACCGCAACCATCCAGCGCTTATCCCCGCCGGAGAACTCCTCGATCTTGCTGGAGGCCTTCGCATCATCGGAAAGGATGACGGTGGGCGACTCCCCCGTGATCCTCTTCAGCTGGCCGGCGTAGGCACGGGCGTCCTCGTGGTCGGTGGCGATGACCAGGCCACCGGCGTCGGGGACGGTGCGCCGTACCTCGCTGAGGCGCTTGTCCGCGCCGGCCAGGACGGCGGGGATCCACTCGCCGGCAGGGTTCAGGGCGGTCCGCCAGGCATGGCTGGTGATGTCCTTGGTGACGGCGGCCTCGCCCAGCGACGCCGCCATTTCCTCGCCGGCGCTGGTGCGCCAGCGCATCTGGCCTGAGTAGGCCATGAACATGACAGGCCGGACCACGTGGTCCCGCAGCGCGTTGCCGTAGCCGTACGTGTAGTCGGCCTTGGAGCGCCGGATGCCGTCCCGGTCCTCTGCGTACTCCACGAACGGGATGGGCGAGGTGTCCGAACGGAACGGCGTACCGGTCAGGGACAGCCGGCGCACCGCGGGGTCGAACGCCTCGCGCAGGCCATCACCCCAGGACAGCGCCTCGCCGCCGTGGTGGATCTCATCCAGGATCACCAGCGTGCGGGCGGCCTCGGTCTTGGCACGGTGCAGCAGGGGCTTGCTGGCAACCTGTGCATAGGTGACAGCCACGCCGATGAACCCGCGCCCGTGCTGGCCGTCGGAGTTCTTGAAGTTGGGGTCGATGGCGATGCCCACCCTGGCGGCGGCGTCTGCCCACTGCCGCTTCAGGTGGTCGGTGGGCGCCACGATCGTCACGCGGTTCACCGCCCCCGAGTCGATGAGCGTCGAGGCAATCCGCAGCGCGAAGGTTGTCTTGCCGGCGCCGGGGGTTGCCACCGCGAGGAAGTCCCGCGGGCTGTTCTTCAGGTAGAGGTCAAGCGCTTCCTGCTGCCAGGCACGGAGTTTCGGGGCGGTTCCCCAGGCTGCACGTTCCGGATAGGCCGGAGGCAGGGTGGGGCCGCCAAAGAGCGTCTCCGTCACTACTGGTTGCTGCCCGAGTCCCCTCCGGGACCCTTGCCGCCGTCGTTGCCCGGGCGAAGGCCCTCATAGACCTCTTTGCACGTGGGGCAGACCGGGAACTTCTTCGGGTCCCGGCCCGGCGTCCAGACCTTGCCGCACAATGCGATGACAGGCTCCCCGGTCATCGCGGACTCCATGATCTTTTCCTTCCGCACGTAGTGCGAAAAGCGCTCCCGGTCCCCCGGTTCAACTTCCTGGCGCAGTTCCTCGCGCTCAATGGTGGCCGTGGACGTTCCAGCCCCGGAAAGCTCGCGCATCGGGTCGTTTTCGAGAGGGTCCGTCATGCTAGTCATGCCAACCATCTTAGCCTTTCCGCCGGCCCGGCGTCCGACGTCGGCGCGGCACGTGCCGGACGAAACCCACCGTCCCGCGCGGGCCGCCGTCGTCCTCTTCCGGACTGAGGGGACCGGCCGTGCCCAGGTTACAGCCCCTGCCAGGCCGGCTTGTGGTCATAGGTGTGCCGGTAGAAATCGGCAAGCCGGAGCGCAGAAGCGGCGGCCTCGTCCAGCAGGATGGTGGCGTGCGGATGGAACTGCAGTACCGACGCCGGGCAGATGGCTGCCACCGGTCCTTCCACGAAGTCGCGGACCGCCTGAGCCTTCTGCGCGCCGGTGGCGAGCAGGATCACATGCCGGGCATCCATGATGGTGCCCAGGCCCTGCGTCAGGACATGGTGCGGCACTTCGGCCAGGCTGTGGAAGAACCGGGCGTTGTCCCGCCGTGTCTGCTCGATGAGGCTCTTGATGCGCGTGCGCGAGGCGAAGGAGGAACCCGGCTCGTTGAACGCGATGTGGCCGTCCGTACCCACCCCGAGCAGTTGCAGGTCCACCCCGCCCGCCGCCCGGATCGCCTCCTCATAGGCCGCGCACGCGGCCGGGATGTCGGCGGCGGCGCCGTCCGGGCCGTGGACGTTCTCCGGCGCGATGTTCACCCGGCTGGTGAATTCCCTGCGGATCACCTCCCGGTAGGATTCCGGGTGCCCGGCCGGCAGCCCCACGTATTCGTCGAGGGTGAACGCGGAGGCCCGGCTGAAGTCCAGGCCCTGGGCGTGCCGGGCTGCAAGTTCGTCGTACACGGGCAGCGGCGATGAACCCGTCGCCAGGCCCAGGACAGCATCAGGCTTGCGCCGGACGAGGTCCTCGATGGCATCCGCCGCCAGCCTGCCAAGCTGTTTACTGCCGCCCAGGATCACTACTTCCATGCCATTTCCTTCCGGTAGGTTCTCAGCGATTAACGGAAACCTGCGCCAGGAGGTCCGGCCCCCGCGCATCCAGCCACCTGCCGCCCAGCCGGACGCCTGCCAGGAACAGCGCCAGCCCCAGCACAATCCCGGCCGCGAGGTTCAGCCAGCCAAAGAGGGCGTTGCCCGTGAGCGCCTGGCCGAGCAGCAGCGCAGCTTCCGGCAGCACCAGGACCCCCAGGACCGCCATGCCCAGGAACTGCACCGCAAGGGTCTGGCCAACATTGCCCGGCGGCTTCTTGAACGGGCTGTCCCCCGGCAGCGGAACCGTCACGGTGTACCGGGCCGAGACCACCGAGGACAGTCCGAGGCCGGTGAACAGTATCCCCAGGCTCAATCCCAGCCGGCCCGGCAAGGCAGTCCATTCCTGCGAGAACGCGGCGTAGCCCACTGCAAAGACCAGCACCACGGGCAACGCGAACGCCATGCATGCCAGCGCCCTGCCCAGCCGGTCTGCCACCCCGGAAACGCCGGTGGCAAGGTGCAGGGCGAACGCGGTGTTGTCGTAGGAGACGTCGGCGGAGATGGACCAGGCGAGGATGAAGGCGGACAGCGGAGCCAGGAGGGCCAGGCTCCCGTAGTTCCCGGTCTGCGTTCCCTGGAAAGCCAGCACCACGGGAAGCAGCGGTATCACCACCAGGGAGCCCGAATACCGCGGATCGCGGAGCCAGTAGGTGAGGGAGCGCGCCATCACGGCACCGGCAGGGGTGGCCGGCAGCACGCCCAGGAGTCCCAGCCGGCTGCCCTTGCGCTTCGTGCCACCGGCATACGGGGGCGTCACCAGCGCGCGCTCCAGGAGCAGTTTCCAGCACCAGGCTAGCGCGGCGAGGGTAGCCAGGGACAACAGCAGTTTCAGGGCCGCGGCGCCTGGACGGCCGGCCGCCACATCGCCGGCCAGTGCCCAGGGCGCCCCCAGCGGGGTCCACGAAAGGGTGCGGGCAAACTCCGGCAGGAAAGCAGCGGAGGCCGAAATGCCGCGGCCCACCGCTGCCACGATCGGGCCCAGCAGGACCAGGGGCACCATGAACACGATGGAACTGGTGTCCTTGAAGCGGCGGGACGCGGCAAGGCTCGCCGTCGCGGTGGTCGTCACCTTGGCCAGCACCACGCAGGTCAGGACGCCCAGGCAGGCACCCAGCAGGGCCGCCAGCGCAGGCAGCACGCCGCGGGACCAGGTCACCACCGTGGACAGTGCCACCAACAAGGTAGCCAGCCCGGGGATCCCGATCAGACCGCCGAGTGCCAGGCCAGCCAGCAGCTGCGGCATCGGGATCGCGAAGGTGGTGAAGCGCGCCGGGTCAAGGGTCATGTCCGTGGCGGATGCCACCAGCGGAATAACGCCCCAGCCCACCACGGCGGCCGCACCGCCCAGGACCACGGCCGTGTAGGCAACCTCCTGGCCGGCATTGCGCAGCAGGACCAAGGCAAGGATCAGCGTCGCCACCAGGCCGAGCGCGTACAGCCCGGCAATGGCCATCCCCACCAGCTGCCAGCGGCTGCGGCGAAGACCATTGCGCAGCAGCGTGAGCTTGAGCCTTAGAAGGTGCGCAACCATTCCAGCCCCTCCGTGTGGGTATGGCCGCCGACCAGCTGCACGAACCGGTCCTCCAGGGAAGCTCCCGCACGGACCTGGTCCACTGTTCCGGCCGCGAGCAGCCGGCCGCGGGCAACAACCGCCACGTGGTCGCACATCCGCTGGACCAGGTCCATGACATGGCTGGACACGATGACGGTGCCGCCCGACGCGACGTAGCGGTCCAGGATGGAGCGGATGTTCGCTGCCGACACGGGATCGACAGCCTCGAAGGGTTCGTCGAGGACCAGCAGCCGGGGCGCGTGGATCATGGCCGACGCCAGGGCGATCTTCTTGGTCATGCCGGCCGAGTAGTCCACCACCAGGGTCCCGGCGTCCCCGGTCAGGTCCATCGCCGCCAACAGCTCCCGTGCCCTGGCGGACACCACGTCCCGTTCCATCCCCCGCAGCAGGCCCGCGTAGGTGATCAGCTGTTCACCGGTGAGCCGGTCGAAGAGCCGCACCCCGTCGGGCAGGATTCCCATGAGGCGCTTGGCCTGCAGCGGATGCTGCCAGACGTCCACGCCGTGCACCAGGGCCGTGCCGAAGTCGGGCCGCAGGAGCCCGGTCGCCATGGACAAGGTGGTGGTCTTGCCGGCGCCGTTGGGTCCCACGATTCCGAAGAATGATCCGGCAGGGACCTCCAGGCTGAGCCCGTCCACGGCGATCTTCCCGCCGAACCTCTTCGCCAGCCCACGGATGGAAAGGGCTGCGACGGGTGCCGCCTCCGGGGCCTGGGCGGGTATCGGCGTTGTCATACCGCCAGCCTAGCCGCCAGGCCCGCAGTCGGTGCCAGACTAAACAGATGGATATCGCACTGGGCCTGCTGGCCATCGTGGCGGTGGTCTGCGCCGGAAGCGCCCTCGGCCGCATGGTCAACGTACCGGTCCCGCTGCTGCTCGTCGTGGCGGGCATCGCCGGCTCCTTCCTGCCGTTCATCCCGCCGGTGGAGTTGAACCCCGAGCTCGTGCTCGTTGGCTTGCTCCCGCCGCTGCTCTATGCGGCCGCATTCAGGACGTCCTTGTTCGACTTCAGTTCAAACAGGCGCTCCATCGCGCTGCTGTCAGTGGGCTACGTCGTGTTCGGCACGCTGGCTGTGGGCCTGGTGGTGTGGTGGATCTTTCCTGAGATTCCCTTGGCAGCGGCCTTCGCGCTCGGGGCTGTGGTTGCGCCGCCGGACGCTGTGGCGGCGACGGCGATCGCCCGCAGGGTGGGCATGCCTCGGCGGATCGTGAACATCCTGGAAGGTGAATCGCTGGTCAACGACGCCACGGCCCTGGTGTGCCTGCGCGCCGCGGTGGCGGCCATCGCCGGCTCCGTCTCTGTGCCCGATGTGGCCGGCGGCTTTGCCGTCGCCGCAGGCGGCGGCCTGGTGGTGGGCCTCGCCGCCGCCTACATCCTGACCGAAATCCGGAAGCGGGTCAGGAACGTGGCGATCAATACCTCGACGTCGCTGATGGCGCCCTTTGTTGCCTTCCTGCCGGCCGAGGCCATCCACGCGTCCGGGGTGCTCGCCGTCGTGGTCACCGGGCTGGTGATGGGCACCAAGGCTCCGGCCATGCCCAACGGCGCCGCGCGGCAAAGCGCCCGGAGCAACTGGGACACCGTGCAGTTCCTGCTGGAGAACTCCGTGTTCCTGCTGATCGGACTGCAGGTGCGGACCATCGTCGAAAGCGTCCAGGACGATTCCCTGGGCGTGGGCCGGGTGTGGCCGGGCTGCGCCGCGATCCTGCTGGCGGTGTTGGTGCTGCGCCCCGTCTGGGTTTTTCCAACCACCTACCTGCCCCGCCTGATCCCGGCCGTGCGCCGGAAGGATCCGGCACCGCCGTGGCAGTTCCCCGCCATCGTCTCGTGGGCGGGCATGCGCGGCGTGGTCACGCTGGCCGCCGTCCTGACGCTGCCCGACGACCTGGAGCACCGCAACGTGCTGGTCCTGGCGGCGGTGGTGGTGGTGGCGGGCACGCTGGTCCTGCAGGGCTTGACGCTGCCGGGCCTCGTCCGGGTGCTGGGGGTTCCGCGGCCGGACAAACGGGAGGACGCATTGAACCAGGCCTCGCTGATGCAGCTGGCCACCGCGGCGGGACTGGAGCGGCTGGAGCAGCTGCGGCGGGAGGGCGACCCGCCGGAAGTCATGGACATGCTCCGGCGGCGGACGCAGGAGCGCGGGCTGGCGGCCTGGGAGCGGCTGGGCAGGCCCGGCACCGAGGCGGCCACCCCGAGCCAGCGCTACGCCCAGCTGAGGATGGCGATGCTCGAGGCCGAACGGGAGAAGGTGCTGGAGCTGAGGAGCGGCGGGGATTTCGCACATGAAGTCCTGAGCGAGGTGCTGGAACGCCTGGACGTCGAAGAGTCCATGCTGGACGCTTCCCTCAACGAACTCGGCTCGGGCGTCGAGGGCGGCGGCGAGGGGTTGTCCCAGCCGGGCGGGGTCTGCGACCACCTGGCCACGGCACTGCCGTCTCCCGTTCCCGCCAGCCCTGCCTGCGCCGGGTGTGCCAGGGAAGGAACCATCCCGGTCCACCTGCGGATGTGCCTGGGATGCGGAAACGTGGCCTGCTGCGACTCATCCCCCGGCCGGCACGCGAGCCGGCACTTCAAGGAATCCGGCCACCCCGTCATGCGCAGCATCGAACCCGGCGAACAGTGGCGCTGGTGCTATGTGGACGACCTGCTGGGCTGATCCGCGGGAACGGGTCCGGCCGGCCGTCAGTTCAGCTTTCGTCAGCGGACCTTGCGGATACGGATCGGCCCCTTGGCAGTAGCGGGATCCACCGCGGAGCCGCCCTGCGTGACCTGGACCTCACCGGCTTCCACCAGCCGCCGTGCCGCTTGGCGTACCGGCTCCATCAGGCCCCGCCAGTCGTCCCCGCCCACCCTGCGGGCAGCATCGGACGGGCAGATGGTGGCGGTCGCCGCGCGCGACGCCAGCAGGCCCAGGATGGCGGCTTCAAGCTCCTGGTCCGTCGGACGTGATGCCTCGTGCGGCGGCTCGCGGGTCATCTGCAGATCACAGGCTCAGAAGGTCCGCCGGGGAACGGCGCGCTCGTACTGTGGTGGCCAGGCGAGATCATGGCCCAGTTCGAAGGCCGCGCGGAGCCACCAGTGGGGGTCCCTCAGTGCCGCCCTGGCGATGAAGACGCCATCAGCCTGTCCGGTGGCGATGGCATGCTCGGCCTGGCCGGGAGTGGTCACCAGGCCCACGGTGCCGGTGGCGACTCCAGCCTCTTCCCGGATGGCGGCGGAGAACCCGGTCTGGTAGCCCAACCCCGGCTTGATCTGCTGGTGGGCCACTGCCCCGCCGCTGGAGACGTCCACGAGGTCCACGCCACGTGCGGCCGCCTCGCGGGCAAGCCGGACCGAGGCGCCCTGGTCCACCCCGCCCGGCGCCCAGTCCGTGGCCGAGATCCGGAGCAGCAGCGGCATGGAATCGGGAATAACAGCCCGCACGGCGTCAACCACGGCCAGCATCAGCCGGCTCCGGCCAGCCTCATCCCCACCCCACTCGTCGTCGCGCTGGTTGATGAGCGGACTCTGGAACTGGTGCAGCAGGTAGCCGTGGGCCCCGTGGATCTCCATGGTGTCAAAGCCTGCGTCCACCGCACGGACCGCTGCGGCGGCAAAATCGGCGATCACCCCGTGGATCTGGTCCACGGTCATTGCAGCAGGGGCGGCGTAGCCTTCAAAAGAGGTTGTGGACGGCCCCAGCGTGTCCCAGCCGCCGTCGGAAACCGGAACGCTCCCGTGCTTGCCGGAGAACGGCCAGTACGTGGACGCCTTGCGTCCGGCGTGCGCCAGCTGCACGCCGATCCGGGTGCCGGCAGTGCCGTTCCGGTGGACAAAGGTAATGATCCGCTCCCAGGCCGCTGCCTGTTCGTCGTTGTACAGCCCGGCATCGCGGGGGCTGATCCGGCCCTCAGCGTTGACGGCCGCCGCCTCGGTCAGGATCATCGCGGCGCCGCCCACCGCAAAGCCGCCCAGGTGCACCAGGTGCCAGTCGTTGGGGACCCCCGGGGCGGCGTCGGGATCGCAGCTGTACTGGCACATGGGCGAGACCCAGCCCCTGTGCTGCAACTCCAACGACCGCAGCGCCAGCGGATCGAACAGGCCCGGCACTAGAAGAGCACCCGGGCCAGCGCCTGCCTGGCCTTGGCCACACGCTCGTCAGCGGCGCCCACGACGTCGAACAGTTCCAGGAGCCGGACCCGCGCGGTCTCCCGCTCGGGGCCGAAGTTCCGGCCGATGAACGCCACCAGCCTGTTCAGGGCGTCGTCCACGTGCCCGCCGGCAATGTCCAGATCCGCCACACCGAGCTGCGCCTCAAGGTTGTCCTGTTCGTTGGCCGCCAGCGTGCGCAGCGCATCGCCATCCTGGGCCGACAGGGACTGCAGGCGCCCCATGAGCTCCACCTGTGCCAGCCCTGCCTTGGCGTCGTGGTCTGACGGCATTTCCTTCAGGGCCTGCCGGTAAGCCTCGGCAGCGGCGGGATAGTCGCCGGCCTCGATGGCATCAAAAGCGGCCTGGTGCAGCGGCGGAAGCGGCGGCGGCGCCTGCTCCGCGGCAGCTTCCCCGCCCAGGCTTCCGGTCACGCCGTTGGCAGCGGCCACCTTGAGCAGTTCCTCGAACAGGCTGCGGACCTGCTGTTCATCCGCTGCCCCCTGGAAGAGCGGCACGGGCTGGCCCTTCAGGACGGCGACCGCCGTAGGCACTGCCTGCACCTGGAAGGCCTGGGCGAGCTGCGGGAAGGCTTCGATGTCGGCCGCCCCGAGGACCAGCCGGCCGCCGTAGCCTGCCACCACCCTGTCCAGGAGTTCGAGCATCCGCCCGGACTCCGGGGAGTAGGAGGCCCAGAGGGCAAAGACCACCGGCACCTGCGCAGAGAGTTCCACCAGCTGCTGGAAGTTGGCTTCGGTGACGTTGACCTTCAGCTCCGGTCCACCTGCCTGTGCGCCGGGCTGCCCTGCCGGGGGCGCCCCCGCGCCGGCACCGGGCTGGGCCCCGGAAGGAGCTGCCGGGCGCTTCAGCGAGGAAAGGTCGACGGCGCCACGCAGGTTAAGCGGGTTGGCGGCGGCAGGAGGGACTGGACGGGAAGCTGGCGAACTCATGTTTCCCACTCTAGCCACTCCGGCCGCCGCCGGTGGTAATACAGCCAGGGGCTACTTGAAGCTGGCCCCTACCAGGCCGCGGGTGGCGGCAACGAGCTTCATCGGGTCGCTGGAACCGGCCGGCGGTACGTACACCGCCATTGACTCGGCAAAGTTCAGGACCATCCCCGTGGTGGTCTCCTTGCCGCCGGCCAGGGCTGCGGCGTCGTCACCGATGGTGAGCTTGTCTCCGGCAGCCTTGGGTGTTCCCTCGAAGCCGAAGTTGATCCTGCCCAGCACCAGGGCGCCCCCGTCGGAGGTCCGGAACACCACGGTGCTCTCCGGGACCACCTTGTGGGTGAAGGTGAAGTTGCCGTTCTCGCCGGCCTTGGCCACCTCCGCCTGGTAGGACAGCGTGTCGGCGATGTAGGGCGAGGACTCGCCCTCCACCAGCTTGTCCTTGAAGGGCGAGTCGGCGGATGTGAGCCTGTCGGCGAGCCCGGACATGGCCTCCTCCCCGCTGTACAGCAGGCCGGCCTTGTCGGCGGGGGCCGGGGTCTGGGTGCCTCCCCGGCTGATGTTCGGGAAGGTCGTTCCGGGCTGGAGCGGGGTGGTCTCCATCAGCTTGTAGTTCTCGCGCGGCGACTGCTGGACGAGGGTCAGGATCTGCGGGACCACGTTGCCCTCGCCCTGGGTGACGGCCAGCACCGAACGCGGCCAGTTCCGGTCGCTGGTGACCACCGTGGTGAGCAGCTTGGTGGAGCGCACGGGCATGCGGGGCTCGTAGGAGCCCACCTGCGAGCGGATCTTGTAGTTCTGCGTGCGGACTTCCAGTTCGGGGCCGGCTACGCGGTCCGCGAGCTTTGCCGCGTCCTTGGCGGCGTCGCCCGCATCGGTGGCGCTGGAGACCTGCTCCAGGATGCGGCGGAACTGGGAATCCAGCAGTACCGGCAGGCCGCCGGAAGCTGCGGGCGCGGAAGCGTTTCCGCTGGGGGCGGGAGACGGAGTGGCGGCCTGGGCGGCCGCCGCGGTTCCGGCCAGCGCGGCGGCCGTCATGCCGGCGGCCAGCATGGTCAGCCGCGACGGGGAAGACTTCGCCTGGCTGCGGGCACGGGCGCGCTGCGCAAAGCTGCTGCTCCCACCGCCGCTTTCGCCATCGGCCCCGCCGTCCTTCCGGCGCCCTGAAAGCACGGCCAGGGCGATGCCGCCCAGGATCAGCAGGCCGCCGATAACCATCAGGGGGACGGCCCAGGGGGTGGAGGTATCGTTCGGGAACGTCATGGACACGGACGCGGGGGCGGGCTTGGTGCCGTCGGCGGCCAGCAGCAGGGACCAGTCACCGTCGGCTGGCGGAGTCCAGGTGTATTCGAGCGCACCGCTGGCGTTTTCGCTGGCGACCCAGAGGTCGGACCCGGCCGGGTTCGGCGCCGTGGCGTCGCCGTCGGCGTGTTCAACCTGCAGGGACTTGCCGTCCTCGGAAACCCCGGAGATGGTGTTGTGGGCCGTCGGGCCGACCCAGGCCTGGACGTCGTCGGGCCTGCCGGCGGCCAGGATGAAGCTGCCGTCGCCCTGGACGGTCACCTTGACCGGTCCCTCGTGGAGGGTCCGGAGTTTCTGGTCAATGACGGTCAGCGGAGCGGCAGCGGCGTCCGCGGGGACGGCAGCGGTGAACGTCTCCGATGGAGCCCAGATGGTCCTCTGGCCGATGCCGGCCAAAAGTGTCAGGAGGCCGAGCAGCACGAGTGCGACTGCAGTCTTTAAACGCAAGGGAACACCTATCATCAGCGGGGGTTTGCCCTCAATAGTAACCTTTTTGTTACCACGGGCCCGGTTTCCGCCGCCCGGGGCGGGGCGGCCCGGCCTCCCGGATGTCGCCTTCCGCTCCCGTTGACAAGCCTGCTGATAGTGTTTGCGATGATCATCACACCGGCCCGCCGAGGCGGCGCCTCGCACGGAACAGGCCCCAAAAACCAGTGACTGACAAGACGGACCCGTCCTCGGCGGAAGCCGGAAATTCCGGGGACTCCAGGGGCGCCGCTCCGGCCCCCGTGGCCCCGGTGGGCATGGCAGCCGCCCGGCGCCGGGGCACCGCCGCGGCGGCCCTTGGCCAGGTGGTGCGCAGGCTCCGGCAGCCCCTGCCCGGCGCGCAGCCCCGGCTCCGGTTCGAAATGCCGCCGGAGTATGCAGGACAGGCGCCCGAAGCGGACCACGACAACGACGAGGAGCCGCAGTTCGGGCACCCCGGGCCCCGCATGTCTCCCCAGCATCCGCTGTACATGGGGTTCATGGGCACAGTGGGCGTGGGACTGGCGTTGCTCGTCTACTGGATCGGCTCCCACACCACGCAGCTGCTGCTGTGGATCGTGGCGGCGCTGTTCATCGCCCTGGGCCTTGAACCGGTGGTCGGCTGGCTGGAGAACCGGAAGATTCCCCGTCCGGCCGGAATCCTGGTCTCGGTGGCGGTCCTGATGGGCGCCGTCGTCGGATTCTTCGCCACCCTGATTCCCACGATCGTGGAACAGGTGTCGGAAATCGTCCAGCAGGCGCCGGACTGGGTGCGCACCTTCATGGATTCGGACTTCTTCCACAGCGTCGACAATCAGTTCGGCATCCGCGACCGGATCTCCGAGGAACTGGCCAAGTTCGTCAACGACCCCGCCGCCATGGGCGGGATCTTCGGTGGCGTGGTGGGCTTCGGCTCCACCGTGGCCAACGCCCTCTTCGGCACGCTGATCGTCCTGGTCCTGAGCCTCTACTTCCTGGCGGCGCTGCCGGCCATGAAGAAATGGGGCTACCGGCTGGCACCGCGTTCCCGCCGGAAGCGCGTGGCCGCGCTGTCGGAGGAGATCACGCGCTCAGTGGGCAACTACGTCATCGGGCAGGCCTGCGTGGCCCTGCTCAACGCCACGTTCGCCTTCATCGTCATGTCCATCGTGGGCATCCCATTTGCCCTCCTCCTGGCGTTCGTGGTGGCGCTGCTCGCCTTCATTCCCCTGGTGGGCGGCATGATCGCCGGCATCGTGGTGGTGCTGGTGTCCCTCACGGAGGGCTGGCAGGCCGCCGCGGTCTACGCCGTCTGCTACTTCGCCTACCTGCAGTTCGAGGCCTACTTCATCTCGCCGCGCATCATGCAGAAGGCCGTGGCCGTTCCCGGCGCCGTGGCGGTGATCTCCGTGATCGCCGGCGGCAGCCTGCTTGGCGTGCTGGGCGCCCTGATCGCCATCCCCACGGCCGCCGCCGTCATGCTCCTGGTCCGGGAGATCTACATCGTCCGGCAGGACCAGCACTAGCCGGAGCTACGTGGCCGCTGTCGCCGTCGGGCCGTCCCATTCCTGCGGGAGCGGAACGCCGGCGCCGGGGCTGACCAGTGCCACGATGTCATTAAGCACGCGCGCGGCATACTTCTCCCCCACCCACAGGTGCTTGGCGCCTTCCACGCCCACGACCTTTGCCTGCGGCACCAGGGCGAACCTGGCCGCCGCCTCGGCAGGCTGCAGGAAGTCGTCGTGCTCGGGCACCAGCACCGTCAGCGGCTTGCCCGATTCCGCCCACTGCTGAAGGTGCTTGTCGGTGGCACGGTGCAGCGGCGGCGACAGCAGCACGGCGCCCTCGATCTGCGCGGCCACCGGCTCCACGGCGCCGTACATCAGCGCCAGCTCCGTCCCGAAGGACCAGCCCACCAGCCAGCGGTTGTGCAGGCCACGGTCGACGGCGAAGCGGACGGCGGCCTCGACGTCGTACCGCTCGCCGATGCCCTCTTCAAAGCCGCCGGTGCTGGTGCCCCGCGGTGACTCTGTGCCGCGGGTGTTGAACCTCAGCACCGCGATGCCGGCGAGCGCGGGCAGGCGGTAGGAGGCCTTGCGGAAGACGTGCGAGTCCATGAACCCGCCGTGCGTGGGCAGCGGGTGGAGCGTGATCAGCGTGGCCTTCACCGGCCCCGATTCCGGAAGGGCCAGCTCGCCCACAAGGGTGTGGCCGTCCTCCGTCTGCAGTTCGATGTTCTCCCTGAGTGCGGGCAGCACAGTGGAGGCACGGATGGGAGCGGGGCCCGCGGACGGGGTGAAGTGGTACGACGCCGGATCAAAAGTCATGCCTGCCAGCTTAGCGAGAGCCGGGCGGGGCTGCGGCGGAAGACATCAGCGGTAGCGGTAGCTTCGTGACATCCAGCAGTTGGTGTGCCAGTGCCGGCGTTCGGCCAGGCCGGCCGCGGCACCGAAGAGGTGGTCGTCCTTCCAGACCACCAGGTGCGCGACTCCGGGCAGGACGGCCGTGGAGCATTCGGGGCAGATGTACGTCTTCTCGGCCTTCTTCGCCGTCATGGTGCGCACCATCCACTCGCCGTCGGGGGCGCTTTCCCGGCGGACGATGCCGGCCCGTGCCCGTTCAAGGTCCAGTTCGGGGACATCGGCGCTGTTCCTGCGCCCCGCTCCCCTGCCTGGAGCGGCATCCTTGCCGGAGGCTGGGCGGCGGGGTCGGTTGGAGCGCGGCATGTATCCATTCTGCCCCAGCCGGCCGGCAGGACCGGGAGCCGGCACGGCCCGCGGGTGCCCACGCGGTAGTCTGTACGGCGTGCGACTTGTGATAGCCCATTGCTCCGTTGATTATGTTGGCCGGCTTAAAGCCCACCTCCCGCTCGCTACCAGGCTCTTGCTGGTGAAGGCGGATGGTTCGGTGCTGGTGCACTCGGACGGCGGCTCCTACAAGCCCCTGAACTGGATGAGCCCGCCGGCCACGCTCCGCGTTTCCTCACCGGACGACGTCGACCTGGAGCTTGGCGTCGTGGAGCAGTGGACGGTCCAGTCGGCCAAGACCGACGACCGGCTGATCATCAACATCCACGAAAAGCTCAGTGAATCCTCGCACGACCTTGGCGTGGACCCCGGCCTGATTAAGGACGGGGTGGAAGCGGACCTGCAGCGGCTCCTCGCCGAGCAGATCGAGACGCTGGGGCCGGGGTACTCCCTGATCCGGCGCGAGTACTTCACCGCCATCGGGCCGGTGGACATCCTGGCCCGGGACGCCGACGGTGCCACGGTGGCCATCGAACTCAAGCGCCGGGGGGACATCGATGGCGTGGAGCAGCTGACGCGGTACCTGGAACTGTTGAACCGGGACCCGCTGCTGGCCCCGGTCCGGGGGATCTTTGCCGCGCAGCAGATCAAACCGCAGGCCAAGGTCCTCGCCAACGACCGCGGCATTGACTGCGTCACCCTCGACTACGATGCGATGCGCGGCGTCGACGACATCGAATCGCGGCTTTTCTAGTCCCCTTCCAGGGTTCCTGTCCGCTCCCCACCGGAGCGCACCGCCCTCCGGAACGCCCTGTTTCGCGTTACCGGCTTTTTACCCAAAATTTCTCCCTTTTCCTGTCCGGGCCGTTGACCTGCGGGAATGGGCATGAAATTCTTGTCTCAGTCTTTGTGTAGGTGTTTTTCATGCTCGCAAGACATGTTGCGAGCGCGAAGCTCCTGCAGCGCCGGACCCTTTCAGGCAAGGCAATCCAGGTTCTTCTCGCGGAGTGACCAAGACCGGTACGAGGTGTGCCGTTCTTAAATAAGTTCCACAATGAGGAGAAATAAATGGCACAGGGAACCGTCAAGTGGTTCAACGCTGAAAAGGGCTTCGGCTTCATTACCCCGGATGACTCCGACGGCGATGTCTTCGTTCACTACTCGGAGATCCAGACCGGCGGCTTCAAGACCCTCGACGAGAACCAGCGTGTTCAGTTCGAGATCGGCCAGGGCGCCAAGGGTCCCCAGGCTACCGGCGTAACCGTCGTCTAGTCTGACCCCGTTCAGCCTTACCCGTCCGGCCGCCGCGTGCGGCCGTCAGCGGAAGAGATGGTCCCCCGGCGAATACGCCGGGGGACCATTTCTGTTACGAGACCAGCTTCCGCACCAGGCGGGCCCCCTGGGCCAGGGAAAGTCCCGGAAGGTAGGCGCGGGTGAGTGCCCTGCCGATGGCCGGCAGGTGCAGCGGGTCCTGGTAGTACAGGTAGAGCGCACGGTACTCCGGCTTGAACCGGGACTTGAAAGCCGCGAGCGAGCGGAACCCGTAGACAGGTTCCAGGGCATGGCCCACCAGATCCAGGATCCGGACGAGGTTCTCCGCTTCCTCGTCGCGGGCGCCGCCATCGCCCGCCCCCTCCTGCGCCTGGATCTCCGGCCGGCTGGCCAGCGGTGAACCCGACAGCGAAATCACATCCACGGAATCATGCAGTTCCAGCACCGCGGAGGCGATCAGGAATTCCATCACCCCCGGGAACCCCTCGCTGCCCCGGCGCATGACGTCAAGTGTGCGGCTGACCAGCCGCCCGCCGTCGTACACGGGAAGCCAGCTGGTCACCCCGTGGACCGTCCCGTTGCCGTCCACGGCCAGGCAGCACAGGACCTCCTCGTCATCGAGCTCGTCCACACCGCCCAAAGTGAAGCCCATCTCGGGAACCGACTTCCCGGCCGCCCATTCCTCGGACACTTCATTCAACCGGGACCGCAGCGCTGCGGGCAGCGAATGGTAGGAGCCCCACACAGCCTCGACCCCCAGCTTGGCGGCGCGGTTCAGCGCGGTGCGGACGTTTTGCCATTCCTTGCCCTTGAACTCGAGCTCGTGCAGGGCAAGCCGGGTCTCCTGTGCAACAGCCACCCGCGAATAGCCCCGCTCGCGCAGAACCGGCCACAGGGTGTCGTCGCAGGAGTACAGCGCAGGTATCAGCGCCTGGCTGCGGCAATAGTCCAGGAATCCCTCTGTGACTGCCTGCTCTGCCCGGCGGTCGCCGAACGCCCCGCCCAGGGTCAGCGCCACCGTGCCGTGCTGCTGGAACGCCACCGCGCCCTTGCCGTCCGGGCTGAACCAGTAGGTGTTGGGCTCCCACAGGGCCATCCAGGACAGCGGACCGCCGCCTTGGTGGAGGAGTTCCCGTGCCCGGTCCCTGTCCTGCCCGCCCAAGACGTGCCCGTGGTGGCGGCCGACCAGCACCCACCACACCGCCACCAGGGTGACGAGCCAGAAGATGGGGCCGGAATAGGCAAAGAGGAACGCCTCGGCGCTGTCCCGGGCCCCGAAGACCCGGCGGAAGTTCTGCGGAATGGGCACCGGGACATACTGCCGGGCCAGTTCGGCCAGCAGTCCCAGCACTCCCCCGTCGCGGGCCAGGCCGCCGGAACCAAACCAGGCAACGGTGTAGAAACTGGCAAGGGTCAGCCAGGTCCCGCCCACCACCACGCCAAGCGTGCGCCGGGCTCCCGGCTGGGTCTGCACGCGGAACTGCCGGCGGTTGAGCCACAGCACCACTGACAGCAGCAACGGCACCACAACGAGGGGCAGCACGTGGGCAAAGGCGGAGGCCAGGGGCGTGGCGTGCGGACCCTGCAGCCGTGACGGGACCAGTGCGAACAGCGTGAGGTACACAGTCGCCAGGGCTGTCACCGCCAGCTGGATGGCAAGCGCGATGTTCAGTGCCAGCCTGCGGCCACGGCGCATGCCGTCGGCGCAGATCAGCAGCAGGATGACGGGGACAATGGCCAGGGCCAGCCCGAAGGGACCCGCAAACCCGGCACGGCCGGTCTCCAGGCAGGAGGGGTCCACGGTGGCGCCACAGTTGAACACCAGCTGGCTGAGGGTGGGCATCGGGCTCAGCACCACATCGCGCAGCAGGGCGAGAGGACCGGTAGGAGCACGCGTGATCCCGGTCAGGATCGGCCCCACGGCAAACACGGCCACTGTGAGCGCCAGCAGGTTCCTCGTCTCGCGGCCCGTGGACCGGTGCCGGTGCAGCCGCCCTTGGTCGCCCTGGATCCACCAGCCGGCAAGGAGGCCCAGGAGCGCACCGATCAGGCCGATCACGGTTTCGGCGTGCCCCACATAGAGGACCAGCAGGATCGAGACCGAGAGCACCGCGGTACGGAGCCGGCGTTGCCAGAGCAGCGGCATGCGGGCACTGGCGGCCAGTCCCGCGGTCAGGACCGGAGCATACGGCCCGATCAGCCGGTCATCGACCATCCGGTCCAGCCAGCCGTCGCCACCGTACACCGCCAGCTGGGTCACCAGCAGGAAGAGGGTCACGGCGGCGAACTGGCCACCGAAGAACAGTCCGACGGCGGCACGCCGGCCAAGCCTGCGCTCTGCCAGTCCCAGCAACAGGACGATCATGAGGGACGCGGTCAGGTACGCGAGCGGATTAGTCGCAAAAAAGATGCTGGTGAAGAGCTGCCACCAGTTGCCGGCCCGCAGGTCCGGGCCGCTGACGGAGGCCAGCCACAGGAGCTTCTCGGGCGGTCCGTCCAGGTAACTCCCGGTCACGGCACCGGCTCCGAGGAAAGCGGCAAGGACACACAGAGTGAGCGGCATTGACTTCAGCGTCGCCAGGGCCTGCCGGACTGCCGGCCGGCCCACGCTGGACCACATCAGCGTGACTGTTCGGTCCCTGGTTGGGGCGTTCACGGCTGCATCCTCCACCGGTCGGCCAGGAACTGCAAGGCGTCCGCTATCCGTTTCGACGAGGTATCCCAGGAATGTCCGGTGTGTTCAACGACGTACGCGCGCACGGTGAAGCCGGCGCCCTCCGCCGCAGTGGCCAGCGTGTGGAGGTACCCCACGAATTCGGGGTCGTTCTGGCCTGCGGTCAGGTACATGCCGCTGGCCTCGAACCGTTGGTGTTTCATGATCTCCAGTGGCAACTGTTGGGTGAATTCCTCCGGCTTTCCCGGGAAGGAGGCGTCGATGGTCTTCTGCCGTTCCTTGGCAATGGCGGGCTCTGCTTCACTGGAGAACGCCAGGACGTCCGCGAAGACGTCAGGGTGCCTGGTGCCCATCTGGACAGCGCACGTTCCCCCGAAGGAGAATCCGCCCACTGCCCAGTGGCTGTGGTTGGTATCGATGGCAAGGGTGGAACTGATCCAGCGCGGCACGTCCTGGGATAAGTAGGTGTCCGCGTTGGCGATCTTGCTGTCCATGCACATGGTGTTGGCGGATTGGGAGCCGTTGGGGTCGGGGATCACCACCACCGGTGCCAGCCCGCCGTGCGCCGCGGCAAAGGAATCCATGTGCCCCCGGATAGCGCCGCCGGTCAGCCAGTCAGCGGGGCCACCGGGCTGGCCGGCCACCAGGACAAGGACCGGGAGGGCTGGACGGTTGTGGGCAAAGTAGGCAGGGGGCAGGTAGATATAAGCGTCACGGTTGTTCATCCCGGACGATGTGCCGGGAATCGGCGACCTCCGGAGGACTCCCCCGGCCGGCAGCTCGCCGTCGGGCTTCCAGCCCTGCAGCGGCACGCCGTCGGACTCGCCGGAGCGGCGCATGAGGTCCTGCTCCAGGGCCGGGATCCGGGCCAGGGCGGTGCCCATCAGGTCGCTGACGGTCCGGTTCAGCCCGAAATAGGCATTGATCTGGAGGGCCGAGAGCAGCACTACCAGCAGCGCTGCCAGGATTGCTCCACCGCGTCTGCGCCAATCGGTCAGCGGCAGCCGGAGCAGCGCAAGGAGGACGGCCGCCACGGCGGGCACCAGCCACATCAGCACGGGGTCAGGCAGGTCCTCGGGAAAGACCGTGAAGACATTGATCAGCGCCCAGTGCACGGTGGCCACCAGCGCGAATGCTCCGGCCGCCGCAATCACTATCCGGGAGAGCCACAACCTCGCCGGGGCACACCGGGGAGGCACCAGGAGCAAGGCAGCGGCGCCTGTTCCCAATACCAGGACGGTCCAGTACAGTGGCCCGTCCGTGAGCCGGATGTCCGAAAACCAGTCCACGTTGGCTAGCGCCAGGTGCCCACGCCGATGACGGGTCCCGCTTCCAGCCAGGATGACAGGCCGGTGTAGGCATCGAACTTCATGGCCAGGCGCAGGTCCCGTCCCTCGTAGCGCAGTTCGACGATCACCACGTCCGGCTGCACCTTCACGGCTTCCGCCTCCGTAGGTTGGCGTCGGCCCAGCAGTTCCAGGGAACTGCGCCTGAACGTGTGCTTGGGGCGCACGCTCAGGGAGATGAGCCGGAACCATTCAAGGCAATCGTCCTGATAACGACAAACCCCCATTTGCCAGCTGTTTCCAGCCATGCAAATGGAGGCGTCCACGGTGCCGAGGGCACGCCGCAGGTTGAAGCGGCGCACCCCCGAAAGGCACAGTGCAAAAATCAGCAATCCGAAAGTGACTGCCAAGGCGATGAACGGAAAATCTGCTGCGTCCATCAAGGTCGTGCTAGCGGATCCCAGCGGTAGCCGAGCCGCCCAGCTGGGCGTTGTCAGCAACGATAACCACGCGGTTGTTGTCGACGGAGAAGAACCCGCCATCGACATCTACCGCAATACGGTCCCCGGAAACCGGCTGGATTGCCAGCTCACCCTCGGCCAGGATCGCCAGCAGGGGCGAGTGGCCGGGCAGGATTCCGATTTCACCATCGCTGGTGCGGGCCTTGACCATCTTGGCCGCTCCGGACCACACGAAGTGGTCCGCTGCGACAATCTCAACCTCAAGCTCAGCCATATTACTTGGTCTGTTCCTGGATCTTGGCCCACTGGCGCTCAACGTCATCGAGGCCACCGACGTTGAAGAACGCCTGCTCCGCGATGTGGTCGAGGTCGCCGTCGCAGATCGCGGCGAAGCCTTCGACGGTGTCCTTGATGGAAACCGTGGAGCCTTCGACACCCGTGAACTGCTTCGCGGTGTAGGTGTTCTGCGAGAGGAACTGCTGGATGCGGCGTGCACGCGACACGACGATCTTGTCCTCTTCGGAGAGTTCATCGACACCGAGGATGGCGATGATGTCCTGGAGTTCCTTGTTCTTCTGCAGGATCTGCTTCACACGGACCGCCGTGTTGTAGTGGTCCTTGCCGATGTACTGGGGGTCCAGGATGCGCGAGGTGGACGTCAGTGGGTCAACGGCCGGGTACAGACCACGGGAGGCGATTTCACGGGAAAGTTCCGTGGTCGCGTCCAGGTGTGCGAAGGTCGTGGCCGGAGCCGGGTCGGTGTAGTCGTCAGCGGGGACGTAGATGGCCTGCATCGAGGTGATGGAGTGGCCCTTGGTCGACGTGATGCGTTCCTGCAGGAGGCCCATCTCGTCAGCCAGGTTGGGCTGGTAGCCCACGGCGGACGGCATACGACCCAGCAGGGTGGACACCTCGGAACCTGCCTGGGTGAAGCGGAAGATGTTGTCGATGAAGAGCAGCACGTCCTGGTTCTGGACATCGCGGAAGTATTCCGCCATGGTCAGGGCGGACAGGGCCACGCGCAGACGCGTTCCCGGCGGCTCATCCATCTGGCCGAAGACAAGGGCTGTGTCCTTGAGGACGCCTGCCTCTTCCATTTCGACCCAGAGGTCGTTGCCCTCACGGGTACGCTCGCCGACACCGGCGAAGACGGAAGTACCACCGAAGTTGCGGGCAACACGGGTGATCATTTCCTGGATCAGAACGGTCTTGCCCACGCCTGCGCCGCCGAACAGGCCGATCTTTCCACCCTTGATGTAAGGGGTGAGGAGGTCGATGACCTTGATGCCCGTCTCCAGCATCTCGGTGGAGCCTTCGAGGGAAGCAAAGTTGGGAGCCTTGCGGTGGATCGGCCAGCGTTCGCTGACGTCCAGCTCAGACTCTGCAACGTCCAGGGGCTGGCCCAGCACGTTGAAGATGTGGCCCTTGACACCGTCACCGACAGGAACGGAGATGGGGGCACCGGTGTCCACTACGGAGGTGCCGCGGACAAGTCCGTCGGTTGCCTGCAGGGAGATGGCGCGGACGAGGTTGTCACCCAGGTGCTGGGAGGTCTCGAACGTGATGGTCTTGGTTTCACCGTTGAGAGTAATCTCGGTGGTGAGGGCGTTGTAGATCGACGGGATTGCGTCAGCCGGGAATTCGACGTCGACAACCGGGCCGATGACGCGCGCAATACGGCCGGTGGCACCGGCCGTTGCGGCTACGTGTTCGGTAGCAGTGGCAGTCATCTCTCTCACTTCACTCAGTAGATGGCGTGGGGTTAAGTTTATCTGTGGTCTTGCTGGTTCCGCGGGAACCGAGGTGGCAGAAGCTACGACGCCAAGGCGTCGGCACCGGCAACAATCTCGGAGAGTTCCTGCGTGATTTCGGCCTGGCGGGCCGTGTTGCGCAGACGCGTGTACTTCTTGATCAGTTCCGTTGCGTTGTCGCCTGCCGACTTCATCGCCCGCTGGCGTGCGGCCAGCTCGGAGGCAGCGGCCTGCAGCATTGCTGCAAACAGGCGTGCTTCGATGTAGCGCGGCAGGAGCGCGTCGAGGACCTGCTCGGTTTCCGGCTCGAACTCGTAGAGCGGCAGCAGGTCCGTCTCGGAGGCCTGCTCTTCCACTACTTCCAGCGGCAGGAGGCGGATGACCGTGGGCTCCTGCGTAACCATCGACTTGAAGCGGGTGTAGACAACGTGGATCTCATCCACTCCGCCGTCTTCGAAGGACGCCGCAAAGTCGGCCAGCAGTGCCTCGCCGATTTCACGGGCGGTGCTGAACTCGGGGGCGTCGGTTCCTCCGGTCCAGACCCGCGCATACTCGCGGCCCCGGAAATCGAAGTAGGCCTGGGCCTTGCGGCCCACGAGGTAGGTCTTGACTTCCTTGCCTTCGGCGTGGAGCAGCTCGTTGAGACCTTCCGCCTGCTTGAGGACGCTGGCCGAGTAGGAACCGGCCAGGCCGCGGTCCGAGGTGATTACCAGGACTGCGGCACGGCGGATCTGCTCCGGCTCAGTGGTCAGCGGGTGGTCGATTTCGCTTTGGCTGGCGACAGCAGAAACGGCGCGCGTGATCGCGTTCGCGTAAGGCAGTGAAGCTGCTACGCGCGCACGGGCCTTCCCGATGCGCGAGGTAGCGATCAGTTCCATCGCCTTGAAGATCTTGCGCATCGACGTGGTCGAGCTGATCTTCTGGCGGTAGACCCGGATCTGGGCTCCCATACTTATCCTTTCCTAACATTCCGTCGCCGGGTGTGCCGGACCCTGCGGCCCGGCACACCTGGACGATGCGGAACTAGCGCTTCTGCTTGACGATCTTTTCCTGGTCAACGTCGCCCTCGGAGATAGCTTCATGCTCCTCGTGGCCGGCGCCTACCAGCTGGTTGTCGCCCTCGCCGAAGAAGCCCTTCTTGAAGTCGACGATCGCGGACTTCAGAGCGGCAACGGTGTCGTCGTCCAGCACGTTGGTCTGGGCCAGCGTGGTGAGGATCGAGGACTTGTGGCGCAGGTGCTCCAGGAACTCGGCTTCGAAGCGGCTGATGTCCTCAACCGGAACGTCGTCCAGGTAGCCGTTGGTGCCGGCCCAGATGGACACAACCTGGTCCTCGACCGGGAACGGCGAGTACTGGCCCTGCTTGAGCAGTTCCATCAGGCGGGCACCACGGGTCAGCTGCTGGCGGGACGCCGCATCCAGGTCCGAGGCGAACATAGCGAATGCCTGCATGTCCCGGTACTGGGCCAGGTCCAGCTTCAACGTACCGGAGACCTTCTTCATGGACTTCACCTGTGCGGCACCACCCACGCGGGACACGGAAACACCCACGTCGACAGCAGGACGCTGGTTGGCGTTGAAGAGGTCCGACTGCAGGAAGATCTGGCCGTCGGTGATGGAGATGACGTTGGTCGGGATGTAGGCGGAAACGTCGTTCGCCTTGGTCTCGATCAGCGGCAGGCCCGTCATGGAACCGGCACCGAGCTCGTCGGAGAGCTTGGCGCAACGCTCCAGCAGGCGGGAGTGCAGGTAGAAGACGTCGCCCGGGTAGGCTTCGCGTCCCGGCGGGCGGCGGAGCAGCAGCGATACTGCACGGTAGGCCTCTGCCTGCTTGGACAGGTCATCAAACACGATCAGGACGTGCTTGCCGCCGTACATCCAGTGCTGGCCGATGGCGGAACCGGCGTACGGTGCCAGGTACTTGAAGCCTGCGGGGTCGGAAGCGGGAGACGCCACGATGGTGGTGTACTCCAGCGCGCCGTTGTCCTCGAGGGTCTGGCGGATGGCGGCGATCGTGGACGCCTTCTGGCCGATGGCGACGTAGATGCAACGGACCTGCTTGGTCACGTCACCGGAAGCCCAGTTGGCCTTCTGGTTGATGATGGTGTCGATCGCGATGGCGGACTTGCCGGTTTGGCGGTCACCAATGATCAGCTGGCGCTGGCCACGGCCGATCGGGATCATTGCGTCGATGGCCTTCAGGCCGGTCTGCATCGGCTCGTGAACCGACTTGCGCTGGGTCACGCCGGGAGCCTGCAGCTCCAGCGCACGGGTGGTTTCGGCCTTGATCTCGCCGAGGTCGTCGATGGGCACGCCCAGCGGGTCGACCACGCGGCCGAGGAAGGCGTCACCGACGGGGACGGACAGAACCTGTCCCGTGCGGTGGACTTCCTGGCCTTCTTCGATGCCGGTGAAGTCACCGAGGATGATGACGCCGATCTCGCGGACGTCAAGGTTCTGGGCCAGGCCCAGGGTGCCGTCCTCGAAGCGCAGCAGCTCGTTCGCCATGACCGAGGGAAGGCCCTCAACACGGGCGATGCCGTCACTAGCGGTGGTTACGCGGCCGACCTCTACGCGCTCTGCGTTTCCGGGTTCGTAGGACGCCGCGAACTCGTTCAGCGCATTACGGACGTCGTCGGCGTTGATGGTCAATTCGGCCATCTGCAGTCCCTGCTCTCCTGTTTTTGTGATCACCGTTAGATGACCGGGGTTTCTATCAGTTTGGTTGTGCTTGTCCGGCTAACCGGCCAGCTGGCGTTGCAGTTCGTTCAACCGGGCAATCACCGAAGCGTCGAGCACTTCGTCACCGACCTGAACGCGGATGCCGCCAATGAGTGCCGGGTCAACGTTGACGTTGACCTTCAGTTCCCGCCCGTACAGCGCGTTCAGGCCCGCCTGGAGGCGGGACAGCTGCGTCGACGTCAGGGGGCGGGTCACGCTGACCGTAGCAATCCAGCGCTGCTGCCGCTTGGCCGCCAGCTCGGCGAACCGTTCCACAAGGCGCGTGGCCTTGATGCCGCGGGGCTGGGTGACTGCCTGGGTGATGAGGACTTTGGCTTCCTCACTGACACCGGGCACCAGCTTTTCGGCAAGCGCAGCCTTGGCGGCGGCGCTGGCCTGCGGCTCGGACAGAGCACGTTGTACCTCGTGGCTGGAAGCCACAGCCTGGTTGAAGGAGAACAGCTCGTTCTCCAGCTCTTCCAGGCCAGTGATGCCGGAGGCAGAAACGGCCGACTTGTTTTCAGCAACGGAAATGACCACCGTTGCGGCAAGAGTCTCGAGTGCATCGCCGATGTCCCGCGCCGATGCCCAGCGTGAACCGGCCAATCCGCCCGCGATCTCTGCGGCATCAGCGGAGACTTTTCCGCCAACCAGCTTCCTGACCAGCGCCGACTTTTCGTCACCGTTCCGGGACGGATCAGTCAGGGCACGGCGCAAGCCAGCCGAGCTGTCCACCATTTCCAGGATTCCGAAGAGTTCCTTTGCCAGCTGCAGCGACGCGGTAGGAAGCTTGGCCTCCAGCGCGGTCAGCGCTGTTGCCAGCGATTCGCTCGATACGCCTGCCATTACTTAGCTGCACCTGCGTTCTGGGTCTCCAGATCTGCCAGGAAACGGTCAACAACCCGTGCTGCACGCTCGTCGTCGTTGAGCGCTTCGCCCACGATGCGGCCGGCAAGGGTGGTAGCCAGGGTGCCTACCTCGGAGCGCAGGGACACAACGGCCGCCTGGCGCTCGGACTCGATCTGTGCGTGGGCCTGCGCAGTGATGCGGGCAGACTCGGCAGCAGCCTTCTCCTTGAGGTCCGCAAGGATCTGTGCACCTTCGGCGCGGGCTTCCTCACGGATGCGGTTTGCTTCGGTGCGGGCGTCGGTCAGCTGCTGCTTGTACTCTTCGAGTGCAGCAGACGCCTCAGCCTGGGCCTTTTCAGCCTTTGCAATGCCGCCTTCAATGGCCTCGGCACGCGCGGCGAAGGTCTTTTCGAACATCGGGACAACGAACTTGACCACGATGAACAAGAGGATGAGGAAGCCCACGAGGACAACGCCCATTTCCCAGAGGTTGGGCATCAGGGGGTTGACTTCGCCCTCAGTGGCGGCTGAGATGATCAGCTGATTCATGTTTCACCCGTCCTTTTCTACTCGGTTCTGAAAGTTCGCTTCGCTCTAGGACTAGAGAACGAAGGCGAAGACCAGGCCGAGGATGGCGAGGGCTTCGGTCAGCGCAAGGCCAAGGAACGCGATCGGCTGCAGCACACGCTGGGCCTCAGGCTGGCGTGCAACGCCGTTGATGTAGGCAGCGAAGACGAGGCCAACACCGATACCACCGCCGATTGCGGACAGACCGTAACCTACGAGGTTGAGATTGCCTTCCATTTTTCTTCCTTTCAAGATGCCACCCATGTGGCAGGTTGTTTGGGTTGCTTCATCCCCGCGAGGGGAATTCTGTAAGTGCCGCCGGAGCGGTGCTCCCGGCGGCGTGGGCCTAGTGGCTGTCGGCGTGCAGGGCACCTTCGATGTAGATCGCGGTCAGCAGCGTGAACACGTAGGCCTGCAGGACCATGATCAGGGCTTCAAGCATGTACATGGCGATGGCGCCGGCAAGCACCAGCACGGACGTGCCCTTGAGCAGGACGTTCTCCTGCATGACCAGGTACTCGATGCCGGATCCGGCAATCATCACGATGAGGTGGCCGGCGAGCATGGTGGCGAACAGACGGAGGCTGTGCGTCACGGGACGGACCAGGAAGTTGGAGATGATCTCGATCGGGATCACGATCGGCAGGATGAACCACGGAACACCGGACGGAACGGTGGCCAGCTTGAAGTAGCGCAGGCCGTTCTTCTTGACGCCGATGGCGATCCAGGTGAAGTAGACGAGCCCTGCCAGCACGTAGGCTCCGCCGACGTGGGAGAACGTGGGCAGCTGGATGAGCGGGATCGCTCCGTAGATGTTGTTCACCAGGATGAAGAAGAACAGGCTGAACAGCAGGGGGACGTACTTGATGAAGTCCCTGCCGCCGATGATGTCCTTGGCGATGCCGTTGCGGACGAAGCCGTAGGCGGCCTCGCCGGCGAACTGGAGCTTGCCGGGTACCAGCTGCTGCTTGCGTGCGGCAAGCACGAAGAAGGTGGCGATAATGGCGACAGAGAGGAGGACCAGCAGCATCTGCTTGGAGAATCCTTCTGCGGCACCCCACGGCAGGATTGCCGGCAAATGCATTTCGTTAATACCAGGAGGAGTAAACTCTCCTGAATCTTGGGCCGGGAGCGCAAGCGCGATCAACGCGTTTCCTCTCTGCAGTGTCCATCATTGGGCGTTGGGCGGGGACCAAGGGCCTGGCGGCCTGCTGTTCCCCCTGTGAAATTATTTGGCATTCGTGTCGCCGTCCTTGGACGGCCCGCTGGCAGCAGGACGCTCACCAGCTTTTTTGCGGGAACTGGTGAGGCCATGCATGTGGGAAAGGTAAAAACCTCCGACGGCTCCAAGCAGAGCGCCTGCGAGCACAATCCAGCGCGTTCCCCACAGATAATCCAGTCCCCACCCTATCAAACTCCAGACGATGATTCCGCCAATGATGTAGCTGAAGACGGCCATCCCGGCGTTGTATCCGCCGTCGGAGTTGTCCCCGGAAACGCCGGGAGCGGATGCGCCGGAGCCGCGGTTGCCGTTTCCGGCAGCGCCGCGTTTGCGTGCGTTACGCATTGGGGGCCTCCTTCTCCTCTGGATCGTTGTAGATCTGCAGGCGGGCTTTGCTGAAACCATGGATCTCAGCAGCCTGCCACAGTACGACGGCGACGACCGCCCCGATGACGAACCAGCGGCCATCGAGCCAGTCAGGGGTACCCACGACGAACAGGACGGCGGCAAAGCCAACCACCTTAATGAAGTAGGTGGCCACGAACATCCCGATCGCACCGGACGGATTGCGCCGTCCCACGAAGTGGCCCACCAGCAGGCTGATGCCGAAGAACAGCATCACCAGCAGGCCGCCAAGGAGACTGGATACGGCGCCGCTGGCTCCGTTGAGGAGGCCCGCAGGGACCGCGCACAGCACAAGTCCGGACACGGCGGCGATGGAGCTGCGCCTGAGCAGGTTCAGCCAGAGCGAACGGGTGGGACCGGAGGCGCCAACGTGGCCATGGCCGGATGCAGGTCCGGACTCGGCGTTGGAGGTCATTCGATCCCAATCGTCGGCACCACATGGCAGATCGCCAGGAGGCAGGGGGTGGAGTGGCAGCTTGGGCTGCACTCAAATTCTACACGAGATAGAACACGGCTAGGTCACCGGCAGGCGGGTCACCTTGGACCGGCGGCGGTACCGGCGGATCAGGTCGGGGCTGGCCAGGTAAAGGACAAGTACCAGCAGGCTCGCGGCCACGCAAAGAGCCACGACAGGAAGCGGCGCCGTGGCGGCCACGAACCCGAGCATGATGACGGCAGCGGTGCATGCCGTGACGGTGGCAGCCGACTGGAGGTGCGTGAAACCGACGTCCGTGAGGCGCTGATAGACGTGCTCGCGGTGCGACGCGTACCACCGCTCCCCCGCCTTGATCCGGCGCAGCAGGGTATAGCCCGTGTCGGCGGCATAGACCAGGATCGGTGAGAGGACGTACTCGACATAGACGCCGCCAAGGAAGCCCGCCACTGCAAGGGCCGCCACTGACGCGCCCAGCAGGTAGCTGCCGACGTCGCCCAGGAAGACCGAACCCCGGCCCAGGTTCCACGGCAGGAACCCGAGGAAGGACATGGCCAGCACCGCTCCGCCTGCGGTCAGCCAGGGCTGCCCCGCCAGCATCCCTGCCACCGCATAGGCGCCGCCGGCCGTGACGCCGTGCAGCCCGGAAATGCCATTGACGCCATCCATGAAGTTGGCAATATTGACGTACGCAGCGATGGCGACCGCAGCCAGCGGCAGCCACCAGAAAGACTGCCCCGTCAGCATGATCAGCAGCGCCGAACCCGCGGCCCCGATGCCCAGTTGTGCCGCTGCCCGGCCACGGATGGACATGCCGCGCAGGTCCTCGATCCAGCCCACCACGGCACACGCGGAAATGATGCCGAGCATGACGGCGGACAACGAACGGTCCACGGTGACGACGCCCAGCAGCACCGCGGCGCCATAGCCGATAACCGTGGCGAGCGCGGTGGCGACGCCCATGCCGCGAAGGGTCACTTTGACGTGCGACGAGCGGGCCGACGGGACATCCACCACGCCCATCCGCACCAGCCACGGCTTTACTGCAAAGGGCAGCAGCAGGCTGGCCAGCAGGGTGATCACGGCGACGAGGACCAGCGGGGTCATGACGCCACCCTGATCTCGCCGGCGTCGTCGGACTGGTCGTCCGGAATGACTCCGTTGATGCCTTGTTCCGCCTCGCACCGGGCCAGCCAGACCTGGAGGTCCAGCTTGTCCGGATCCTGCTCGGTGGCGCGGGTGTGGGAAATCTTCGGATGCAGCGGCCGTTGATCCAGTTCGCCCGTGCCCACGAGTTCCTCGTGCAGTTTCTCACCGGGCCGCAGGCCGGTGTAGATGATCTGCACGTCCTTGCCCGACATCGCGATCATCCGTTGCGCGACGTCCAGGATGCGCACCGGCTCGCCCATGTCCAGGATCAGCACGTCCCCGCCGGCGCCAATGGCGCCGGCCTGGATCACCAGCTGGCACGCCTCAGGAATCGTCATGAAGAAGCGGGTGACGTCGGGATCGGTGACAGTCACGGGACCGCCAACCCGGATCTGCTCGGTGAACAGGGGCAGCATCGAGCCCCGGCTGCCCATCACATTGCCGAAGCGCACGGAGACGAACGTCCTGCCGGTCTGGCCGGCCATCCACGCCGTCAGCTTTTCGGCCACCCGCTTGGAGTGGCCCAGGGCGGTGGTGGGGTTCGCCGCCTTGTCGGTGGAGATGTTCACGAAGTGCGAGACGCCGGCGCGCTGGGCCGCCCGCAGCACGTTCAGGGTGCCGCACACATTGGTCTTCCACGCTTCGACCGGATACTGCTGGAGCAACGGGGCGTGCTTCAGGGCTGCGGCATGGAACACCACTTCCGGCCGGCGGTCCTCGAAGATGTCCCGGAGCGCCTCACCATCACGGATGTTGGCCAGCACCGTATCGCGGCCGGCCAGCAGGCCGCGGCCGGTGATGGAGATTTGGGTCTGCTGCAGCCCGGTTTCGTCGTGGTCCAGCATGATCAGTTCCGCAGGATTGAACTGCACGATCTGGCGGCAAAGCTCCGAGCCGATCGAGCCACCGGCGCCGGTGACCAGCACGCGCTTGTCCTTGATGTACCCGGCGATCTCGTCCACTTTGATGTCGACGGGGCGACGGCCAATCAGGTCCTCGACGGCCACGTCCCGGAAGTCGGAGAAACCGGCAGGAGCACCACTGCCGAGCATGTCCCGCAGTGGCGGCAGCACCAGCACGCGGACGTTCAGCCCTGCCACGGCGTCGGAGATGCGGCGGACCACCGTAGCCTCGACGTTGGCGAAGGCCACGACCAGGACCGTGGCGCGGGTGCGGCGGATGATGGCAGGAAGGTCGTCGCCGCGGCCCTGCACCTGGACGCCGGAGAGGCGGAGGTGTTTCTTGGCGGGATCGTCGTCGATCAGGCCGACGGGAAAGTACGGCGAGTCGGGGTCCTGCAGCATCCGGGTCACCAGCGAGTTCCCGAGGAAGCCGGCGCCGTAGACCAGGGTGTTCTGGGCACCGTCGCCGGGACGGGCCTTGCCCTCCACGTACAGCCGCTTGGCGTACCGGGTGGCGGCCATGAACAGGCAGGCGAAGGGGAAGGCAATAAGGCCCACGCTGCGGCCGATGTTGATGGCCTCGTACAGGACCAGCAAGCTGGCAGTGATCGAGGCCGCGGCGATGACGGTGACGAAGACCAGTGCCCTGGCCTCTTGGAAGCTGCCGAACGGGTACCTGCCCCGGTACAGGGCCAGGGAGTACCCTGCTCCAACCTGCGCGACGATGGCGATGGCGGAGATCACCAGCGCGCCGGCGAACTGTTCGACGCGGATGCCCATCTCATAACGCAGCAGCAGCGCCAGGACGATTGCCACGACCCACGACATGGAGTCCAGGAAGAGCTGGATCCAGATCCAGAGGGCGGGCTTCTCGTCCCGTACTGCGGCAGGTGCGCGCGTTTCAGATTTCGTACTCAACGGAGATTGCAACCGACTTCCACTACCACGGCGGCCAGGCGCCTGTTTCAAAATTCCCCGCCGCAACACTGTCGGACGGCGCCGGGGCCTAGAACGATACTAATCTCTTCCGGTTCCCCGTCCCGGATAGGCGGGCACGGCAGGCATCGGCGTCCAGCCGGTGTCCGCGAGGATGCTGCGGGATTCGCGCCACCCCTGCCACAGTGCCCCGGCCCCCTTGAGGGTGCGTTCGACGAGGACCAGGCGGACGAGTTCCTTGAGGAAGGTCAGTGCGGTTCCGGCCGCAAACCCGGGCGGGTTGTACTTTCCGTGGGCCCGCAGGTACTGCGCAACGAGCCCGCGGTTGCGCATGACGTAGCGGCGGCTCAGGTCCGACGAATCGTTGAGGTGCCGCAGGCCCAGGTCCACCTGCCGCTGTGCGCGGACCTTCTTGATGACGAAAGCGTTGACGTACACCACGGGGGTCTTTTGCGCTGCGAGCCAGCCGTAGATCAGGTCGTCCCAGGTGATGAAGAAGCGGGGGTCCGGCAGGCCGATGGACCGGGCCACGGAGGCGCGGATCAACATTCCCTCGAAATTTCCCACGTTGGTGCGGAACACGTCCGAGTGCTTGAACACATCGCGCGAGACTGGCAGGAAGATACCCAGGGCCTCGACGAAGTGGTGCTGCCAGAAGAACGGGTTGCCGTTTGCGTCATACCTGCGGCCGATCATGCACGAATAGTCCGGTGTGAATCTGTCCAGGGCCTCCACGGCACCCGGGAGCACCTCGACGTCG
Organism: Arthrobacter sp. E70; assembly: GCF_058266945.1. NCBI lineage: Bacteria > Bacillati > Actinomycetota > Actinomycetes > Micrococcales > Micrococcaceae > Arthrobacter > Arthrobacter sp. E70. Next base: position 230,645 of record NZ_JBYQFR010000003.1, on the reverse strand, counting down.
TCGTCCATCAGCCACAGCCATTCGGCGCCGGCCTCCAGCGCCAGCTCCACGCCACGGGAAAACCCTCCCGCGCCGCCGACGTTCCGCTCCAGCCGTTCGTACTGGATGGGCGGTCCGCCGGCATCCGCCGCACGCGCAACGACGTCGGCCGTGTGGTCGGTGCTGGCATTGTCCACCACGAGGATCCGCGCCGGGGCGGTGCTGAGCCGGGCAAAGGAACCGAGCAGGTTCTGCAGGAAGTCGGCGCGGTTGTATGTCACGACGACGGCGAACAGGTTCTCCACGGCGGCCTAGCTGTTGGCTGACATCAGTTCCGCGGGCGAGCCGAAGCCCTTGCCGCGGAAACCGGTGGAGTAGGCCCGGAACCATTTCGCCAGGCCCTTGAGGTCCCCGGTCTTGAGGAAGTAGTAGGGGAAACCGACGATGTCGGCGCTGAACCAGCGCAGGTTCCGGTACTTCCGGGTGAGGTAGCCCCGGTTCCGGAAGTAGCAGTAGCGCTTGAAGTCGCCCTCCGGAATGACGGGGGTGATGAACCCGCCGAAGACCGGCTTCATCTCGGTCCAGGTGGCAGGATGTTGCACGGCGACGGTAGCCAGGGTGCCGTACTTCAGCCCGGCCTTTTTCACCCGTGACAGGAAGTCCACTTCATCGCCGCGGATGAAGAACTTCACGTCCGGAATCCCGATCTTGTAGAAGACGTCGGTCCGGATCAGCGCGCCGTTGAAGAAGTGCACCATGTCGGGCAAATAGCCCATGGGTGCCAGGCGGGACCGGTCGTTGGTCAGCAGCCCGTTGATGCGGAAATTGAAGGAGAGCCGGTTGGGGTCGGCCGTGGCGGCGACCAGCGGGCTGACGATGTCCAGCTGGTGTTCGGCGGCAGTCCGGAGCAGCTCGGCAAGGCAGCTGCCGTCTTCCGGGTGGCCGTCGTCGTCCATCAGCCAGATCCACTCCGCGCCGCTGGCCATGGCGGCCAGGATGGCGTACGCGAAGCCGCCCGCACCACCGAGGTTCGCCTCGGAGCGCAGGTAGTTGATGTTCTGCGCTCCCCCGGCCTTGATGACGTCCGTGGCCGGAACGGTGCCGGAGTCCACGAGGGCGATCGAGTGGATCGGCGCGGTCTGCGCGGCCAGGCCCTTCAGCAGCAGGCCGAGTTCTTCATGGCGGTCGAACGTTACGGCCGCGACGGCCACTTTGGGCTGCATATCAGTTCCCCGGAAGGTTGTCGGTGTTGACGGCGCTGCTGCCTGCGGCGCTGGGTGCGGCCTCGGGCGCGTCGGGTTCCTCCGCCATGGGGATCTCCCCCAGGCCCAGGACGCCGGGAACGTGTTCGCGGAGCTGGTCCAGGCTGACCGCCCCATTGCGGACCACCCGCAGGCGCGGCCCGGTGGCATCCACGATGGTTGACGGCACGCCGGCCTCGCCCTCGACGGGGCGGGGGCCGCCTTCCAGGTACACCTCGACGGAATCCGCGAGCTGCTCACGTGCGGCCGCGGCTGTCTGGGCCGGCGCCTGGCCGGTGCGGTTGGCGGAGGAGACGGCGAGCGGGCCCGTGAGCGTCAGCAGTTCCAGGGCGACGTCGTCCGCGGGCATCCGCAACGCCACGGTTCCCTTGGTTTCGCCGAGGTCCCAGTCCAGCGATGGCTGGGCATGCAGGATCAGGGTCAGGCCGCCGGGCCAAAAGGCCTCGGCGAGCTTGCGGGCGTCGGCAGAGACCTCCGTGGCGAGGCCGTCCAGGGCGTTGATCCGGGGGATCAGCACGGGCGGGGGCATGGCGCGGCTGCGTCCCTTCGATACCAGCAGCATGGTGACGGCCTGCGGCGAGAAGGCATCCGCCCCGATCCCGTACACCGTGTCCGTGGGGAGCACCACGCACTTCTTTTCACTGATGGCACGCTGGGCATGCTCAAGTCCCTGGGCACGCTGGTCGTCGGTGCTGCAGTCGTAGGTTGTTGTCACTGGCCTATTCTTTCATTCCGTGTGGTCCGGCCCGGCAAGGATGGCGCTGGTGGCGCGCTCCTTGCCGTTGAGGTCCAGATGCGTGCTGATAATGGTCCAGGGTCCCCTGCCGAGCATTGTGGCGATCCAGGCTGCCTGGACTTCGGCATGCTCCATCACGAAGTAGCCCCCGGGGCGCAGGAGCCGGGCAGCGGAGGCCGCTGCCGCCGCCGGGAGTTCCATGCCGTCCGCTCCCCCGCCGTACAGCGCTTCCGGCGGGTCATGGAGGGCCACTTCGGGCTCGTTGGGGATGGCTTCAGCGGGGATGTACGGCGGATTGGACACCACGACGTCGAAGGTTCCGTTAAGCTCCGGCAGCGCGTTGCGCAGGTCCCCCAGGACGAGGTTGACCCCCAGGGGGGCGAGGTTTTTCGACGCCCAGGCGTGTGCGAGGGCACTGTATTCCACGGCGTGCACCTCGGCGCCCGGCACCTCCTTGGCGATGGATCCGGCGATGGCTCCCGAGCCTGTTCCCAGGTCGACGATCCGCGGACGGGCCATGCCGCGCACGTGGTCGATAACGAGCTGTACCACGGACTCCGTTTCGGGGCGCGGAATGAAGACCCCGGGACCCACCGCAAGTTCGAGGTAGCGGAAGTGCGCCACGCCGGTGATGTGCTGCAGCGGCACGCGCCCGGCCCGTTCCGCAACGAGTTCGGCGTAGCCCTCGGGCGCGGGCGTGTCGCCCAGCATCAGCGCGCGGAGCCGGCCCAGCCCCACCTTCAGGAGGTGGTCGGCGAGGAGTTCGGCATCCACGCGGGGACTGGGTACGCCCGCATCCCGCAGGACTGCGGTTGCCTCGGTGACGGCGTCCGCGAGGGACTGGCCTTGCCCTGTTGTCATACCGCGGGTGCTAGTCGCCGATGGCGTCCAGCCGCGCCTGTTCGTCCATCTCGATGGCGGACTGGATGACGGGTTCCAGGTCGCCGTTCATGACCTGGTCCAGGTTGTAGGCCTTGTAGCCGGTGCGGTGGTCCGCGATCCGGTTTTCCGGGTAGTTGTAGGTGCGGATGCGCTCGGACCGGTCCATGGTGCGGATCTGGGACTTCCGCTGTTCGGAGTTGGCGGCGTCGATCTGCTCCTGCTGGTGCGCCAGGATGCGTGCGCGGAGGACGCGCATGCCGGCTTCGCGGTTCTGCAGCTGCGATTTCTCGTTCTGCATGGCCACCACGATGCCGGTGGGCAGGTGGGTGATCCGGACGGCGGAGTCCGTGGTGTTCACCGACTGGCCGCCCGGGCCGGAGGACCGGTAGACGTCGATCTTGAGGTCGTTGGGGCTGATTTCCAGCTCCTCGGGCTCATCAACTTCCGGCAGCACCAGCACGCCCGCGGCGGAGGTGTGGATCCGGCCCTGGGATTCCGTGACCGGGACACGCTGGACGCGGTGCACGCCGCCTTCGAACTTAAGCCGCGCGTAGACGCCTTCGGCGGGATCGTTGGAGCTGCCCTTGACGGCCACCTGGACGTCCTTGTAGCCGCCCAGGTCGGACTCCGTGGCGGAAATGATCTCGGTCTTCCAGCCGCGCGATTCCGCGTACCGCGTGTACATCCGCAGCAGGTCGCCGGCGAAGAGGGCAGCCTCGTCGCCGCCTTCGCCGCCCTTGACCTCCAGGATCACGTTGCGGGCGTCGTCAGGATCGCGCGGAATGAGCAGCCGGCGCAGCTTGGCCGCAGCGGTCTCCAGCGAGGCCTCGAGTTCGGGCACCTCTGCGGCGAACTCGGGATCCTCGGCAGCCATCTCCTTAGCCGCAGCAAGGTCGTCACGGAGGCCCTCCCACTTGTGGTACGCCTCGACAATGCCATTGAGCTGAGCCGACCGCCGCCCCAGCTTCCGGGCAAGCCGCTGGTCGGCATAGACAGCAGGATCCCCCAGCTGCGCCTGGATGGCATCATGCTCATCAAGCAGGCCCTGTACGGACTCAAACATTCTTAAACCTCTTTCGTTCTGCGCTCCATTTTAGTGGGGCGCAGGAATCCAATCCCAAAGCAGGCCGGGCGTATGGTGGGACGGACGCCCGACGCGCGGGTTTTCCGCCCCGGGAGTGGCATCGGGCCTGCCGGAGCGTGGCGGCTCACGTCCGTCAGGACTGAGCCGCCACGCGAAGGGGCGGGGGCGGAAAACCCGCGCGGCGAACCACGCAAGGCACCGACACCCCGCCCCTTAACTCAGCTATTTGTCGTTATCCGACTTCGCACCAAGCGTCGTCTTCTGCACCTGCATGAGGAACTCGACGTTGCTCTGGGTTTCCCGGATCTTGTTGGTGAGCAGTTCAAGGCTCTGCTGGGTCTCGAGTCCGGAGAGGACGCGGCGCAGCTTCCACATGATCTTGACTTCCTCGGGCGAGAGCAGGTTCTCTTCGCGCCGGGTGCCGGACGCGTTGACGTCCACGGCGGGGAAGATGCGCTTGTCCGCCAGCTGGCGGGACAGGCGCAGTTCCATGTTGCCGGTGCCCTTGAACTCTTCGAAGATGACCTCGTCCATCTTGGAGCCGGTCTCGACGAGTGCGGTGGCCAGGATGGTGAGCGAGCCGCCGTTTTCGATGTTGCGGGCGGCGCCGAAGAAGCGCTTGGGCGGGTAGAGGGCTGCGGAGTCGACACCACCGGACAGGATGCGGCCCGAGGCCGGTGCTGCCAGGTTGTAGGCACGGCCCAGGCGGGTCATGGAGTCCAGGAGGACCACCACGTCCATGCCCATTTCCACGAGGCGCTTGGCGCGTTCGATGGAGAGTTCGGCCACGGTGGTGTGGTCGTCGGCGGGGCGGTCGAAGGTGGAGGCAATGACCTCGCCCTTGACCGTGCGCTGCATGTCCGTGACTTCTTCGGGACGTTCGTCCACCAGCACCATCATGAGGTGCACCTCAGGGTTGTTGGTGGTGATCGCGTTCGCGATGGACTGCAGGATCAGCGTCTTGCCGGCCTTGGGCGGGGAGACGATCAGGCCGCGCTGGCCCTTGCCGATCGGGGCCACGAGGTCGATGACGCGGGGACCGATCTTTTTGGGGTCGGTCTCGAGGCGCAGGCGCTCGGACGGGTAGAGCGGAACCAGCTTGGCGAATTCGACGCGGTCCTTCAGCTCTTCGGCGGTCTTGCCGTTCACCGAGGTGACGCGGACCAGGGCGTTGAACTTCTGGCGGTTGGACTGCTGGTTGCGGTCCTCGCCTTCGCGGGGTGCGCGGATGGCGCCGACGACGGCGTCGCCCTTGCGCAGGTTGTACTTCTTGACCTGGGCCAGGGAGACATAGACGTCGTTGGGGCCGGGCAGGTAGCCGGAGGTGCGGATGAACGCGTAGTTCTCCAGGACGTCCAGGATGCCGGCGACCGGCAGCAGGACGTCGTCCTCGGTGATTTCGACGTCGTCCACGTCCGGGCCCTGCGAACGTCCGCGGCGGCGGTCATTGCGGTCGCGGAAGCGGTCGTTGCGGGAGTTGTCCCGGTCCTGGCCGCCGGAACGGTCGTTCCGGTCGCGGCGGTTGCGGCGGTTGCGGCGGCTGCCGCCGTCGGAATCGTCGTTGTCGCGGTTGTCGCGGCCCTCGCGGCCGCCTTCACGCTGGCCGGCTTCGCGGCTGCCGGCGTTGTCGCGGCCTCCGTCGGAGTCGCGGGGGGCGTTGTCGCGGCCCCGCGTGCGGCCGCCTTCGCGGCGCTCGGTGCGCTGCCCTGCGTCGCCGGCCTCAACAGGGGCGGTTTCGGTGCGCTGTTCGGCGCCGCGCTGGTCTGCTGCGGGCTGCTCGGCGGGCGCTTCTGCCGGTGCTTCCTGCACGGAAGCGGCGGCTGCTTCGCCGCGGCGGCGGTTGCGGGTGCGCGGCTGGCGGCGTTCGGCACCTTCGGCTGCCTCGGGGGTTTCCACGGGAGCAGCCGACGGCGCCTCGGCACCGGCGGCGGCAGGTGCAGGGGCGGTTTCGGCGGCGGGAGCTTCGGTTGCCGGGGCAACCACGCCGTCGCTGACGGCGCGGCGGCTGCGGCCGCGACCGCGGGCCCGGGTGCCTTCCGCGGCGGGAGCCTCAGCTGCTGCAGCCTCCGGAGCGGAGGCAGGCGCGGCGGCGGGAGCCACGGGGCTTTCGGTGGCCTTCTCCGCTGCCTTGGCAGGGGCCTTGGTGGTCAGGGTGCCTGCACGGTGCGCGGAGATGGCCGAGACCAGGTCCCCCTTGCGCATGCGGGATCCGCCGGAGATGCCGAGCTGGCTGGCGAGGGCCTGCAGCTGGGCGAGCTTGAGGCCGGCGAGGCCGCTGCTCTTGGCGGTTGCAGCCGGCGCACCGGCTGCAGAAGATGATAGTTCCACAGCTGGCGACAGCTCAGTGGTTTCGGTCACGAAGGATCCTTCCCCCTCGACGGCGTCCAGACTGGGAGCTGGACGCGATGATGTGATCTGGGCTGCAGTTCAGATCTGCAGCCGGGATTTCGGCCTTGCCGGTTGGATTTCGGCCAGCAGGGCCGGATACTGATTCACCTTGCGTTGCACCCGTGGCGCAACACCGGGCTGACGGTTCAGGGGCAGTTGGATGCTGCAGGTTCCTGCGACAGACCAAGCAGGCGGCACCGGAATACATTCACAGTCGTAGATCAAAAAGCAACTGATGCAGGAGCAGATCAGATAGGCGGAATTACCGCCGGTGCAAGTCCACCTTAGCACCTTCAACGTCCACTGCGAGCTTCAGAACACGCCAGCCAATGCCGGGCGTGTTCGCTGCGGTGAAGGCATCGATGAAGGCGAGGGCATCGTTGGCCTGGTCGGCGCCGTTGGCGAGCACCAGCACGGTGGGCCCGGCCCCGGAAACCACCGCCGCGTAGCCTGCCTTGCGGAGGGCCGCGATCAGCGCTGCGCTGGGGCGCATTGCCTCGGCGCGGTAGCTCTGGTGCAGATAGTCCTCGGTGCCGGCCAGCAGGAACTCCGGCTTGGCGGTGAGCGCATGGATCAGCAGCGCGGCGCGTCCCGAGTTCATGGCGGCGGCATGGTGGCCCACCGACGCCGGCAGCAGCGCACGGGCCGCCTCCGTGGACAGCTCGTAGTCGGGGACGGCAACGATGGGAATGACCGATCCTACGACGTGTGCACTGGTGCTGCTGTACTGCTCACTGTCCTGCCATGACAGCGCCAGTCCGCCGAAAATGGCGGGTGCCACGTTGTCCGGGTGGCCTTCCAGTTCGCTGGTGAGCTGGAGGATCCATTCCTTCCCGCGCCTGCTTTCGGCCGGAACCATCGCGTTCGCAGCGGAAACAGCGGCCACCACGGCGGAGGCGGAAGAGCCCAGGCCCCGCCCGTGCGGGTTGACGTTTTCGGCAGTCACCTTCAGGCCGCCGTGCCGGTACCCCAGCCTTTCAAACGCCGCATCCATGGCCCGGATGACCAAGTGGCTGGCGTCGCGCGGCAGCGTCTCGGCACCTTCGCCGCGCAGGTCGAACACCAGTTCGTCGGTGTCCAGGCTCTCGACGGTCAGGGTGTCGTGCAGTGCCAGGGCAAGGCCCAGGCTGTCATAGCCGGGGCCAAGGTTTGCCGTGGTGGCGGGGACGCGGACGGTGACGCGCTGGCCCGGCTCGATCAGTTGCAGTCCGACGGCGGCCTGCGAGGTGGTGTCCAAGGCTATTTTTCTTCCAGTCCCAGTTCAGCTGCCACGGTGACGACGTCGTTGGGGACCTTGACCGGCTGGACGTCGCTGCCGTCTTCGGTGCGCAGGGCCCACTGGGGATCCTTGAGTCCGTGCCCGGTAACGGTGATGACGATCGTCTTTCCGCTGGGGACCTCGCCTGCGGCGTGCTTCTTGAGCAGGCCGGCCACGCCTGCAGCGGAACCGGGTTCCACGAAGACGCCTTCCTTTGCAGACAGCCAGCGGTGCGCGTTCAGGATTTCCTCGTCCGTGACGGCGTCGATGAGTCCGCCCGATTCGTCACGGGCCCCCACCGCGCCGTCCCAGGAAGCAGGGTTGCCGATGCGGATGGCGGTGGCGATGGTGTCCGGTTCCGTGATCGGGTGGCCGGCGACGAAAGGCGCAGCCCCGGCGGCCTGGAAACCCCACATGGCGGGGCTCTTGGTGGACACGGCCGGGAGGGTGCCTGCAGTTTCGGATTCGAAGGGTGCGGAGTACTCCTTGTAGCCCTTCCAGTACGCCGTGATGTTGCCGGCATTGCCCACGGGCAGGACGTGGATGTCCGGGGCGTCGCCCAGTGCGTCGACCACTTCGAAGGCACCCGTCTTCTGGCCCTGGATGCGCGCGGGGTTGACCGAGTTGACCAGGAACACCGGGTAGGACTCACCCAGCTTGCGGGCGATGTCCAGGCAGTTGTCGAAGTTGCCGTCAACCTGCAGCAGGGTGGCACCGTGGGCGATGGCCTGGCTGAGCTTGCCCATGGAGATTTTGCCTTCGGGTACCAGGACGGCGCACTTGAGGCCGGCAGCGGTGGCGTAGGCGGCGGCGGAGGCGGAGGTGTTGCCGGTGGAGGCGCAGACCACGGCCTTCGCCCCGGAAGCCACTGCGGCGGTCATGGCCATGGTCATGCCCCGGTCCTTGAAGGAGCCGGTGGGGTTCATGCCCTCGACCTTGAGGTAGACCTCGGAGCCGGTGAGCTCGGAAAGCTTCTGTGCGTGCACCAGCGGGGTGCCGCCCTCCCCCAGGGTGATGACCCTGGTGGATTCCGTCACGGGCAAACGGTCAGCGTATTCGCGGATGACGCCGCGCCATTGGTGAGCCACTTAGACTCCTTCTACCCGCAGAACGGATGTAACTGAATTGATGACGTCCAGGCCCTTCACGGCCTCGACGGTGGCTGCAAGGGCAGCCTCTGACGCGCGGTGGGTGACGATCCGCAGCTCGGCGCTCTCCACGTTGGATTCCGCGTCGCGGTGGATGGTCTGCCGCATGATTTCGATCGAGACGCCGTGCTCGGCGAAGAGCTGGGCGATCTTCGCCAGCACGCCGGGCTGGTCGGCAACGTCCAGGCCGATGTAGTAGCTGGTGGTGGCCGCGTCGATGGGCAGGGCGGGAACGTGGCCGGTGGTGGTCTCGGTGCGTCCCGGGCCACCCAGGACCAGGCGCCGGGCGGCGGAGACGAGATCACCCAGGACGGCAGACGCCGTGGGGGTTCCGCCGGCGCCCTGGCCGTAGAACATCAGTTCACCGGCGTTTTCGGCCTCGATGAAGACGGCGTTGAAGGCGCCGTGGACAGCGGCCAGCGGGTGCTCGCGCGGCAGGAGGGTGGGGTGCACGCGGACGGACACGCCTTCCTTGCAGTCGGCATCGACCAGTTTTTCGGCGATGGCCAGCAGCTTGATGACGAAGCCAGCGTCCTTTGCTGCTGCGATGTCCGAGGCGGTGACGGACGTGATGCCTTCGCAGTGGACGTTCTCCAGCCCGAACCGGGTGTGGAAGGACAGGGAGGCAAGGATGGCGGCCTTCGCGGCGGCGTCGTGGCCTTCGACGTCTGCCGTGGGGTCCGCTTCGGCGTAGCCAAGGCGCTGGGCTTCGGCCAGGGCATCAGCGAACTGGGCGCCGGTGGTGTCCATCTGGTCAAGGATGAAGTTGGTGGTGCCGTTGACGATGCCCAGCACGCGGGTGATCCGGTCGCCGGCGAGGCTGTCCCGGATGGGGCGCAGGATTGGGATGGCACCGGCCACGGCGGCCTCGTAGGAGAGCTGGACGCCGGCTTTGTCAGCCTCTTCGTACAGGGTGGGGCCGTCCTGGGCCAGCAGGGCCTTGTTGCCGGTGACCACGCAGGCGCCGTTGCGCAGCGCGGACAGGATCAGCGTGCGGGCGGGCTCGATGCCGCCCATCAGCTCGATCACCAGGTCGGCGTCCTTGACCAGGGTTTCGGCGTCGGTGGTGAAGAGTTCCTGGGGAAGTTCCACCTCCCGGTCCGCGTTGACGTTGCGCACCGCAATCCCGCTGAGCTGCAGGCGGGCTCCGGTACGGGCGGCAAGGGCGTCGGCATCCTCAATGAGAATCCGCGCAACCTGGGCCCCAACGTTGCCACAGCCCAGCAGGGCTACTTTCAGGGTTCGCATTTCCGTCATTCAGGCTCCCATGTCGCGGTTCAGCAGATCTTCTTCGGTTTCCCCGCGGACAATCAGCCGGGCAGATCCGTCGCGCACCGCGACAACGCCCGGCCGGGCCAGATAGTTGTAGTTGCTCGAGAGGGCCCAGCAGTAGGCGCCGGTTCCCGGTACAGCAAGCAGATCACCGGCTGCCACGTCCTCGGGCAGATATACATCTCTAACAACTATGTCGCCGCTCTCGCAATGTTTGCCCACGACGCGGGACAGCTGCGGGGCCGCCGCTGACGTGCGCGAGGCAAGAATTGCGGAATAATCCGCGTCGTACAGCACCGGCCGGGCGTTGTCGCTCATGCCGCCGTCCACCGAAACATAGCGGCGCGGATACGTAACGTTGTTGCCGCCGTCACGGTCGCCGGAAACTGCCGGGGCGTCGACGCGGACGGTCTTGAGCGTGCCCACCTCATACAGGGTGAAGGTGGTGCTGCCCACGATCGCGCGTCCGGGCTCGATGGAGATGCGGGGCGCAGCGATGCCCAGCTCGGCGCAGGTGGAACGCACGACGGCGGCCATTGCCGTCGCGATTTCCGCCGCGGGGCGGGGGGTGTCCACCGGGGTGTAGGCGATGCCATACCCGCCGCCGAGGTCCAGCTCGGGCATGGTGATGGAGTACTTTTCCTGCATGGCTGCCAGGAACCGGAGCAGCTTTTCGGCGGCCAGCGCGAAGCCGTCCGGCTCGAAGATCTGCGAGCCGATGTGGCAGTGCAGGCCGAGCAGCTCGATGCCGGGATGGACCGAGGCCGCTGCCACTGCTTCCTCGGCGGCGGAGATGCCGGCCTCGTCGGTGGTGTCGGCCGCCATGGAGAGGCCGAACTTCTGGTCCTCGTGGGCGGTGGCGATGAACTCGTGTGTGTGGGCGTGCACGCCGGGCGTGAGCCGGAGCATGACCTTTGCCTGTTCGCCGCGCGTTTGGGCGATCGCGCCGACCCGGACCAGTTCGGCGAGGCTGTCCACCACGATCCGCCCCAGCTTCATGTCCAGGGCACGGTTGATTTCGGCGTCGGATTTGTTGTTGCCGTGCAGCGCCACCCGTTCCCCGGCGATTCCGGCGCGGGCCGCGACCGCCAGTTCGCCGCCGGAAGCGGTGTCCAGGCGCAGCCCTTCCTCATCCACCCACTTCACCACGGCGGTGCAGAGGAAGGATTTGCCGGCGTAGTAGACGTCCACGCCGCCGCAGATGTCGGCGAAGGCGGCATCGAAGGAGTCCTTGAAGGCGCGGGCCCGGGCCCGGAAGTCGGACTCGTCCATGACGAACAGGGGCGTGCCGAACTGCGCCTTGAGCTCCTGGACGTCCACTCCCCCCACGGTGAGGACACCGGCGTCGTTGCGGACCACGCTGCCGGCCCACATGGGCTCGTGCAGCGTGTTCAGGTCGGCCGGGACCTGCAGCCATTCGGGGGCAAGCGGGGACGCGGCGGTGTTCGAAGCTACTGACATCTTGTTACATCCGTTCCGGCGCGGAAACGCCCAGCAGGTCCAGGCCGTTGGCCAGCACCTGGCTGGTGGCATCGTTGAGCCACAGCCGGGTGCGGTTGAGGTCGGTGACGGCTTCGTCGCCCATGGGGGCGATCCGGCATGCGTCATACCAGCGGTGGTAGGCACCGGCGATGGTTTCCAAGTGGCGCGCCACCCGGTGCGGTTCGCGCAGTTCCGCGGCCTTGGCAATGACCGAGGGGTAGCTGCCGAGGTAGGACAACAGCTCGTTCTCCGTGGCGTGGTCCAGCAGCGAGGCGTCGAAGCTCTCCTGGCCGTCCACGTGGCGCTCGACGCCGGCAGCGACAGCGTTGCGCGCGGCTCCGCGGGAGCGGGCGTGGGCGTACTGCACGTAGAACACAGGGTTCTCGTTGCTGTGCTTCTTCAGCAGCTCCGGGTCCAGCGTCAACGGCGAGTCCGCGGGGAAGCGCGCCAGCGAATAGCGCACGGCGTCCTTGCCGAGCCAGTCGATCAGGTCCTTGAGCTCGATGATGTTGCCGGCCCGCTTGGACAGCTTGGCACCGTTGACGGACACCAACTGGCCGATCAGGACTTCGATGTTGACCTCGGGGTCGTCGCCGGCGGCGGCCGCGATGGCCTTGAGCCGGTTGATGTACCCGTGGTGGTCGGCGCCCAGGAGGTAGATCTTCTCGGTGAAGCCGCGGTCCTTTTTGGACAGGTAGTAGGCGGCGTCGGCGGCGAAGTAGGTCGGCTCGCCGTTGGCCCGGATCAGCACGCGGTCCTTGTCGTCGCCAAAGTCCGTGGTCCGCAGCCAGACTGCGCCGCCGTCGTCGAACACGTGGCCCTGCTCGCGAAGGCGCGCCACGGCACTTTCGATCGCGCCGGCGTCGTGCAATTCCTGCTCGGAGAAGAAAACGTCGAATTCGACGCCGAAGTCCGCCAGGGTGGCCTTGATGTCCTTCATCTGCGCCTCGTAGGCGGCGGCGCGGATGACCGGCAGGGCGGCAACTTCGGTGAGTTCGCGGATGTCCGGGTGGGCGGTAAGGACCTCGTGGCCAAGGTCGGAAATGTACTGGCCCGGGTAGCCTCCGTCGGGTACGGGAAGGCCGTGGAGGCGGGAGTAGACGGATGTGGCGAAGGTGTTCATCTGTGAGCCGGCGTCATTGATGTAGTACTCGGCCGTGACGTCAGCGCCGGAAGCGCGCAGCACCCGCGCAATGGAGTCGCCCAGCGCGGCCCACCGGGTGTGCCCAATGTGGAGGGGGCCGGTGGGGTTGGCGGACACGAACTCCATGTTGACGGTGCGCCCGGCGAGCGCGGCGTTGGTCCCGTACTCCTTTCCGGCCTCGACGATGGTTTTCGCGAGGGTACCGGCTACGGCGGCGTCCACCGTGATGTTCAGGAAGCCGGGGCCGGCAATGTCCACGGCGGAGACGCCGTTGATCGACTTCAGGCGGGCGCCGAGAACGCTCGCAAACTCACGCGGATTGGTGCCGGCCTGCTTGGCCAGCTGCAGGGCGATGTTGGTGGCCCAGTCGCCGTGGTCCCGGTTCTTGGGTCGCTCCACGCGCACGTCCTCGGGAACTGCTGATGCCGCAAGGGCAATCTCGCCGGCGGCGACGGCGTCCTTGAGGCAGGCGGATATGGCGAGGGAAAGTTCTTCGGGAGTCACCCCTCTAGACTACCGGGGGCCGGTGACAGCAAAGAATTTGGAGCCCGGCCGCTGCCTGCCGCTACTTAAGCCTGTGAAGCGTGGCAAACAGTGAACCAATCGCGCCCCTCCGGCGTTGACAAGACCGTAGCCACAGGCGCGGGACGTAACCGATAAACGAAACGGGAGCCTTGATGAGATTCTCCAGGCCGAAAAGCACTGTCACCCAGGGGGCAACAACTGCTGGCGCAGTAGGCAAGCGCGTCTTTGTTGGGATTGCCGGCCTATCCCTGGCGGGAACCGTGGCCGGCTGCGCACCTTCCTCCGCCGAAACCACTCCGGCCGCCCCCTCGGGCGGAACGTCCACGCTGGCGGGCAGCGGGGCCCAGTACAAGGACGGGACCTACAGCGCGGACGGAAACTACGTTTCGCCCAACGGCACGGAGACCGTGGGCGTGCAGCTGACGCTCGCGGCAGGCAAGGTCACGGACGTCCGGATCACCCAGCACCCGTCCAACCCGAACACCCGCAAGTTCCAGGGCGAATTTGCCGGCGGCATCGCAGCGCAGGTGGTGGGCAGGAACATCGACGAACTCAAGGTCTCGAAGGTAGCCGGCTCGTCGCTGACCAGCGGCGGGTTCAACCAGGCGCTTGAGAAGATCAAGTCGGAGGCGCAGTAAGGCGTGTCCGCCGGCCGGGAGGACTTTGCGTTTACGGGGATCGGGACCCACTGGGTCATCTCCACTTCCCTGCCGCTGCCGCCGTCCCTGCGGGCGCGGCTGCTGGACAGGGTTGAAAGGTTCGACGCCGCGTGGTCCCGCTTCCGGCTCGACTCCCTGGTGGCGGCAATGGCGCGGGAACCCGGCAGCTACAGTTTCCCGGCGGAGGCCGCCGCCCTCGGCGACCTGTACGCAACGCTGTACCGCGTTAGCGCCGGCGCCATGACGCCCCTCATCGGCGGCAGCCTGGAACGCCTGGGATACGGCGCCGGCTATGCTCTGGAACCCGCCGGGCCTCCGCTGCCGGCCCCTGCCTGGGAATCGGTCCTGGCGTGGGAGGGAACCACCGTTACCGCGGGCGCCCCGGTGGTGCTGGACATCGGCGCCGCGGGCAAGGGCCTGCTGGTTGACCTGCTGGCCGCCGAACTCGCCGCCGCCGGGGTGGAGAACTTCGTGGTTGACGGCAGCGGAGACCTTTTGGCGCGGGGAACGGAGGGCGTCCGGATCGGTCTCGAGCACCCGTACAACCCTGCCCAGGCCATCGGAATCGTTGACCTGGCGGACCGGTCCCTCTGCGCTTCTGCCGCCAACCGGCGCGCCTGGGGGGACGGACTGCACCACGTCCTCGACGGGACCACTGGGCAGCCGGTCCGGACCGCCGTCGCCACCTGGACGCTTGCGGACTCCGCCATGGTGGCCGATGCCCTGGCCACCGCACTGTTCTTCGTCCCCGGCGCAGTGCTTGACGAAGTGTTCGATTTCTCCTGGCTGACCGTATTCTCAGACGGCAGCGCCGCCTATTCGCCCGGATTTGAAGGGACACTGTTCTCATGACCCCCGTGGAAACCCCGGCTGCCGCTGCGTCCCTGGCCGGGCGCATGGCCGGCGCCGTTGGCCGGTACACGATGTACCGGCTCATCCTGCTGGTCCTTGCTGCCCTCGCCGCATACAGCCTGCTGCTCAACGTGCTGGGCTGGCTGACCTTTGGCGTTCCGGAAATGCTGGCGCACCTGGTGCTGTGCCTGGGCCTGACCTACGCCTCCAACCGTGCGCTGGCGGCGCTCTTCCGGGTGAACCCGCATTCGGAGTCCTCCCTGATCACCGGGCTGCTGCTGTATTTCCTGTTCTGGCCGTCCCTGCAGCCAATGGATCTGGCCGGCGTGGCGCTGGCCTGCCTGCTGGCATCGGCGTCGAAATACGCCCTGGCCTGGCGCGGGCGGCACATCTTCAACCCGGCTGCCGCCGGAGCCTTCGTCACCGGACTCACAGGGCTCAACGTCGCAACGTGGTGGGCCGCAACGCCTGCCATGCTGTGGGTGCTGGTTCCGGGCATTGCGCTGGTGCTCTACCGGACGCGCAAGTTCCCCATGGGCTTAGTGTTCATCCTGGTTGCCACGTCCATCATCACCGCGGAGCTGATGCGCTCCGGCATGTCAGCCGGGACGGGTCTGTGGCAGGCACTGGCCCAGCGCCCCGTGCTGTTCTTCGTGGGGTTCATGCTCACCGAGCCCCTGACCCTGCCTCCCCGCCGCTGGCAGCAGCTGGCACTGGCCGCCGCGGTCGGGGTGGTCTTCGCCGTCCCCTACAACCTGGGCTTCCTTGCCAATTCGCCGGAGGCTGCCCTGCTGCTCGGCAACCTCCTCGCCTTCATTGCGGGCCAGCGGGGCAGCGTAAGGCTGCAGTTCACGGGCGTCCGTCCGCTGACGCCAAGCACCGCAGAGTTCTCCTTCAGGCCCTCGCGTCCGGTGCGCTTCCTGCCGGGCCAGTACATGGAGCTGGACCTTCCGCACACCGGATCCGACGGAAAAGGCCGACGCCGGGTGTTCAGCCTTGCAGGTTCCCCGCAGGAACGTGCGGTGAAGTTTGGCGTGCGGACAGCCGGGCCGTTGTCCCACGCCAAGAAGGCCCTCCTGGCATTGCAGCCCGGCGATGAGGTGATGGCCACCTCGGTGGGCGGGGACTTTGTCCTCCCCCGCGACCCGCAGCAGCCCGTGCTGCTCATCGCCGCCGGAATCGGCATTACTCCCTTTGTCTCACACTTGTCATCGGGCGGCCTGCACCAGCGGGACGCCGTCCTCCTGTACCTCGCCAGGAGTGCGGATGAAATTGCCTACGTTGAGGAGCTCCGCGGGTCCGGCATCCGGGTGCTGGTGCAGCTGGCCGACGGTTCGGAGCCTCCTGCCGGCTTGACTGCTGCGGGCGGCCGCAGCGGGAACGCGGGCAGCAGGCTGGACGGGGATGCGCTGCTGGCCCTTGTCCCCGATATCGCCGGTCGCGAGGTCTACGTTTCGGGGTCGCCGGCCAGCGCCGCCTCGCTCCGCCGGGCCGCCAAAAGCGCCGGTGCACGGCGGGTGCATGTCGATTCGTTCTCTGGTTACTGAGGTGCTAAGCTCTAGGACGTCCCGCCGGCAACGGCAGGATATCCGGATTGCCCTCGTAGCTCAGGGGATAGAGCGTCTGCCTCCGGAGCAGAAGGCCGTAGGTTCGAATCCTACCGAGGGCACCACCTGAAAACCCCGCCGTTCATACGGCGGGGTTTTTGTTTGCTGCCGTGGCAGCACCGCCGTCGAACGCGGCCGGCAACACCGCAGGACTAGAAGCGCAGCGTGGCCTCATCCAGCGTCGCCAGGGTCAACACGGCTTCCTCCACGGTGGCGTGGTCCTCCAGGTCCCGCTCGATCCGGCGCAGCGTCCGGGCCACTTCGTGCTCCGGGTGGTCCCCCTCCAGGTCGACCGCGGCAACGAGGTACAGCCGGCGCGGGCCCACGAATTCCAGGTGCAGGTAGGTGAGCCGGGAGATCTCGCGGTGCTCCAGCAGCCGCTCCGCGATGGAGCGCTCAATGTCGGGGGTGACGCCCTGTCCCACCAGGAAGCGCCGGTTGCGGTCGATGAGGACGACGGCGACGACGGCCAGCAGCACGCCCACAACGATTGAGCCCACAGCATCCGGCAGCGGCGAGCCCGTCACCTGGTGCAGGAAGACCCCAATGAAGGCCACCACCAGGCCAATCAGGGCGGCCGAGTCCTCGGCGAACACGGCGCGCAACGTGGGGTCCGAACTGATCAGCACCTGCTCCAACGTGTGGCGTTCCAGTTCGCGGGCCGCCTTCCGGGTCTGCCGGAAAGCCTGGATGAAGGAGATGCCCTCGAAGACGAACGCCACGCCGAGCACCACGTACGCCACCGTGAAGTCGGCGGCCGGTTCCGGCGAGATGATCTCCTGGATGCCGTGCATGATGGACACCACCGCGCCCGCCGTGAAGAGCCCGAATGCGGCAAACATCGACCAAACGTAGGCCTCGCGGCCGTACCCCATGGGATGTGCCGCGTCCCGCGGACGGGCTGACCGCCGCTCCGCGAGGAACAGGAACACCTGGTTTCCGGTGTCCGCCCAGGAGTGCGCTGCCTCCGCGGCCATGGAGGCCGACCCGGAAAGGACGGCGGCCACCGACTTTGCTGCTGCAACAAGGAAGTTCGCCAGGAAGGCGATGATGACGGTCAGCAGGGTGGAACCGGGTTTCTTCCGCTTCGGGGTCTGTGCCATGGGCCTACCGTACCCACATGGGCTGGTGGCAGGCGGGCGGAGGGCTGGTGAATTTTCAGCAAGCGGCCTGCCGATGATTGTCGGTGCCCCCTCGTAGGCTGGCACCACCTAGCTGAGGGGGTTACGCCATGCACGTTCCATTTTGTTCCATCGTTCCGCCGTACCTGCTGCGGCGCCTGGCACGGCAGGACGCGCCGGGATTCTCGTCCGCTGCTGCCGCCGCCCGGAAGGCCCTGGGCCACGTCGCATCCTTCCACGTCGCCCGCGCACAACAGGTTCCGGCTCTCCCACCTGGCGTGCTTCCTGCCAAGCCCGGGCCGGTGAACCGCACCATTTACGACGCCCGCAGCACTGAAACGCTCCCGGGAGACCTGGCCAGGAAGGAGGGAGCCGCGGCAACGCAGGATGCCGCCACCGATGAAGCGTACGACGGACTCGGCCACACGCACCGGCTCTATGCCGACGCCTTCGGCCGTGACTCCATCGACGGTCTCGGGCTGCACCTGAACGCCACGGTGCATTTCGGCAGGCTTTATGACAATGCGTTCTGGAACGGCAGCCAGATGGTGTTCGGGGACGGAGACGGCGAGGTGTTCGAACGCTTCACCAAGTCCGTGAGCGTCATCGGGCACGAGCTTGCCCACGGCGTCACGCAGTTTTCGGCGGGCCTGGCCTACCGGAACCAGGCCGGCGCCCTGAACGAATCCATGTCCGATGTCTTCGGCGCACTCGTGGAGCAGTACGTGAAGAACCAGGCCACGTCCGAGGCCAGTTGGCTGATCGGCGAAGGCCTCTTCACCCCGCAGGTGCAGGGGCGCGCCCTGCGCTCCATGAAGGCTCCGGGAACCGCGTACGACGACGACGTGCTGGGCAAGGACCCGCAGCCGGACTCCATGGACTCCTATGTCCGCACGGGCGCGGACAACGGCGGGGTCCACATCAACTCCGGCATCCCCAACCGCGCCTTCTACCTGGTGGCGGAGGCCCTGGGCGGTTACGCCTGGGACTGTCCCGGCCGTATCTGGTACGAGGCACTGACCAGCGGTTCATTGCCGCCGGCGGCAACGTTCACCGTGTTCGCACGTGCCACGGCACGCGCCGCCGGGGAGCTTTACGGCGAAGGATCGGCAGAGCATGACGCCGTCCGGCAGGCGTGGGAGACTGTGAAGGTCAAAATTTAGCCACAGCCAGGCTGCCTGGGGACCGGCAGCCTGGCTCCACGGAAGCCCGGGGACCAGGCCATGAAAATCAAGGTGGAGCGTACCGGGGGGCTCGCGGCGATGACGCGGGTATGGACAGTGGACGCCCGGACGGACACCGACCTCAACCAGTGGCAGCCCATCGTCGAGGCATGCCCCTGGGATGCGGTCCCGAGGACCCAGCGGGCGGCCGCCGCAGCCTTTGAGTCCCCGCAGCCGGACCGCTTCTTCTACTCCATCAGTGCCGGGCAGCGCCGGGCGGCCTTGCCGGAGCAGGCCCTCACCGGCCCCTGGCGGGTCCTGGTGGACACCGCACGTGCGGCCGCGGAGGAGTCCGGCCCGGGCAGTGCCGGCTCCGGGCAGGAATGAAGGCGGGCGCGAAGGGCCTCCCCCTGCGGCAGTAGACTTGTCTGCAGCCATGACTTTTCATATTTCCTATCCCGCCGAGCTGCCGGTATCCGAGCGCCGCGACGATCTGATGGCAGCGATCGCCGCCAACCAGGTGACCATCATCGCCGGCGAGACGGGCTCCGGAAAGACCACTCAGATACCCAAGATGTGCCTGGAACTGGGCCTGGGGGACAACGGTCTGATCGGCCATACCCAGCCGCGTCGCCTGGCGGCACGGACCGTGGCCGAGCGCATCGCCGAGGAACTTGGGGTGGACATCGGCCAGGAAGTGGGCTTCCAGGTCCGCTTTACCGGTGAGGTCAGCAAGGCGACCAAGGTCAAACTCATGACCGACGGCATCCTGCTGGCTGAGATCCAGCGCGACAAGCTGCTGCGCAAGTACAACGCGATCATCATCGACGAGGCCCATGAACGCAGCCTCAACATCGACTTCATCCTGGGCTACCTCAAACGCATCCTCCCCCAGCGGCCGGACCTGAAGGTCATCATCACCTCGGCCACCATCGATCCGGAGCGTTTTGCCAACCACTTCGGCACCCCGGAGAAGCCCGCTCCCATCATCGAAGTCTCGGGCCGGACCTACCCGGTGGAAATCCGCTACCGGCCGCTCTCCCAGCCGGCATCGGACGAGGACGAATCCTCGGACGACGAACTCGAAGAGGACCGGGACCCGTTGGATGCCGTCTGCGACGCCGTCGACGAACTGGCCGCGGAGGCGCCCGGCGATATCCTGGTCTTCTTCTCCGGTGAGCGCGAGATCCGGGACGCCGCGGAAGCCCTGCAGGCACGCGTCCAGGCCAACCGCCGGCTGGCCAATACCGAAATACTCCCCCTGTTCGCACGCCTCAGCCTGCAGGAACAGCACAAAGTGTTCCACCCGGGCAACAAACGCCGGATCGTGCTGGCCACCAACGTGGCGGAAACGTCACTGACAGTGCCCGGCATCAAATACGTCATCGACACCGGCACCGCCCGCATTTCGCGGTACTCGCACCGCACCAAGGTCCAGCGGCTTCCCATTGAACGGGTATCGCAGGCCTCGGCGAACCAACGGTCGGGACGCTGCGGCCGCGTCTCGGACGGCATCGCCATCCGCCTGTATTCCGAGGAAGACTTCGACGCGCGCCCGCAGTTCACGGATCCCGAGATCCTGCGGACCAACCTGGCTGCCGTCATCCTCCAGATGACCGCTATGGGCGTCGCCCGGGGGCCGAAGGACGTGGAGGACTTCCCCTTCGTCGAACCGCCGGAAACCCGCGCCATCAACGACGGCGTCACCCTGCTGCGCGAACTGGGCGCCCTGGCTCCGCCCCGGCCGCAGAAAGCAACGGGGAAGGCCGGGGCCAAGGACGACTCCCGCGGCGGCGGGCTCACCGCCGTCGGGCAGAAACTCGCGCAACTGCCGGTGGACCCCCGGTTGGGCCGGATGATCGTCGAAGCCGGCAAACGCGGCTGCGTACGGGAAGTCATGATCCTCGCCGCGGCGCTCACCATCCAGGATCCCCGCGAGCGCCCCACGGACAAGCAGCAGCTGGCAGCGGAAAAGCACAACCGCTTCCGCGACGAAAACTCGGACTTTACGGGCTATCTGAACCTGTGGAACTACCTGCAGGAAAAGCAGCAGGAGCTTTCGTCGTCGGCGTTCCGCCGCTTGTGCCGCGCCGAGTTCATCAATTACCTGCGGGTCCGCGAATGGCAGGACCTCTTTGCCCAGCTCCGCCAGCTGGCCCGGCCGCTGGGCATCAGCCTGGACAACAAGCGGCTGGCGGACCCGGTGGGCAACCACGACGGCATCCACATCAGCCTGCTCTCCGGGCTTCTGAGCCATATCGGCATCCTGGACGAGCGCAAGCGCGAATATGCCGGTGCCCGCGGGAGCCGTTTCGCAATCTTCCCCGGATCGGCGCTGTTCAAGAAATCCCCCACGTTCGTGATGGCAGCCGAGCTGGTGGAGACCAGCCGGCTGTGGGCGAGGGTGGCCGCCAGGTTCGATCCCCTCTGGGCTGAGCAGGTGGCGCCGGACCTGGTGAAGCGCAGCTACAGCGAGCCGCACTGGTCCACACGCCAGGGCGCCGTCATGGCCTACGAGAAAGTGACCCTTTACGGCGTCCCGATTGTCGCCCAGCGCCGGATTAACTACGGCCGGGTCGACCCGGTGGTTGCACGCGAGCTGTTCATCAGGCACGCCCTGGTGGAGGGCGACTGGCGCACCCACCACAAGTTCTTCCACCGCAACAGGGCGCTCCTGAACGAAGTCGAGGAACTCGAAGCGCGCATGCGCCGCCGCGACCTCATGGTGGACGACGAGACGCTGTTCGAGTTCTACGATGCCCGCATCGGACAGGACGTGGTCTCTGAACGCCACTTCGACAAGTGGTGGAAGGACGCCCGCCGGGAGCACCCGGACCTGCTGGACTTCGACAAATCACTGCTCCTGAGCGATGATGCCGATGACCTGGACGAGTCCGCCTACCCCAGGACGTGGCTGCACAAGGGTTTCGAACTGCCCCTCACCTACGAGTTCCACCCCGTGGCGCCGGGCTCGGCGCCCGATCCGTCCGACGGCGTCACTGCCGAAGTGCCGGTGCTGTTCCTGAACCAGCTGGAGGACGCGCCGTTCCGTTGGCTGATTCCCGGGCAGCGGGTTGAGCTGGTGACCGCCCTGATCAAGTCCCTGCCGAAGCAGGTGCGGAAGAACTTCGTCCCGGCCCCCGACGTAGCCCGGCAGGCAGTCGCCGTCCTGGAGTCGGACTTCGATCCGGCCACGGATGAGCTTGAGCCCTCGCTCGAACTCGCGCTGCGCCGGCTCCGCGGCGCGATCATTCCGCCCGGTTCCTGGAACTGGGATGCGGTACCGCCGCACCTGCGCGTGAGTTTCAAGGTGGTGGACAGCAAGGGCAAGGTCCTCGGCGAGGGCAAGGACCTTGCCAAGCTGCAGGAACGGCTTGCACCCGCCACGCGGCGCGCCATCGCCGAGTCGCTCGGTGCCACCCCGGCGTCCACCGCGGCCCGCAACGGCAAGGTGCAGCGGGAACCCGGCGCAACGCACGACGGCGGGTCCCCGGCGGCTGCGCGGCCCGGCGGCCAGCAGGCGGCCGGTGCCGCCAACGGGTTCGTGGAGCGGGACGGCCTGACGGAGTGGACGTTCGGCACGATCGAGCGGCAGGTCAGCAGCCTGGTCAAGGGGCACACGGTGACCGGCTATCCGGCGTTGGTGGACCAAGGGAAGTCGGTGTCCCTTCGTGTCTTCCAGACGCAGGAGGAACAGCTCGACGCCATGCGCGGCGGCGTTATCCGGCTGCTGGCGCTGCGCGTCCCGGCGCCGGACCGTTACGTCCTGGAACACCTGAGCAACACGGAGAAGCTCACCTTCAGCCAGAATCCGCACGGCTCGGTAGCGGCGTTGATCGCCGACTGTGCGCTTGCCGCCATCGACAAGCTCACCCCCGCGGAACTGCCTTGGGACCGCAAGGCTTTTGACGGGCTCTATGAGCTGGTGCGGGCCGAACTGATCGACACCGTCTTCACCGTGACCGCCGTGGTGGAGCGCATCCTGGCCAGCACCCGGCGGATCGAAAAGCAGTTGAAGGGCACCACCAGCCTGGCCCTGATCAGTGCCCTGAATGACATCAAGAGCCAGCTCGAACAGCTGGTCTATCCGGGTTTTGTGGCACGCACGGGCTACGGCCAGCTCAGCCAACTGCCCCGCTACCTGGCGGCGATCGAAAAGCGGCTCGAACGCCTGCCAGGCAACGTCCAGCGCGACGCCCTCAGCATGGCGGTGGTGCAGCGGCTCGAGGACGACTACGACGACGCCGTCTCCGCGCTGCTGCCCGGGCGCCGCGCCGGACATGAATTAACCCAGGTGCGCTGGATGATCGAGGAACTCAGGGTAAGCCTTTTCGCCGTCGAGCTCGGCACCGCCTACTCCGTGTCAGAGAAACGTATCCGCACCGTGCTCAACAGGGCACTGGCCCCCGCCTGACCGCGGTCCCCCCAACGAGAGGAACTCCATGAAGCTCACGCTTGCCCAAGGCCCGGCAGGGACAGAGATCGCCGGGCTCGGCCACGCCCAGCCCGCCCGGATCATGGACAACCATGAGCTCGAGGGCATGATGGACACCAGCGACGAGTGGATCCGCCAGCGCACGGGCATCGTCACCCGGAATATCGTTGCCGGGGGCGAGACCGTGGTGGACCTGGCCATCCCCGCAGCCCGCATGGCGCTGGCTGACTCGGGGGTGCCCGCCGCAGACATCGATCTCGTAGTGGTCGCCACGACGACAGCCGCCGAGCGTTCCCCCAACACCGCCGGACGCGTGGCCGAGGCGCTTGGGCTTGGACGGGACGGACGCGGCCCGGGGATCATGGACGTCAATACAGCATGCTCGGGCTTCGAGTACGCGCTCGGCGTCGCCGACCAGGCCATCCGCACCGGCAGCGCCACCCACGCCATCGTCGTCGGGGCCGAGACCCTGTCGACCGTCACCGATTGGACGGACCGCGCGACGGCGGTGCTCACCGCGGACGGTGCCGGCGCCGCCGTCGTGCGCCCGTCCGAAACGCCGCGGATTGGACCAGTGGTGTGGGGGTCTGAAGGCGGCATGGCCGATGCGGTCAGGATCTCACCGCCGTCGGGCAGGTTTTCGCAGAACGGCCGTGAAGTGCTCCGGTGGGCCCTGACCAAGGCACCGGACCGCGCCCGCGAGGTGGTGGCCCGCGCCGGGCTGGCCCTGGACGACATCCAGGTCCTGGCCGCGCACCAGGCCAACCTGCGCATCATCGAACCCTTGGCGGACGCACTGGGCATGTCGGACCGTGTTGTCATCACCGATGTCACGGAGTCGGGGAACACGTCCGCGGCCAGCGTCCCGCTCGGTCTCTCCAAGTGGTGGCACGCCGGGAGGATCCCGGCGGACGTCCCTGCGCTGTTGTTCGGTTTCGGAGGCGGATTCACCTATGCCGGCATGGTGGCGATGACCCCGCGCAGGGACTGATCCACAGGTACGGACCCTGCGGCGCCGCCCGCCGGGGAAACGGCGGGCGGCGCCCGTCAGGAAGCCGGAACGAACTCTCCGTACCCTGCCGCGCGAAGACCGACCCGCAGCTTCTCCGCGTTGGCGTCCAGGACGTCCGGGTCCGGGTTCTGGTCAGCGGAGCCGAAATCGAAGTCAGCCATGCTTTGCGACGGCCACACGTGCACGTGCAGGTGGTTGATTTCGTAACCGGCCACGATCAAGCCGGCGCGCCGGGCCCCGAAAATGTCCACCTGGACCGCGCCGATGCGGCGTGCCACTTCCATGACCCGGGCAAGGGTCTCCGGCGAGGCGTCCGTCCAGCGGTCCACTTCCTCGGTGGGAACCACCAGCGTGTGGCCATCGGCGAGCGGGCCGGTGGTGAGGAACGCGGAGACGTCGTCCTCGCGCCATACGAACCGGCCGGGTATCTCGCCGTTCAGGATCCTGGTGAAAAGCGTGCTCATGCGTCTGCCTCCTCGGCGGGTGCCTGCAGCGTGCTGGTGTCCAGCACGAACCGGTATTTTACGTCTCCTGCAACCATGCGGTCATAGGCCTCATTCAGATGGGCGGCGCCCACCACCTCGACGTCGGCCACCACGCCGTGTTCGGCGCAGAAATCCAGCATCTCCTGCGTTTCGGCGATCCCGCCGATCAGCGACCCGGCGTAGGCGATCCTGCGCCTGATCAGTGCACCGGGGTTGACCGGCGGCATGGCCTCGGACGGCAGCCCAAGCTGGAACAGCGCCCCATCGACGCGCAGGGTGCGGAAGAAGGGGTTCAGGTCGTGCGGGGCGGCCACGGTGTCGATGATCAGGTCGATGGTGCGGTCAGCGGCGGCCATGGCAGCTTCGTCGCGGGAGAGCACCACCTCGTCCGCTCCCAGTTCCAGCGCAGCAGCGACTTTCGAGCCGGACGTGGTGAAGACCACCACCTTCGCCCCCATGGCCTTGGCAAGCTTGACTGCCACGTGGCCCAGGCCGCCCAGGCCCACCACGCCCACCACGTCGCCTTCCGCCACATCAAAGTGCCGCAGGGGCGAGAAGGTGGTGACGCCGGCGCAGAGAAGGGGAGCGACGGCGGCCGGGTCCAGCGATTCGGGGACCCGGAGGACGTACCGGCGGTCCACCACGATCGAGGACGAATAGCCGCCCTGGGTGATGCCGCCGTGGCGCCGGTCCTTCGCACCGTAAGTGCCGGTCATCCCGCTTTCGCAGTACTGTTCCAGGCCGTCGAGGCAGCTGTCGCACTCGCGGCAGGAGTCCACCATGCAGCCCACGCCCACCCGCTCGCCCACGGCGAAGTCAGTGACGGCCGAACCCACGCGGCTGACGGTTCCGACGATCTCGTGGCCGGGAACCAGCGGGTACACCTTGCCGCCCCACTCTCCGCGGGTGGCGTGCACGTCCGAGTGGCACAGCCCGCAGAATTCGATGGCGATCTCGACGTCGTCCGCTGCGAGTGCCCGCCGCGCTACGGTCAGGGGCACCAGGCCGCTGTCACTGGACACCGCACCGCGGGCTGCAGCCAACAAGCCGGCATCGTCCGTCCCTGCTCCTGCGGACGGGCCGTCGGCGGCGGGGTATACGGGTTTGGCGAGGGGCGGCGGTACGGGTCGTCCTGGAGTCATAGTGCGACGCTACCCTTGCCTCCTGCGAAGTTGCCAGCCGGGGCGGCGCCGTCCCCGGGTTCCGGCCCATCTCCTGGTTCCGGGCCGGTGGCCACCGGCAGTTCCGGACGGTTGGACCATTCGGAGAACGAGCCCGGATACAGCGCTGCGGCGAACCCGGCAATTTCCAGTGCTGCCACCTCATGGGCTGCCGTGACCCCGGAGCCGCAGTAGACGGCGACTTTGCCGCCATCCTGCACGCCAAGGGCCTCGAACTTCCGGCGCAGCTCCGCGGGCGGCAGGAACCTGCCGGTGTCGTCCACGTTTCCGGCTGTCGGCGCGCTGATGGCGCCCGGAATGTGCCCCGCGCGCGGGTCGACGGGCTCAACCTCGCCCCTGTACCTCTCCCCTGCCCTCGCGTCGAGCAAGGTGCCCTGCTGCGGCCAGGCGGCGGCAGCACCCGCGTCGGCCACGGGCATGTGCCCGCTGCCCAACTCCACGTCACCCGCGCCAGGGCGGACTGGACCCGACTCGAGCGGAAGTCCGGCTGCCCGCCAGCCGGCCAGGCCGCCGTCGAGCAGGTAGACCTCGGTAAGGCCGGCGTCACGGAGCATCCACCACAGCCGGGCCGATGCCATGTTGCCGCTGTCATCGTAGGCGACCACCACGTCGCCGTTCCGGACGCCCCAGCGGCGGGCCGATTCCTGGAATTGCTCCCGCGACGGCAACGGGTGCCGCCCCCGGTCCGGAACCGTCGGATCCGAAAGCTCGGTGGCCAGGTCAACGAAGACGGCCCCCGGAAGGTGTCCTGCAAGATAATGTTCGTGACCGTGCGGATCCCCGAGCGCCCACCGCACGTCCAGGAGCACAATGCGGCGGCCTGCGGCCAGCCGGGCCTGGAGGGTGGAAACGTCCATCAGCGTATTCATCGGACTCCTTTAATGCAGCGGGTCAGGCAACCGCGCAGCCTCTCCTGGGTGCACGGCCAACGCTTTCCACTTTAGAGGGGCAGCGCCCGCCACCGCCGGTAGGCTGGTCCGGTGATGATCGAGGGCAGCGGACATGGCGGCACGAGCCGGAGCGGAGCGGACCGGGTGTGGGCGGACAATGCCATCCGCACCATCCGGGCGGAGAACAACCGCTCGGCTGACACCCACCTCTACGCGGTGCCGCTGCCGGAGCACTGGGGCATCCAGCTTTACCTCAAAGACGAGTCAACCCACCGTTCCGGCAGCCTCAAGCACCGGCTGGCCCGCTCGCTGTTCCTGTTCGGCCTCGTCAATGGCTGGATTCGGGCGGACACGACCATCGTGGAAGCCTCCAGCGGCAGCACCGCCGTCTCCGAGGCATACTTCGCCCAACTGCTGGGGCTGCCCTTCGTTGCCGTGATGGCCCGCACCACCAGCCAGGAAAAGATCGCGCTGATCGAACAGTTTGGCGGGTCCTGCCTGCTGGTGGACAACGCATCGGACGTGTACGCGGCAGCAGAAGAAGTTGCCGCCACCTGCAACGGCCACTACATGGACCAGTTCACCTACGCCGAACGGGCCACCGACTGGCGCGGCAACAACAACATCGCCGAGTCGATCTTCGGCCAGCTTCAGCTCGAGGAGCATCCGGTACCGGACTGGATCGTGGTGGGGGCAGGCACCGGGGGGACCAGCGCCACGATCGGCAGGTACCTGCGCTATCACAGCCACCCCACGCGGCTGTTGGTGGTGGATCCGGAGGACTCCGCGTTCTATCCGGGCTGGCTCGCTGCCACGGGCCGGACGGGTGACACCGCCCAGCCGCCGGCAGGCCGGCCCTCCAGGATTGAAGGGATTGGCCGTGCCCGGATGGAGCCGAGCTTCATCCCGTCCGTGATCGACCACATGGTCCAGGTTCCGGACGCCGCGTCTGTTGCCGCCATGCGCCACCTTCGCGCTTATGCCGGTCTGCATGCCGGCCCGTCAACCGGCACGAACCTCTGGGGCGTGTGGCAGACAGTGGCGCAGATGCTGTCCGACGGCCGGACGGGCAGCATCGTTTCGTTGATGTGCGACGGCGGCGAACGGTATGCGGGCAACTACTGGAACCCGGACTGGCTGGCGTCCCAGGGGCTGGACCCGCAGCCTTACGAAACGGTGATCAGCCGCTTCCTCGACACGGGCCAGTGGTCTGCTCCCCCGGCCTAGCGCTGGTGGACTAAACCTCCACGGACTCCCGCGGGCCCAGGTGCTTGTACTCCGTGCCGTACTTCGCGCCGATCCGCTGGACGTGGCCCTCGACGATCCCCAGGCCGTTGTCGTTGAGCAGGCCGTCATGGATCTGGAAAGCCCGTGGCGCCCGCACACCGATGACGAAGTCCACCACTTCGGCCGACTTGCTCCACGGCGCGTGCAGCGGAACCAGCAGGGTCTGCACCTTGATTCCGTCGGGGATGATGAAGGAGTCCCCCGGGTGGTACACGTTTGAATCCACGAGGTAGCCGATGTTGGCCACCACGGGGATCTGGGGGTGGATCAGGGCGTGCTGGCCGCCAAAGCTGCGGATGTCGAAGCCTGACACCTGGAAGGTTGAACCCGGCTCCACCACATGGATGCGGGCTGCTGCGCCCGGCGCTTCCGCCCGCAGCTTGCCGGCAACGCTTTCCGGCGCGTACAGGACCAGGGCCGGGTCGCCTTCAAGGGCGTCCACCACGGCCGCCATGTCGAGGTGGTCCGGGTGCTCATGGGTCACCAGCACGGCTTGGGCCCCCTCCATCGCCTCAGCAGCCTCGGAGAATGTGCCGGGGTCCAGGACAATGACGCCGCCATCCTTTTCGAGCCGAACACAGGAATGGGTGTATTTGGTCAGCTTCATGGCGCCAGCCTAGGGTGCGCCGCAGAGGCCTGTCCACGAGGCTCCGGCTGGTAATCTTGATGTTTGCCACCCACCCCCACGGAAGCGAGTTCGTCCATGCCGATCGGCGCCAAGGCTGGTTCCCCTCCGCCATCGCCGGCGGGCAGCGGCAAGGAACAGCGCGTCACCAAGCAGCGCCGGGCGGTCAGCGCCGCGCTGGATGAGCTGGATGACTTCGTCAGCACCCAGGAGCTCTACCGGATCCTGCAAAACCAGGGGGTGTCGGTCTCCCTGGCCACCGCCTACCGCATCCTGCAGTCGCTGGCCGACGAGGGCCTGGTGGATGTGCTGCGCAACGGTGACGGCGAAGCGGTCTACCGGCGCTGTGCCGTGACCGGCCACCACCACCACCTGCTGTGCCGGAACTGCGGGAAGGCCGTGGAGGTTGAAGCGCCAGCGGTGGAAACCTGGGCTGCGCGCACTGCAGCGGAGCACGGATTCACCGAGGTGGCGCACACCGTGGAAATCTTCGGCCTGTGCCCGGACTGCAGTTCGCTTAAGGCTGCGGGGAAACTCTAAGGACCCGGCCGTTTGCTCCCTGCCGGAACCGCAGGGAGCCAATGACGCGGCACACCACGTAGATCAGGAATGACAACGTGGTGACGTAGGGACTGATGGGGATCCGTCCGCCCAGCGCCAGCAGGATTCCCCCTACCGTGGCCGTGACGGCAAAAACAACGCTGAGCACCACTGTGGCCACCGGCGAAGACGTAACGCGCATGGCTGCGGCTGCCGGCGTAATCAAGAGGGCGAGCACCAGCAGTGCACCCACCACCTGGATGGACAGTGCCACGCTGACCCCCAGCAGGACCATGAAAACGAGGGCAAGGGTACGCACGGGAACCCCACGGGCCTCAGCGACCTCGGGATCCAGGCTGGCAAAGTTGAGCGGGCGCCAGATGGCCAGCAGGACGGCGATGACCGCGACGGCGGTGCCCGCAAGGGCCTGGAGCTGGACGGTGTCCACGGACACGATCTGGCCGGTCAGCAGGCCGAACTTGTTGGCGGCGCGGCCTTGGTAGAGGGACAGGAACAGGATCCCGAGTCCCAGCCCGAACGGCATGATCACGCCAATGATGGAATTCTTGTCCCGGGCCCGGACGCCCATCAGGCCCAGGAGCAGCGCGGCGGCCACCGACCCGACGAGCGAGCCGAAGACCACGTCCGCGCCTACCAGCAGGGCAAAGGCGGCACCCGCGAAGGACAGCTCGGAAATTCCATGGACGGCAAAGGCGAGGTCGCGCTTCATCACGAACGTACCCACCAGCCCGCCCAGGAGGCCCAGTACGGCGCCGGCCCAGATTGAGTTCTGGACCAGGACCAGCAGCTCACCGTAATTGTCGAAGCTGAAGATCGCCCCCAGGATGCTGTCAACGTCCATCACGCCACCTCCCGCGCCAGCTCGTGGTCATGGGTGTGGTGGTGCGTAGTGGCGTCCGGCAGGCCAACCACCACGATCCGGCCGTTGGCGCGGATGACCTCGACGTTGCTTTCGTACAAGTCGGAAAGCACCTCGGTGGTCATCACGTCCTCCGGGGTTCCCACTTTGAACCGGCCGCCGGCCAGGTAGAGGACCCGGTCCACGTAGTCGATGATCGGGTTGATTTCATGGGTCACGAAGACCACGGCGCTGTTATGCTCCCGGCACTGTTTGTTGATCAAGGCGCTCACGGCCTGCTGGTGGTGCAGGTCCAGGGAGAGCAATGGTTCATCGCACAGCAGGACCTTCGGGTCCGTGGCCAGGGCCTGGGCCACGCGGAGCCGCTGCTGTTCACCGCCGGAGAGCTGGCCAACCGGCACCTTAGCGTATTCCGTGGCGCCCACCACCTCCAGCAGCTCATCGATCCGGCGGTTCGCCTTCGCCGGGGACAGCCGCAACCCCCAGCGGTGGCCATCCACGCCGAGGCCCACGAGGTCGCGGGCGCGCATCGGCGTGTCAGCGGGAAAAGACTTCTGCTGCGGAATGTAGCCGATCATGCGGCTGCCGCGCTCCACTGCCCGGCCGCCCACGGCCGCCTGCCCCGACTGGAGTTTCTGCAGCCCGAGCAGGACTTTCAGGAAACTGGTCTTGCCGCTGCCGTTGGGGCCCAGCACGGCGAAGAACTCACCGGGCCTGATGTCCAGGTCCAGGTCCTCCCAGAGCGTCCGCCGGCCGAACTTGAGGGACGCCCCGCTGAGGCTGACCACGGAATTCACCTGTTTGTCTCCAGAACCTTGCCGATGTTGTTCACATTGTCCGTCATCCACTGCACGTAGGTCTTGCCCTCGGGGAGGGTTTCGTTGAAGTCCACCACCGGAACGCCGGCAGCTTCGGCGGCCTTTTTCAGCGATTCGGTCTGCGGACCCTCCGTCTGCTCGTTGTATGCCAGCAGGCGCACCGACCGCGAGGCCACCAGGTCCGTCGCCTGCTTCAGCACTGCGGGCGGGACATCGGCGCCTTCCTCAATCGCAGCAGTGTATTCCCCGGGGGTGGCGTTCGCCAGCCCGGCATCCTCGAGCAGGTAGAGCGGAACCGGTTCGGTGACCGCCACCGGCGCGTTGGCGGCGCCGGCCTTCAGCCCGTCCAGGTGCCCATGCAGGCCGTCCAGGGCGGACTTGAAGGCGTCCGCATTGGACGTAAATGTCGCAGCCGACGCGGGATCCAGCGCCCCGAGCTTGCCGGCGATGCCGTCCGCCAGCCGTTCCATGGCGGGCAGGCTGTACCAGACGTGTTCGTTGAACTCGCCATGGTCGTGTTCTTCGGCCGGGGCCGTAGCGTCACCCGTGGCTTCCTCCCCGGGGTGGGCCAGACCGGAAATTTCGACGGCGGTCAGCACCGCCCCGGCGTCGAGCTTGCTGCTTTCCACCAGGGTCTTCAGGAAGTCGTCGTAGCCGCCCCCGTTCGCAATGACGAGTTTGGCTTTGGAGACGGCAAGCCGGTCCTGCGCGGTTGCCTCGTAGGAGTGCGGGTCCTGGCTTGTCTTGTTGATGATGGCGGTCACGTCCACCTTGTCCCCGCCAATCGTTTTGGCGATGTCCCCGTAGACGTTCGTGGATGCCACGACGTTGATCCGCCCCGCGGCCTCCGGTGCCTGCGCCGGCTGCGGGCTGCATCCAGCCAGCAGGAGACCAAGCCCGGCAAGGGCGGCGAGCAATGAGGGGGCAGCGGTTCGACGGCGCACGGAAAAACCTCAGATCTGGGGAGCGGAAGCGACTTCTCCAGCCTATACCTAAATGGGAATGATTCCTATTTAGAAAACGGGCCTGCCCGCCCTCCACAGGAGGGCGGGCAAGTCAGCTTCCGTTAGGCTGGCCGAGCCTCCTGATCCCGGTGGCCTGTGTGGCATCCCGGATCTCGCCGACCAGTTGTTCGATGACGTCCTCCAGGAAGAGTACGCCGCGGGTTTTGCCGTCGGGACCGATCACGCGGGCCAGGTGGGAGCCCGTGCGCTGCATCACCGACATTGCCTTTTCGATCTCGTCACCCAGTGCGAGGTTGGCCAGCGACCTGATCCGGCTTTCCGCGATCGGAAGTTCGTAGGCCGCCTCCGGGATCTGGAGGACGTCCTTGACGTGGAGGTAGCCATACAGCATGTCCTCGTCGTCCAGCATGGGGAACCGGGAGAACCCCGTACGGCTCACTGCCTTTTCGAACTCCACCGGAGTGGTGGAGGCCCGCAGCATCACCAGGTCTTCCAGCGGGACCATGATGTCGCCCGCCGTGTGCTCGGAAAACTCCAGCGCACCGGTGATCAGGCCTGCGTCGTCGTCCACGAGCCCATGGCGCGTGGACTCCTGCACGATCGACTGGACCTCCTCCAGCGTGAAGGAGGACGTCACCTCATCCTTGGGCTCGATCCGCATGAGCTTCAGGATGTGGTTGGCCGACCAGTTCAGGACGGAAATCACCGGGTGGACCAGCCTGGAAATGAACAGCAGCGGCGGGGCCAGGAGAAGGGCGGCCTTGTCCGCCACGGACACCGAGATGTTCTTGGGCACCATCTCGCCGAAGGTGACATGCAGGAAGGTCACCAGCATCAGTGCCACAGCAAAGGCCGCCACGCCGGCCGCCTCCGCAGGAAGGCCTACCGACTCGATCGGAACGGCCAGCAGATGGTGGATGGCCGGCTCGGCGACGAGCAGGATCAGCAGCGAGCACACCGTGATGCCCAGTTGCGCGCAGGCGAGCATGAGCGAAACGTTCTCCATGGCACGCAAGGTGGTCTGGGCGCGTTTCGATCCGGCATCGGCCAGCGGCTCCACCTGGCTGCGCCGGGCAGACATGATGGCAAACTCCGCTGCCACGAAGAATGCGTTGCCGAGCAGCAGGACGCCCAGCCACAAAATTCCGGCCCAGTCGCTCATTGCCTGCTCCCGTCGCCGGGTTCGTGCAGCCCAGGTTCAGGCGCGGGCCGGAAGCAGATCCGGTCAATCCGGCGGCCGTCCATCCGGGTGACGCTAAGGCTTCCGCCGCCGACGGGCACAGTGTCGCCGACCACCGCGATCCGGCCGAGCTGGCTCATGACGTAGCCGCCCACGGTCTCGTACGCCGCTTCGTCCGGCACGCTAAGCCCCGGGATCTGCTCCGACAACTCGTCCGGGCGGAGGAGCCCCGGAAAGTACCAGTCGCCGGAGGCGCTTTGCAGGAGTCCGGGCCGGACCTTGTCATGCTCATCGGCTACCTCGCCGACGATCTCTTCCACCAGGTCCTCAAGGGTGGCGATGCCCGCGGTGCCGCCATATTCGTCAAGCACCACGGCCAACTGCAGGTTTCCTTCCCGGAGTTCAGCCAGGAGCGCATCGAGGTGGATGGTCTCGGGAACCCGAAGCACGTCAGTCATGATGGCTCCGGCTTCAAGGTTTTGCCGGCGTTCCCACGGGACGGCGACGGCTTTCTTGACGTGCACCAGCCCCCGGATGTCGTCGGCAGAGTCACCGATGACAGGGAACCGGGAGTACCCGGTCCTGCGTGCGGCGTCAACGACGTCGGAGACGGGCTGGTCGGCATCGATCGTCTCGAGGCGGATCCGCGGCGTCATGACATCGGCCGCCGTGCGGGTGGAGAAGTTCAGGGTCCGCGCGATGAAGTTCGCCGTACCGGCGTCGAGCGTTCCCATCGCAGCCGACCGGCGGACCAGCGACGCCAGCTCGGCCGGGGTGCGTGCACCGGAAATCTCTTCTTTGGCCTCGAGCCCGAAGACGTGAAGCACCTTGTTCGAGAAGCCATTGAGCAGCACGATGGCGGGCTTGAAGATGGTGGTGAACACCAGCTGGGGCCCGGCCAGGGCCCGGCCCACCGGGAAGGCAAGGGCAATCGCCATGTTCTTCGGCACCAGCTCCCCCAGGAGCATCGACAGCAGCGTGGCAACCACCATCGCCAGGACCAGGGAGATGGAATCGACCGCGACGGCGGGAAGCCCGACGGCGGACAGCGGGGCCTGGAGCAGATGGCCCAGCGACGGCTCCATCACGTAACCCGTGAGAAGCGTCGTCAAGGTGATGCCGAGCTGGCAGCTGGACAGCTGGGTGGACAGTGATTTAAGGCAGGTAAGCAAGGGCACTGCGCCCGTGTCGCCGTCGTCAATGGCCCGCTGGACGGTGGGCTGGTCCAAGGCGATGAGGGAGAATTCGACGGCAACGAAGAAACCCGTGCCGGCGATGAGCAGCAGTCCCGCTGCAAGAAGTAGCCATTCCATTCAGCAGCCCGCCTTGGCGGCGGCAGCCGGCGGAAAAGGACGCAACGCAAGGGGCGGGAAGCTGCTTCGTTCCGGCGGAGGATGGTCGGCTGATACCGATGCCTGGCCCCTGCCGCTGGCGGAAGGTTGGGCCGGGGTCTGGTGATGGGCGCGTTGTCGGGGTTTGCCGGCTCTGGGGGCGGACTGCGCGGCGGCTCTTTTCAAGCTCCGCTGACAGCGCCCAGGCCGGCACCTAGATTTACTGTCCATAAGAATTTCAGTCTACAGGAGCAGCCCCTGCCGGGCGGAGCGCCAACTGGCCGCGCGGCCGGAATGAAAGCCCGCGGACAAGCCTTAACGGACTGCCTGCGCAATCGGCAGTGCCGCCACAAACAGGCCCGCCTTTGTCACTTCATGATTTGGGTCACCCTTATTGGCAGTTAACGCAAAATGCTCACTAGACTTGCAAAGGTCTGGGTTCAGGGGACGCAGAGACTGGTTCGAACGTAGTGCTGAAGCACCGGGGGGCCAAAGAGAAATCAAACTCATGGAAGAGGCGTATTTCATTGCCAGAGCAGCCAAGCCACCGTCTACCAGAGGAATTTGGCGGAAACGAGTGGCTCGTTGACGAACTGTACGAGCAGTACCAGCAGGACAAGAACGCCGTGGATGCCAAGTGGTGGCCTTTGTTCGAATCCTTCGACTCGGGTAACGGTTCTTCTTCCAACGGAAATACCGCGCACCCGCCCACCCGCGAACTCCCTGTTGTGAAAGCTGCATCCGCTGCTCCGGCACCGTCGCCGGCCGCAGCCCCCGCCGCTCCCCCGGCACCTCCCGCCGCGCAGGCACCCGCTCCTGCAGCGGCACCGGCACCTGCACCTGTCAAGAAGGCCCCCGCCACCGTGGCCCGCGACGGCGGCAAGAAGACCG
This sequence comes from Arthrobacter sp. E70, assembly GCF_058266945.1. Classification (NCBI taxonomy): domain Bacteria; kingdom Bacillati; phylum Actinomycetota; class Actinomycetes; order Micrococcales; family Micrococcaceae; genus Arthrobacter; species Arthrobacter sp. E70. The sequence goes on along the minus strand of NZ_JBYQFR010000003.1, from coordinate 195,563 downwards.
AAGCCGGCACCGGATCGCAGCCCATTCCGGCACAGCTGCCCAAGAACGTCAAAGCCCCCACGGCTCCCGAAGAGGACGTTGTCTCCGTCCTACGCGGACCTGCCAAGGCCATCGCCACCAACATGGTCACCAGCCTCGAGGTGCCCACTGCCACGAGCGTTCGGGCGATTCCGGCCAAGCTGCTCATCGACAACCGCGTGGTCATCAACTCCAACCTGGCCCGCGCCCGCGGCGGCAAGGTTTCCTTCACGCACCTCATCGGCTACGCCGTGATCCGCGCCCTCTCCCAGTTCCCCTCCATGAACGTCTACTACGACGAGGTGGACGGCAAGCCGGTCGCCGTCCAGCCGGCGCACGTCAACTTTGGCATCGCCATCGACATGCCCAAGCCCGACGGCACCCGCCTGCTGATGGTCCCGAACATCAAGAAGGCCGAAACCCTCAACTTCGCAGAGTTCTGGCACACCTACGAGGACCTCATCAAGCGCGCCCGCAACGGCAAGCTCACCGCCGAGGACCACCAGGGCACCACTGTGTCGCTGACCAACCCCGGCGGCATCGGCACCGTCCACTCCGTGCCGCGCCTCTCCAAGGGCCAGGCCGCCATTATCGGCGTCGGCGCCCTTGACTACCCTGCCGAATTCCAGGGCGCCAGCGAGAAGATCATCGCCCAGAACGCCATCAGCAAGGTCCTCACCCTGACCTCGACCTATGACCACCGCGTCATCCAGGGAGCCGGCAGCGGCGAGTTCCTGAAGCTCGTCCACTCGCTCCTGCTGGGTGCGCAGAACTTCTACGATGAAATCTTTGAAGCCCTGCGCATCCCCTACGAGCCTGTGCGCTGGAGCGCCGACAAGCAGGTGGACCCGGCCGACGAGATCAACAAGGTGGCCCGGATCCAGCAGCTGATCCACTCCTACCGGGTCCGCGGTCACCTGATGGCGGACACCGATCCGCTCGAATACGTCCAGCGCAAGCACCCGGACCTCGACGTCCTGACCTACGGGCTGACCCTGTGGGACCTGGACCGCGAATGGCCCACCGGCGGCTTCGGCGGCAAGCCGATGCTGAAGTTCCGTGACATCCTCGGCGTCCTGCGCGATGCGTACTGCCGCACCACCGGCATCGAATACATGCACATCCAGGAGCCGGCCGAGCGCAAGTGGTTCCAGGACCAGCTGGAGCACCCCTACTCAAAGCCCAGCCGTGAAGAGCAGCTCCGGATTGTCTCCAAGCTGAACGCTGCGGAGGCTTTCGAAACCTTCCTGCAGACCAAGTTCGTGGGCCAGAAGCGCTTCTCGCTTGAAGGTGGGGAATCGCTGATCCCGCTGCTGGACGCCATCATGTCCGACGCAGCCGACGACGGACTGGACGAAGTAGCCATCGGCATGGCCCACCGCGGCCGCCTCAACGTCCTGACGAACATCGCCGGCAAGACCTACGCCCAGGTGTTCCGCGAGTTCGAGGGCACGCAGGACCCGCGGTCTGTCCAGGGCTCCGGTGACGTCAAGTACCACCTGGGCACCGAAGGCACCTTCACCTCGGACAACGGCAAGGAGACGAAGGTCTACCTTGCCGCCAACCCGTCACACCTCGAAGCCGTGGACTCGGTCCTCGAAGGCATCGTGCGGGCAAAGCAGGACCGCCTGGACCAGGGCGAAACCTTCCCCGTCCTGCCCATCATGGTGCACGGTGACGCCGCCTTCGCCGGCCAGGGCGTCGTGGCTGAGACCCTCAACCTGTCCCAGCTGCGCGGCTACCGCACCGGTGGCACCATCCACGTGGTGGTCAACAACCAGGTGGGCTTCACCACCGCTCCGTCGTCCTCGCGTTCCTCCACGTACTCCACCGACGTCGCCAAGATGATCCAGGCACCGGTGTTCCACGTGAACGGCGACGACCCCGAGGCCGTTGTCCGCATCGGCCAGCTCGCCTACGAGTTCCGCCAGCGGTTCCACAAGGACGTTGTGATCGACATGGTGTGCTACCGCCGCCGTGGCCACAACGAAGGCGACGACCCCTCGATGACGCAGCCGCTGATGTACAACCTGATCGAAGCCAAGCGCTCGGTCCGCAAGCTGTACACCGAATCGCTCATCGGCCGTGGCGACATCACCGAGGAAGAAGCCGAGCAGCTGCTGCGCGACTACCAGGAGCGGCTGGAGCGCGTCTTCGCCGAGACGCACGCAGCACAGACGTCGCCGATCCCGATCGTCACCGCAGATTCCGCTGCCGTGTCCGACATCGAACGGCCCATGGCCCAGCAGTCCGACTCCAGCATCAACGCCCCCGTCTCCACGGCCATCAGCGCCGAGACGCTGGCCCGGATCGGCAAGGCCCACATTGAAGTCCCCGAGGGCTTCACGGTGCACGCCAAGCTCAAGCAGCTGCTGGAAAAGCGCGAGCAGATGTCCCGCGAAGGCGGCATCGACTGGGGCTTCGGCGAGATCGCGGCCTTCGGCTCCCTCATCATGGAGGGCGTCCCCGTGCGCCTGGCAGGCCAGGACTCCCGCCGCGGAACATTCGTCCAGCGCCACGCCGTGTTCCACGACCGCGCCAACGGCAAGGAATGGCTGCCGCTGGGCAACCTGTCCGACGACCAGGCCAAGCTGTGGATCTACGACTCCCTGCTGTCCGAATACGCGGCCATGGGCTTCGAATACGGCTACTCGGTGGAGCGCCCGGACGCCCTGGTCCTGTGGGAAGCCCAGTTCGGTGACTTCGTCAACGGCGCCCAGACCATCATCGATGAGTTCATCTGCTCCGCCGAGCAGAAGTGGGGACAGCGCTCCTCGCTGGTCCTGATGCTGCCGCACGGCTACGAGGGCCAGGGACCGGACCACTCGTCCGCGAGGATCGAGCGGTTCCTGCAGCTGTGCGCTGAAGACAACATGATCGTGGCCAACCCCACCACGGCGGCCTCGCACTTCCACCTGCTGCGCCGCCAGGCGTACAGCCGGCCGCGCAAGCCGCTGATCATCTTCACCCCCAAGCAGCTGCTGCGCCTGAAGGCTGCTGCCTCGGCGGTGGAGGACTTCACCAACGGCGCCTTCCGCCCGGTCATCGGTGAGCATGAGCAGCTGGCCGCCAACGCCGTCGAGCGCGTGCTGCTGGTCTCCGGCCGCCTGTACTACGACCTCCTGTCCACCCGGCAGAAGACCGGCGACAAGACCACTGCCATCATCCGCGTGGAGCAGCTCTACCCGCTGCCGCACGCCGAGATCGCGGCGGAACTCGCCAAGTACCCGAACGCGGAGGTTGTGTGGGCCCAGGACGAGCCCGCCAACCAGGGACCGTGGCCGTTCATCGGCCTGCACCTGCCGGAAATCCTTGACCGCCGCGTCCGGCTGGTCTCGCGTCCGGCGTCGGCCTCCACCGCTGCCGGTTCCATGAAGCGGCACGCCGCGGAGCAGGATGTCCTGCTGAAGCAGGCCTTTGCACGGAAGTAACCAGTAAGGCTGCCCGGCCGGACGTCGAAATACCAGACTCCGGCCGGGCAGTTCTGTTTAATGGATGGACAGCGCCGCCCCCGGACCCCGCAACAGCGGCGGCGGTGGCAGCGGCCAGTACCGAAGCAACCCGGACCGAAGTAAAGAGGAACGCGTGGAAGACAGGAAGCTGCGGATCGCAGCTGTGGGAGACGAACTGCTGGCCGGACTGGGTGACCCCCGTGCACTGGGCTGGCTGGGCCGCGTCCTGGCCCGCACTCCCCAGGACGGTATGGTGCTGGAGAGCTACTCCCTTCCCTGCCCGCAGGAAGGCACTGAGGGGCTGGCCGCGCGCTGGCTGGACGAAGCCGGACGGCGTTTCAGCGCCCAGACCGAAAACCGCCTGGTGATCGGCCTCTCGGGCCGCGACATCGAGTTCGGCCTGTCAACGGCACGAAGCAGGCTCAACCTGGCCAACATCCTCGATTCGGCGTCACAGAACCGGGTGGAGGTCTTCGTCGTTGGCCCGCCGCCCACCCTGGATCCTGCCCAGAACCGCCGGCTGGATGAGCTGAACACCGCGTTCGCGGATGTGACTACGCGGCGCAAGCATCTCTACGTGGATACCTTCTCGCCGCTCCTCAACCACGAGCAGTGGCGGCAGGACCTGGCGGCCAACGGCGGCACGCCCGGCCAGGCCGGCTATGGGCTGATGGCATGGCTGGTGCTCCACCGGGGCTGGTTCCAGTGGCTGGGAATGGACGTCCCGCAGTAACGCAGACGCGATATATCTTGACTCTGCGGTGGGCGTGGCGGTACCGTGAACGTCACGATATATCGTCTTTCGGAGGTACCATGCCTGACGCAACCTGGAGTGTCACCAGCCCCCAGACCCTCGACCTGGACGGCGTCACGTCGTTGAAGCTGGGCATGGTCCAAGGCAGGTTCGATGTGGTGAGGCACGCCGAGCCGGTGGCCCGGGTGGAAATATCGGACGTGCACGGGGATCCCGTGGCGGTCTCCCTCACTGGCGGGAAGCTGGAAATCAGGCACCAACTGCACGGTGCGCACGGCTGGTTCAAGAACCTGATGGAATCCATGAACCACAACAGTGACAACTCCGCCACCATCAGCATCGCCCTCCCGGAGGGCGTAGAGGTGGAGGCCGGAACGGTCAGCGGTGACGGCCTCGTATCCGGCATCTCGAGCCACGTCCGGCTGAATACCGTCTCCGGCTCCGTAATGGCTGACGGCACTTCGGGGGAACTGCAGGTCAACACGGTCAGCGGGGAGGTCAGTGTCCGGAACCACACCGGCGTCCTCACAGCGAAGAGTGTTTCCGGCGAGGTGACCGCCTCAGGCTACTTCACCAACGTCCGCACGAACACGGTCAGCGGCAACCTCAGCTTCGACCTGCTGGGCTTCACCCATGACTTCGGGTCAAACTCGGTGTCGGGAGACCTCACCATCAGGCTTCCGCACGACGTGGGCGTGGACATTGTTGCCAAGTCGGCCAGCGGCGCCGTGGTCATCGACGACCAGCAATGCTTCCTGACGAACGGGAAGATGGAGACCATCGCCGGCCCTGACGGCCAGCTGATGCTCGTACGGACCAACTCCGTGTCCGGCCGGACCGCCATCTTCCATTCCCCTTCCTCCGATGGCGGAAACGCGGGACACTGATGCCGCCCGTCTTTGCGCACGGGGCACTGCGCCTTTATCTCCTTGCGCTGCTCGAAAGCGGCCCCAAGCACGGCTACGAACTCATCAAGGCACTCAAGGACCGGTTTGGCGGGACCTATTCGCCCAGCGCAGGCACGATCTACCCGCGGCTCGGCAAGCTTGAAGAAGAGGGCCTGGTGGCCACCGAATCGGCAGGACGCCGGACGAATTACCGCATTACTCCCGCCGGCCTGGCGGAGCTGAACCGGCGGAGGGACGAACTCGCCGGCGTTGAGAAGGACATTTCCGCCTCCGTCCAGCGGCTCGCGGACACGCTCCGGGAAGACATCCGCAGCAGCATGCGCGGCCTGCGGGCCGACCTCGCAGCGACGGCTGAAGCGGCCCGCGCTGCGGCGGCTGCCCGCGACCTGCGCATCACGGGCGGCCGCCCTTCAGCAGGCATCAGGCAGCTCAAGGAGGCGGAGATGATGCTGCAGACTTTCCGCGACGACGTCCGGTCCGATCTGCGCCAGGGGTCCCGGCAGCAGCCCATCAGCGCTGTCACCCTGGAGACCCTGCGGACAGTGCTGGAACAGGCGCGGGTGGCTGTCCGCGGAACACTCCAACCCTGAATGGCCGGGCCGGGAAAGACCAGGCACAGGTCACCGGCGTTTCCCGGTTCGCGGGGCGTGGCGATCATGTGGGAGACTGGAGGGCAGCTCTTTTGAGTACCAACAGTAAGGAGGCCAGCTATGAGCAAGCGTGCACGCAAGCGTCGTGACCGTAAGCGTGGCGGCGCGAACCACGGGAAGCGCCCCAACACCTAGGCACACGCCAGGAACTGCGGTTCAAGCGAAGGACCCCGGAAGCCATTCGGCTTCCGGGGTCTTTTGCTGTATGACGTCCTCGATCGACCTCGCAGGCGGACGCGACGCGTGGTCGCTACGCCTCCACGGGGCGGATGGTGTGGATCCGGTCAAGAATGGCGTTCTTAAGGTTGTCCGGGGCGGACTCGGTGCAGGAGCGCTTGACCATGTTGCGGATGACGCATTCAAGGTCGTACTGCTGCGTGCACTCCGGGCAGTCGTCGAGGTGGCTCTTGATCTCCGAGAGGTCCTCCCGGGTCAGCGCGCCGTCGAGGTACTCGTAGATGCGTTGCATCCGGGCGTCGTCGCAATCGCCCAATCCCTGGCAGTCGCTCATTTCCTGTTCTCCTGTGGTTTGCTTGCTGCCGCATCCGGTGCCTCTGCGGCCGTTTTGAATCCCCGCTCGGCGGCATACTCCGCCAGCATGTCCCGCAACATCCTCCGGCCGCGGTGAAGCCGTGACATGACCGTGCCGATCGGCGTGTTCATGATGTCCGAGATTTCCTTGTAGGCAAAGCCCTCGACGTCGGCGAAGTAGACGGCCAGGCGGAACTCTTCAGGAATGTCCTGCAGTGCCCGTTTGACGTCGGAGTCCGGAAGGTGGTCCAGCGCCTCGGCTTCGGCTGACCGGAGGCCGCTCGACGTATGGGACTCGGCCCGCGCCAGCTGCCAGTCCTCGATGGTGTCCGAGTTCGACTGAAGTGGTTCGCGCTGCCGTTTGCGGTACAAGTTGATGTACGTGTTGGTCAGGATCCGGTAGAGCCATGCCTTGAGGTTAGTTCCCGGCTTGTACTGGTGGAAGGCCGAGAAAGCCTTGGTGTAGGCCTCCTGTACCAGGTCCTCGGCGTCGGAAGGGTTCCGCGCCATGCGCATGGCGGCCGAATACAGCTGGTCGACATACTGCATAGCGTCCCGTTCAAAGCGCAGCCTGCGCTGTTCAACGGTTTCGGCCGATACATCCAGTGTGGCGTCTTCAGTCTCCAGTCCGGCCTGCGAAGAGCCGGAACCTGCCTCCGCGGCAGGCTCTGGCACGGCATCTGCCGTGCCCTTCACTTCGCCGGAGGAAGCCTCGTACATGGCCGCGATGGCCGGATCCAGGGTGCTCATTGCCTTCAAGTCTACTGTCAGGCTCCGTGCCGGGGGCATGCCGTACTGCGGCGCCCCGCCGGCGAGGGCCTGCACCGCCACCGGGCCTGACCGCCTGGTACCGTCAAACACGGTACCGTCAAACACGGCTCCGTCACACACGGTTCCGTCCAACACCTGCCCCAAGGCCCAACTCCGCTCTGTTCCCGTGAATGATGCGTGGACCCCTCCCGTGGACCCAGTTTCCATAACTCCGTCCCGCAGGCAAATATTCCCCAAAGGTGCAAGACTAGGACGGACTCCGCCGCGTGACGCGGTCCGTCCATCCAGGAGGAAAAGCCATGTCCTTTGTCCGCACTCTCGCACGGCCCATGCTGGCCTCCAGTTTTGTCCTCGCCGGACTGGATAAACTCAAGAACTCCGACGACACGGCCCAGCAGCTTTCGCCCCTGCTGCGCAAGGCTGCAGCCACCCTGCCCTTCCAGGCGGACGAAAAGACCCTGGCCCGCGTCATCGGCGGCACCCAGGTGGGAGCCGGCGTCCTGTTTGGCCTTGGCAAGTTTTCCCGCTTGTCCGCCACCCTGCTCACGGTGGTGTCCCTCCTGAACACCTTCGTTGAATGGCGCAGCGCGGACATCAGCAGCAAGGAAGCACGCGAGACCCGCCGGAACCAGCTGCTCAAGAACCTCTCGCTGAGCGGGGGCGCCCTGCTCGCCTCCGTTGACACCGCGGGCAGGCCCGGCCTGGCCTGGCGCGCCGAGCACCTCGCTGCCGACGCCCGCCGGAATGCCGCGCACCTGGCTGCCGACGCCCGCAAGACCACCAACAAGAAGCTGCACAAGGCGGACAAGGCTGTGCGCCGCGCCGTCGAGCACGCCACGGGAGCATAAGGACGCATGACCGCAGCAGCTGCCGCCACGGACGGATCCGCCCTGCCTGTTGAGCATTGGGCCGCCCCTTTTGCATCCCGGCCTATTGACGCCACCGTGACGGTGCCGGGGTCAAAGTCACTGACCAACAGGTACCTGGTGCTCGCTGCGTTGGCCGACGGTCCTTCACGCCTGCGGGCGCCCCTGCATTCCAGGGACTCCGCCCTGATGATCGACGCACTCCGGCAGCTGGGCGCCACCATCACGGAGGTACCCGGCGACGGCGCTTTCGGCCCGGACCTGGAGGTGGTTCCGCTGCCCGCGGCCGCAGGGGAAGCCCGGACCCGGATCGATTGCGGGCTCGCGGGCACTGTCATGCGGTTCGTGCCGCCGCTCGCGGCGCTGCGCAATGGTGCCAGCGTGTTCGACGGCGACCCGCATGCCCGCAAGCGCCCGATGGGAACCATTATCGAAGCGCTCAAGGCCCTCGGCGTGGCCGTCTCGGCCGAGGACGGGAGCGCTCCAGCGTCGTTGCCGTTCGTGGTGGAAGGCACCGGCACGGTGCGTGGCGGCCACCTGGTGATTGATGCCAGTGCCTCCTCACAATTCGTCTCCGCCCTCCTCCTGGTGGGTGCCCGGTTCGAGGAGGGCCTGCACCTTGAGCACGTGGGCAGGCCCGTTCCGAGCCTGGACCACATCAACATGACCGTCGCCGTTCTCCGTGGCGCCGGCGTGTCCGTGGACGATTCCGTCCCCAACCACTGGGTGGTGTCCCCCGGACCGATCCGTGCCTTTGACCAAAGGATCGAGCAGGACTTGTCCAACGCAGGCCCTTTCCTCGCCGCGGCCCTGGCATCCCGTGGGACCGTCCGGGTCCCGAACTGGCCGCTGGAAACCCAACAGGTGGGAGACCTGTGGCGCAGCATCCTCGCCAGGATGGGCGCCAGCGTCACCCTCGCGGACGGCGTCCTCACAGTCACAGGCGGCCCCGAGATCAAGGGCGGCAACTTCGCGGACACCAGTGAGCTGGCCCCCACGGTGGCGGCGCTGTGCGCCCTGGCCACGGGACCCTCCCGGCTCTCCGGGATCGCGCACCTGCGGGGGCACGAAACGGACCGGCTCGCTGCCCTCGTAGCCGAAATCAACAGGCTCGGAGGTGACGCCGAGGAAACCAGCGACGGCCTGGTGATCCGGCCCGCCCCGCTGCACGCCGGCGTCGTCCACAGCTACGCCGATCACCGCATGGCCACCGCCGGGGCGATCCTGGGCCTGGCAGTGGAAGGCATTCAGGTGGAGGACATTGCCACCACCGCAAAGACCATGCCGGACTTTCCGCGGCTCTGGGCAGCGATGCTGGCCGGGGACGCCGCCGGACCGGAGGAGTCCAGCGGTGGCGCGGCGCACTGACTCCTGGGACGAATCCGACGTCCGGATCCGGCCCAACAAGAAGGGCTCCCGTCCGCGCACCAAAGACCGGCCCAGCCACGACGACGCCGTCACCGGACGCATCATTACCGTGGACCGCGGCAGGTATACCGCGGTGGTGGGCGAGGATTCGGACAACGAACGCGTGGTGATCGCCGCGCGGGCCCGTGAGCTTCGCCGCTCGCCGGTAGTTGCCGGCGACTTCGTCTCGCTCGTGGGGGATGTCTCCGGCGCCCCCGACACCCTCGCCCGGCTGGTGAAGATCCAGGACCGGCACACGCTCCTGCGCCGCAGCGCCGACGACACAGACCCCGTGGAACGTGCGGTGGTGGCCAACGCGGACCAGCTGGTCATCGTGGTGGCCGCCGCCAACCCTGAGCCACGCACCGGCTTTATCGACCGGGCGCTGGTGGCGGCCTACGACGCCGGGATCGAGCCCATCCTGCTCGTCACCAAGGCCGACGTCCGGGATCCCGCTGAGCTGCTGTCCAACTACACGCACCTGGACTTCCCGGTGATCATCAGCCGCACCGCCGATGAGCAGGCCTCGGGTATCGACGCCCGCTCCGACGATGGCCTTTCTGCCCGTCTCGACAGCACTGCAGTGGCGGCGCTGCGGGCCCACCTCGACGGCAAGGTCACCGTGATGCTTGGCCACTCCGGCGTCGGCAAGTCCACCATGGTGAACGCACTGACAGGTGCCGAGCGGGCCACCGGTGGCGTCAACGCCGTGACAGGGCGTGGACGGCACACGTCATCGTCCGCGCTGGCCCTGCGGTTGGCTGACGCCCCGCCCGGCAGCTGGATCATCGACACCCCCGGCATCCGTTCCTTCGGCCTGGCGCATGTGGATCCGGACAGGATCCTCCGGTCCTTTCCGGACCTCTCCCCCGGGATCGAAAACTGCGAACGCGGGTGCAAGCACACCGCATCGGCAGTGGACTGCGGCCTGGATGACTGGGTGAACAACGGGCACGCAGGTACCACTGGTCCCGCCCGGCTCGCGTCCCTGCGCCGACTGCTCGGCACGGATCCGAGAATGGAAGCGCAGGAAACCAAGGAACTCGGCAGCGTCAACTGACGCAGCCGAAGGTCCCGGCAGAGGCCGGGACAGACGGTAGTTTGGAACCATGATCCAACCCGCTTCGAGCTACAACGATGACCTGCGCCTGGCCCATGTCCTGGCCGACTCCGTGGATGACCAGACCATGAGCCGCTTCAAGGCCCTGGACCTCCACGTCGAGACCAAGCCGGACCTGACGCCGGTCACCGACGCGGACAAGGCCGCAGAGGAAGCCATCCGCGGCCAGCTGTCCCGTTCACGCCCGCGCGATGCCGTCCTGGGCGAGGAGTTCGGCAGCACCGGCCACGGCTCGCGGCGCTGGATCATCGACCCCATTGACGGGACCAAGAACTTTGTCCGCGGCGTCCCGGTCTGGGCCACCCTGATTGCACTGGTGGACGAGGGCGAACCCGTCGTGGGCGTGGTCAGCGCCCCGGCCCTTGGCAAACGCTGGTGGGCAGCAAAGGGCATGGGGGCGTACATGGGCCGGTCCCTCGCGGCCGCCACGCGGCTCCGCGTGTCCAACGTATCGAAACTTTCGGATGCCTCCCTTTCATACTCCAGCCTGACGGGCTGGAAGGAACGCGGGAACCTGGACGAGTTCCTTGCCCTGACGGAGGACGTGTGGCGGACCCGCGCATATGGCGACTTCTGGTCCTACTGCATGGTGGCGGAAGGCTCGGTGGACATCGCCTGCGAACCGGAGCTGAACCTGTACGACATGGCAGCTCTGGTCCCCATTGTCGTGGAGGCGGGCGGCCGGTTCACGTCCCTGGAAGGCGAGGACGGCCCGTTCGGCGGCAACGCCCTGGCCACCAACTCGATCCTGCACTCGGAGGTTCTGCACCGCCTGAACCCCTATTTGGACGATCTGCTGTAACGGTCGCCGTACCCCTCTGGAGCCGAATATTGCGACGCCGGACGCCCCCTGAAGGAGTCGTCCGGCGTTCTTTATTCGGCAGGCGTAACAAACGCCTTAACAATTGCCCCGGCTTCAGTCCGGGCCGTTCCATGTTCTACGCTTTTATGCAGGTCACGAGTGCCAGCGCAAAACCCCGGTTTGCTGGCCGGCAACCCTCCATTCGCGGTGGGGTGCCCCGGGTGACGACCAGGCCGGTCCGGAGCGGATGCGGCAAGCGCGGATTCCTGTCATGTCGGGGTCCTGATACAAGTGAGGTCTCTGTGACAACTGCCACCGTCTCCCCCAGCACTGCCATCGCCGAAGGATCGGCCGCCTTCAGCGCACGCCAGGCCGCCGGCCACCCGCTCGCTGCCGTCACCGGCGCTGAAATCCAGGCACCCCTGATCACCGGCGGACATGTCCGCTATGCCAACCTCGACTACGGCGCATCCGCACCGGCACTGTCCTTGGTCTCCGCGTACCTGAACGAGATCCTGCCCTATTACGCGAGCGTGCACCGCGGGGCCGGCTACGCCTCCCAGATCAGCACCTCGGTGTACGAGAACGCGCGGAGCATCGTCCGCGACTTCGTGGGCGGCCGCCCTGACGACTCGGTCATTTTCACCCGGAACACCACGGATTCGCTCAACCTGCTGGCTGGCTGCCTGCCCGTCACCGACGGCCGCGTTGCCGGCGAGGTCCTTTACCTGGACATCGAGCACCACGCGAACCTCCTGCCGTGGCAGGGCGTGCCGCACCGCAGCATCGTGGCCGCGGACACCATCGCGGGAACCATCGAGGCAGTCAGGGCCGAGCTGGAGCAGGGCGGCGTCAGCCTGCTCGCAGTCACCGGCGCCTCCAACGTCACCGGCGAGATCCTCCCCATCCGCGCACTGGCCGCGCTGGCCCACCAGCACGGCGCACGGATCGTGGTGGACGCGGCCCAGCTCGCCCCACACCGCCGCGTGGACATCAGCGCGGACGACGTCGACTACCTCGCCTTCTCCGGGCACAAGCTCTACGCGCCCTTCGGCTCCGGCGTCCTGGTGGGGCGCCCCGACTGGCTTGACGCCGGCACCCCGCACCTCGCCGGCGGCGGTGCAGTCAAGGAAGCGAGGCTCGACGGCGTCAGCTGGGCGAGAGGGCCGGCCCGCCACGAGGGGGGCTCGCCGAACGTGCTCGGCGCCGCCACCCTTGCCCGCGCCACGCAGGTCATTGCCGGGCTGGACCAGGACCGCTGGCACGCGCACGAGTCCGCCATCCGGTCCTTCCTGGTGGAAGGCCTCCAGGACATCGAGGGTGTCACTGTCCACCAGATCTTCAAGGACACCAACCCGGAAACGGACACCATCGGCGTCGTCAACTTCTCCGTGGAGGGTTATGACGCCGGCCTGGTGGCCGCCTACCTCTCGGCCGAACACGGCGTGGGACTGCGTGATGGCCGCTTCTGCGCGCACCCGCTGCTGAAGCGGCTCGGGCTGCCGTCCGGCTCCCTGCGCGCCAGCTTCGGCGTCGGATCCAGGCTGGAGGACGCGGAGCGGCTCCTCGACGGCATCCGCACCCTGCGCAGCAGCGGGCTGGGCTGGGACTATGTCGTGGATGCAGGCCGCTGGGTGCCGGCCAATGACTTCCGCACCTACCCGCACTGGGCGCCCAATACGCCAGGCACCGCCGGCGCCGCGCCCTGCACGGAGGACTGACCGGGGGCTAAGCACGGGGCCCTGGCCCTGCGCCTTCCGCACCAGCTTGCCTGCGCCGCCATGCGGTAAATTCAAAAGGTATCCATCGGCAGCAGGTGAAGGAGGCCACGCGTGGTCCGGGGCGGTCCCAAACTCGATCACGGGCGGCGGCAGGAGCTTGGGCAGAGCTTCCAGGACGGCGGCAGGCACTACCAGCGGGTCCGGCCCGGCTATCCCCTGGAATCGGCCCGGTGGCTGGTTCCCGAGCACGCCCGCGACGTCCTGGACGTCGGCGCCGGTACCGGAAAGTTCACTGCCTTGCTGCTGGAGATGGGCCTGGACGTCACGGCCCTCGACCCCTCTGCGGACATGCTCGCACAGCTGAAGGCCCACTGCCCTGCCGCCACGGCTGTGACGGGGACTGCCGAGGCGACCGGCCTGCCCGGGGCGGGCTTCGACGTCGTTACCGTGGCCCAGGCCTGGCACTGGTGCGACCCCCTGGCCGCGAGCACTGAGCTCGCCCGGGTCCTGCGGCCGCACGGAACCCTCGGCCTGGTCTGGAACCAGCTGGACACGTCCGTGCCCTGGGTGCACCGCCTGTCCAGGATCATGCACGCCGGGGACGTGTACCGGCCGGGCCACAAGCCCGTGGTGGGGCCTGAATTCCACCGGCTCGAAGGGCACGTGACGCATTGGCAGGACACCGTGACCACCACCGACCTGATGGAACTCACCAAGTCCCGCAGCTACTACTTGCGCGCCGGCGAGGCGACGCGGGCCAAGGTCCTGGCCAACCTGGACTGGTACCTGCACGAACACCTCGGCCACACCGCTGATCAGGAACTGGAACTTCCGTACCTCACCCTCGCCTGGCGGGCCGTCAAGGCATGACCGGATCCGCTTGGACATCGGCCGGGCCGCACCCGCACGCCGGAAGCCGGTAGGCTTGGACGTGTGAAGACCAGTGCGCCCTCCTCCTCGATCGAGGACTACGTCAAGGTCATCTACTCATTCACCGAATGGCAGGACAAGCCCATCACGTCCTCGCAGTTGGCCCAGCGCCTGGGCGTGGCCAACTCCTCGGTGTCCGAAATGGTCCGCAAACTCAAGGACCAGGGCCTGGTGGACCACAAGCCCTACAGCGCCGTCACCCTGACCGCCCCCGGCCTCCGCCTGGCGCTGGCCATGGTGCGCCGGCACCGGCTGATCGAGACCTACCTCGTCCAACAGCTGGGCTACAGCTGGGACGAAGTCCACGACGAGGCCGAACTGCTGGAGCACGCCGTCTCGGATACGTTCATTGAACGCGTGGCGGCCAAGCTCGGAAACCCCAGCCGGGATCCGCATGGTGACCCGATCCCCACGGCGGAAGGGCAGGTGCTGATGCCCCGCGCCCACCTTCTGGCGGAACTGGACGAGGGCCACACCGGCAGGATCACCCGCATCAGCGACGACAACCCGGAACTGCTGCGCTACCTTGCCGCCGAGGACATCGACCTGGACGCCGACGTCGAGGTCATGGGGCGACGGCCGTTTGGCGGCGCCCTCGTGGTGCGGATCAGCGGGCCGGCTGGCGCCCGTGACTTCGACCTCGCAGACGAGATCGCGTCGGCGCTGTGGGTTTCCAGTGGCACGCCGCACCCCGGCTGTGTCCTGGGCACAGTCTGATGTCGGCTCCCGGACTCCAGTTTCGGGACGGCGATGTGGTCCGTTCGGCGTATCGTGGACACTGATGATCAGCAGACGTGACGCGGCAATCGCCCTGGATGTTCCCCTCGAAATGGCGCAGCGCCACGGCCTGCCCAAGTGGATGACGGAAGCGGAGCTCCGCACCATCCTGGACAACCCCCCGCCCTGGCTGGTGCAGTCCCGGGCGAACCGGACGGGGAAGCGGCCGGTATGGGTGCACCTCGAATGCGCCGTGTGCGGGTACGAGGAGGCAGCACGTCCCAAGAAGTGGTGGCCGGACTTCACCTACGTCGTATGCGGGCATCATGCCCCCTCCGATGTTCCGTCCCTCCGCCCCGGCTTCGTCCGCAGCGAGTACGACGGCGTGGGCACGCGTTTCGTGGGCATCGCGGACGTGGCGGCACCCGCCTCCTAAGCCGGGTTCCGCCGCCGTCCGATGTGCCGGCGCCCCCTGCACTCAACCGCCGTTGCCGGTCATTTCCTCCGGAACCGCCGTGAGGCGCATTTCGGCGCCGTCGCGCAGGACGGCGATGTCGAGCGGCTCGCCGATGGCGTCGGCGAACAGCAGCCGCTGCAGGCTCTCGGCGTTGCTGACCGACTGGCCTCCCGCTGCCAGAAGGATGTCCCCGGGCGCCAAACCTGCCTTGTCGGCCGGCGAACCGGGCAGCACCTCCACCACCCGCAGCCCTTCCCGATGCCCTGTGCGAACCACGGCGCTGGCGCTGAGCTGGATGGGCGTACTCACCAGGCCCAGGTAGGCACGCCGGACACGGCCGTCAGACAGCAGCGCCGAGATGATCCTGCGGGTCGTGGCATTGATGGGGATGGCCAGTCCCAGCCCGGCACCCGCCACGGCAGTGTTGATGCCCACGATCCTGGCGTGGGTGTCAGCGAGTGCGCCGCCGGAATTTCCCGGGTTCAATGCCGCGTCCGTCTGGATGACGTCCTCTATGACGCGCCGGTTGCCGCCGGACCAGACGGGAATAGCACGGCCCAGCCCGCTCACCACGCCGGCAGTCACGGACCCGGCCAAGCCCAGGGGGTTTCCGACGGCGACCACCAACTGTCCTACGCGCAGGGACTCCGCCGCGCCGAACTCCGCGGGCGGAACCTTGGGACGCGATCCATGGACCACCGCGAGATCGGACAACGGGTCGGCGCCTACGAGCTCAAGCTCCATCCTGCTGCCGTCAGCAAAAACCGCATGCCCCTGGCTGGTGCCCGCCACGACATGGGAATTCGTGAGCAGGTAGCCGTCCTCGGTGAAGAGCACGGCGGAACCGGCGCCCACCCGCACCCTGCCGTTGCGCCGGCCCGCGGACATTTCAATGGCTGCGACATGCGGCGTGACGGCCGCGGCGACCCGCATCACCGTCTGCGAGTACGCGTCCAGGACTTCGTCGTTATCAGGGATGTGTTCCCGCGCCTGTTCCATGGCGCACCTCCAGCTTCATGCCGACCCCGGCCGAGGCGTTCGCTGCGCCGGGTCCTTACGGGGAACAACGCGGAAACCGGGCGTTCAAGTCCCGCCGCCGCTACGCCATGGGTGAACGCCGCCACTGGTGAACGCCCCGTCTCCGGTGCGTGGCAGCTGCCCAGCCCCTAGGATCGGTAGCATGAGTGATTTCCCCGCCGGGTCGCGGACAGAAGTCCTGGATCCAGAAGAATGCTGGCGGTACCTTCGGTCCTCCTACGTGGGCCGCCTGGCCGTCATCAACGGCAGCGTTCCGGAGATCTTCCCCGTGAATTTCACCGTTGCCGGGGCAATGCTGCTGTTCCGTACGGCGCCGGGCACCAAGCTGCGGGCCCTGCTCACAGGTGCCGTGGCCGCATTCGAGGTTGACGGCCTCAACCCCTACGCCACGGAGGCTTGGAGCGTAGTGGCCAAGGGCAGGCCGGAGCCCTTCGATGAAACCCGCATGCAGCTTCCCGCGCCCGACGCCGACCGCGAACCCTGGGCGCCCGGCAGCAAGGAACACCTGATCACCATCACGCCCACCGAGATCAGCGGGCGAAGGTTTCCGGTCACGCCACGCACCCGGTGGTGGCCGCCGGTGGATTTTTCGGCAGACTGGCTTTAGTCATTGACGACCGGCCCTTCGGGCGGGAATGCCGGACGCCGGGCCTTTATGCCCTTCCTGCCGCGACGCCGTCCGCCTACGCTGTGGCCTATGAGCGACACGAATAACATACCCGAACCAGAAATTCTCGATCCTGAAGAATGTTGGGCGCTCCTCTCCCAAACCGGGGTGGGGCGGCTGGCCGTGTTGGTGGATGGCCATCCCGACGTCTTTCCCGTGAACTACAAGGTTGACGGGCAGAGCCTGGTCTTCCGCACGGGTGGCGGCACCAAGGAGCAGGCAATCCGGACTGATGCCACCGTGGCACTTGAGGCAGATGCGGTCAGCTCGCAGTTCGGCCTCGCGTGGAGCGTGGTGGTGAAGGGCAAGGCTGCTGAAACCGCTTCCTCTGGCGCTGAACTGGACCACATCCGGCGTGCAATGTTCCCCTGGCAGGGCGTCGGGCAGGAGCACTTCATCCGGATCGTGCCGGAGTCCATCACCGGGAGGCGCTTCACCATGAACGCGCCCCTGTTGTGGCGGTCGTCGCTGGACGATGCAACCCGCGCCGGCTTTGAGTAGGCGAAGCCGTTAGGACCCGGCGTGCTTGCCTGGTGGGTGGGTGAACCCGGCCCCATATCTGCCCGTCCCCTGGTTCGGGGTCAGCGCGGCGCTCCGAGGCCGGGTCCCCGTGAAGTGCTGGTGGACGTGACTGTCTGCGGTGTCTGCCGCACGGACCTGCATTTGGCGGAGGGGGACCTGGCACCCCACCATCCGCAGGTGGTGCCAGGACATGAAGCGGTGGGAACCGTCGTCGGCATGGGCGCGGACTGCACACGCTTCCGTCCCGGCGACCGGGTGGGCGTGGCCTGGCTCGGCGGTGTCTGCGGCAGTTGTGGGTATTGCCGCCGCGGTGACGAAAACCTCTGCTCAGCACCGGTCTTCACCGGATGGGACAGGGACGGCGGTTATGCAGAGCAGCTCACTGTCGCCGAGGATTTTGCCTACCCGCTGCCCACCGCCTTCACAGACGAGCAGGCCGCACCCTTGCTGTGCTCGGGGATCATCGGATACCGGGCCCTGAAGCGCGCCGCGCTGCCGGCGGGGGGACGGCTGGGTATCTACGGCTTTGGCAGTTCGGCTCACATCACCGCCCAGCTGGCACTGCACCAGGGCGCTTCCGTCTACGTGATGACACGCTCGGCGGAGGCACGTGCCTTGGCGCGGGAATTGGGCGCGGAATATGTTGGCGGTGCCTATGACATTCCGCCGGCACCGCTTGATTCCGCCATCCTGTTCGCTCCGGCCGGGGACCTCGTCCCGGTAGCACTGCGTGCCCTTGACCGCGGCGGCACCCTGGCCATCGCCGGGATCCATCTCAGTACCATTCCCCCGCTCAATTACGGCTCCGAGCTCTTCTTCGAACGCCAGGTGCGGAGCGTGACAGCCAACACGCGCGCGGACGGACACGAATTCCTGGACCTCGCCGCGCGGGTCCCCGTCTCCCTGACCACCACGGTGTACCCGTTCGACGCCGCGGACCAGGCGCTGGAGGACCTGGCTGCGGACAGGATCACCGGATCAGCGGTACTCCGGATCCGTTCCTGACAATCCGTTCCTCACAGCCCGCCAGCCGCTGGCGCCAGGACAGTACCCCGCCCGGAGCCGTACTCACCCGGAGCCGTACTCACCCAAACAGGACTGCGGCTTCCTGGTACCGGGCCTCCGGCACAGTCTTCAGGGCGCCAAGGGCCTGTTCCAGTCCGACGTTGACGATGTCCGTACCGCGGAGTGCGACCATGTCGCCCCATTTGCCGGCAGCCGCCGCTTGAACTGCGGCCAGGCCCAGCCGGGTGGCGAGGACCCTGTCGAAGGCGGTCGGCTCCCCGCCGCGCTGGATATGGCCGAGGATAGTGGCCCGGGTCTCGATCCCAGTCCGTTTCTGCAGCTCTTCTTCGAGGAACAGGCCAATTCCGCCGAGGCGTGGCCGGCCGAAGGTATCGAGCCCGCGCGGTGCATAAGGTGCAGCATGGCCGGCGGGTGCGAACGCTTCAGCCACCACCACCAGTGGTGCCCGGCCACGATCGCGGGCCGACAGTACCCAGGCGCAGACCTGCTCCAGGGAGACGGGATGTTCCGGTATCAGGATGGCGTGCGCGCCCGAGGCCATGCCGGCATGCAGTGCTATCCAGCCGGCGTTCCGGCCCATGACCTCGGCGATCATGCACCGGTGATGCGATTCACCGGTGGTCCGCAGCCGGTCGATGGCCTCCGTAGCCGTTTGCACCGCCGAATCGAACCCGAAGGTGTAGTCCGTCGCACCCAGGTCGTTGTCGATGGTTTTAGGCACGCCCACTACGTTGATGCCCCGGCTGTTCAGCTCCCGGGCGGCGGCCAGTGTCCCTTCACCACCGATGGCGATCAGGCCCTCCAGCTGGTTTCGGCGGAGGCTGGCGCGTACCGCTTCCACGCCGTCCCCAGCCATCGGATTGGTCCTGGACGTCCCCAGGATAGTGCCGCCCAGGCGTGAAATGCCGCGGACGCTGGTCCTGGGCAGGGGGACAACGTCCTGCTCCAGGACTCCGCGCCATCCGTCGCGGAAACCCAGGAACCCGTACCCGTGCGCCACCGTCCCGCCGAGGACTGCTCCCCGGATCACCGCGTTCACGCCGGGGCAGTCTCCTCCGCTGCTGAGGATCCCCAGCTGCCTCATGATGCTGCCACCCCCGGTGTGCGGGCAGCCAGCGGGACATGCCGGGCCTGTCCTGGCGGAAGGACCAGCGTGCTGCCATGGACGCGCACGTTAATGGGCCCGGCATTGCCGGGTGCCGATGCAATGTCCAGGTGCCCCTCGGTCAGGTGGATCTTCAGCTTGTGCCCCCTGTACAGCACTTCAAAGCCCACGGCGCGCAGGCCTGTGGGCAGGTTGGGGGCGAACAGGATGGTGTCACCGCTGAACCGCAGGCCCGCGAAGCTGCGCTGAACCACGTCAATGGTGCCGGCCATTGCGCCCAGGTGGATCCCCGTACGGGTGGTGCCGTGCTGGGTGTCGTCGAGGTCGGCGTCGAGCGCTTCCCTGAAACTGTCCCACGCACGGTCAGCGTCCACTGCCGCAAGGACGGATGCGTGGGCAACCCGGCTGAGGGTGGAGCCGTGGGCCGTCCGGGCCAGGTAATAATCGATGGTCCTGTTGAGCTGTTCCTGCGAGAACCCGTAACCCAGGCGCTGGAGAATACTGACCAGGCCTTCATGACCCAGCAGGTAGGGCAGCATCAGGACATCTGCCTGCTTGGCGAGCTTGTAGCTGTTGGTGCCGTCGCCTTCCGCTTCCAGGATCAGGTCCAGCCGTTCAATACTGCCGTAGGTGTTGCGGTAGCGTTCCCAGTCGAGCTCCCGCAGCTGCTCGTAGCCGTCAAACTGGCTGATGACCCCATCAGCGTGGATCGGGACGTACATCCTGGCGCCCAGGTGTTCCCATCCGGCCACTTCCACGTCCGTGGCTCCAAGGCGCTCCATAAGCCCGGCGCGTTCGCTTCCGTCAAGGAAGGCCATGATGCCTGACGCCTGGTCGCACACCCAGGCCGCCATCACATTGGTGTAGGCGTTGTCGTCGAGGCCCGGAGTCGCCCGGCCCGGATAGCCGGTGTGGTACTCGTCCGGCCCCACAACGCCTCGCAGGTGGTACCGGTCAGCTTTCGGATCGTACTCTGCGAGGGAGAAGAAGAACCGGGCGACGTCGATCACCAGTTCCGCCCCTTTTTGCAGGAGCCACAGCTTGTCACCGGTGGCCTGGAAGTACTGCCAGGCGTTGAAGGCGACCGCCAGACCCGAGTGCACTTGCAGGTGTGAGTGGTCCCGCACCCACCGCCCGGACCTGTCGTTGTACAGCCACTTCGGAGTCTCTTCGGTCCCGTCACTGCCGCTCTGCCAGGGAAACATGGCGCCGGACAGTCCCCTGAGCGCTGCCGCGTAGCGGGCCGCCGGGAGCCTGCGCCACCGGTACTCGATCAGTGAACGGGCCACGGCAGGGGTCCTGGAGGTGAGCAACGGCAGGACGAACAGCTCGTCCCAGAAGACGTGGCCGCGGTAGCCCTCGCCATGAAGGCCGCGCGCGGTGACGCCGGCGTCCAGTTCGGCGGTGTGGTGGCTCAGGGTCTGCAGGAGATGGAAGATGTGCAGGTTCAGGACCAGCCGGACTTGGACGGGTGCGTCAATATCCACCATGAACGGTTCCAGTTCCCGATGCCACGCCTCGTGGTGGGCGGACATCAGTTCCTCGAAGTCCCCGCCTGTGCGTGCCAGGACGGCCCGCGACGCTGTTTCCGGTGATGAAATGGCACGGTCGCGGGAGGTCACGACGGCGACCGTCTTGGTGATGCGCACGGGCAACCCATCGGTGAGCTGGATTGTGAAAGTCCGAAAATGGAGCGCTCCTTTCCTCCCGCCCTCCCCCGGGCCTGCGTCGGAGGAAATGCAGGTGCGTGATGCCGCGGCAATACGGATCAGGCTTTGGGTCGTCTCCGCCTCGACGACGAAAGTCCCATCCGGGCTGGTTCCAGGGCTGTCGCCCGTCCTGTCGGCGAGGTGCACGTCCGACCCCTGGGCCCGCTCGGGCAGGTTTGCATTCCGGACCCCGGCATTGATGCCACTGCGCACCTCGAGCGTTCCACTCCAGCCGTGGGCCGTGACGGTGGTTTCGAGGGCCAGCAGATGCGGTTCGGCCATGGACACAAACCGGGTCTGCAGCACTTCCATGCGTTGCCCATCGGCACTTTCGAGCAGCAGCCGGCGCTCCAACACTGCCCTTTTCAGGTCGAGGATGCGCCGCTCCCGGACGGCGGCAAGGCCTCCCTCGGACCACCACTGTTTGCCGGCCAGACGCATGTCCAAGGCCAGGCAGTCAGGGGCGTTGACCATGTGTTCTTCCATCAGCTCCTCGCCGGCCGATTTCGCCGTGACCCGGTTGTAGACGCCGGCCAGGTACATTCCTGCGTAGCTGAACGCTCCGCCTTCCGGAGCGGCTCCCCGGACGCCCATGTAGCCGTTGCCCAGTGTAGTCAGCGCCTCGCGGTGGCCTTCGTGGCCAGCGTCGAATCCTTCGTAGACGAGGTGCCAGGCATTGCCGATGACCTGTCCGAGGTCGAGCTCGCCCACATCGTTGAGCACCGTTCCCGCGCCGGCGGCCTCCAGTTGGCGGCGGCTGCCGGTGCGGTCGATTCCGACGACCAAGCCAAAGCCGCCGCGCCGTCCAGCCTCAACCCCCGCGGCAGAATCCTCGATGACCACCGCGTGCGCAGGTGGCACGCCCAGCCGTGACGCGGCTGCCAGGAACACGTCCGGAGCCGGCTTTCCCTGCAGGCCGAGCCCTGCCGCCGTCGTTCCATCCAACACGTCAGTAAAGAGGTTCCTGATGCCCGCGGCGTCCAGCACCCGCGGGGCGTTGCGGCTCGAGGTGACCACTGCAGTTGGAACTCCCGCGGCGGACAAGCGCTGCAGCAGTTGCAGTGTGCCCGGATACGGTTGAACGCCGTCGCGCTCCAAATGCCGGAGGAACATTTCGTTCTTCAGCGCACCGAGGCCGACCCCGGTCCATGTCCCGGCCTCGTCGGACTCGGCGCCCAGCTCGACGTGGACTCCCCTGGCGGCCAGGAAGTTCACCACTCCCTGCTCACGCGGCCGGCCGTCGATGAAAGTGAGGTAGTCCGAGCGCGTAAGGGGTGCGCGGTTGGCGCCGGCCGGTACACGGGGGTCGTGGAGGATGTGGTCGAAGGCGTCCTTCCAGGCGGCCTGGTGGACCAGCGCCGTATTGGTGACCACCCCGTCCAGATCGAAGATCACGGCGTCGAACGGCGGCTTGGCGGCAACTGCGGTGGGCGACCCGATCATAGGTCAGTGCTACCAGCACCGGGGTTGTTTTGGACAGGGCCGTAGGGCCTGCACACCCTGCCTTCCATGTCTGCCCTCACGTAGGTGCTGTCACTTGGGCCCGCTGCCGGCTGGATGCTCCACGTGGTTCCACCAGGTCAGCGGCGAGGTCACCGTGAACCGTCGGCCGGTCACGGAGGTGGGGACGACGCGCACGAAGTAGTCTTTGTCCCCGGCCTGCCAGGGAAACAGGGTGAGGCCGACGCCGGCCAGGAGTTCGTTTGAAGCTTCCAGTATGTCGGCCTTGCCTTTGATGAGGACGCTCCAGGCTTTGCGGCTGGCATCGTCCAGGCCGTCTGCTTCAAGCGCGACAGCGAGTGGACCTGCTGCGGCCCGGAGCTTGGTTCCTTCGCCCGTGCGAAACACCACAGATTGATGGTCCACCTTGTAGTTGACCGGGAAAACCTCGGGATAGCCGTCCACCAACACAGCGAGGTGGCCGACGGAGACCCGCCGAAGGAGGTCCCAGCAGGCCGCGGCGTCCAGTACTTCCGTGGGAGTTTGCGGTGGATCGTTGTGCATGGCCTTGAAGCTACAGCCTGCTACCGGGCTTCGCTAGGGGATTTAGGCCCGGACGGCCCTGCGGACCGGGCACAAAAAACACCACCAACGAAAAACACCCCGGTCCGAAGACCGGGGTGTTTCTGATGTCTCGACTCATCCGTAGTGGATGTGTCGACTCACCACAAATGTGGAGATGGGGGGAATTGAACCCCCGTCCGATGTCGTGTTGTCAGGGCTTCTCCGGGCGCAGTTTGCGTCGGATTTTCTCGGCCCCAGCCATGCTGCAAACAGCTGGCTGATCCGGGCCCAGTCACCTAAAAGTCCCGTCCACCCCGATGACGGGGGTAAACAGCAGTGGCTATCTAAATGACGCCAGGTACCGGGGCGATAGCATCCCCGGGCTGACGGACTGTCTTACTGCTTAGGCAGCAAGAGCGAAGTCAGTGCGCGTTTGTTTGGCACTTATTGTTTTGCAGACAGCGTTAACGAGATAATTCTGCATCCTCGGCCCGCTTCACCTGTCGCGACAAACACCGTCGAAACCGATCATCCCCATATTTTGTTACCAAACCGGCTGGCAAGCCTGCCGGACTACCAATACTAACGCATGCCGCAGGGAAATAATTCCTAGCGCCGCCGGTTGCGCTCGCGCATCTCCCGCTGGGCTTCGCGGTTGTCCTGCTGCTCGCGCAGCGTCTGCCGCTTGTCGTATTCACGCTTGCCCCGGGCCACGCCGATTTCGACCTTGGCACGGCCGTCAACGAAGTACAGCTGGAGCGGGACGATAGTGTAGCCGGACTCCCGGACCTTATGGGAGATCTTGATGAGCTCCTCGCGGTGCAGCAGCAGCTTGCGGCGGCGGCGGGCGGCGTGATTGGTCCAGCTGCCCTGGTTGTACTCGGGGATGTGGATGGCTTCCATCCACAGTTCGTCGTTGTAGAAGGTGCAGAATCCGTCCACCATTGACGCGTGGCCTTCACGCAGGGACTTCACTTCGGTGCCCATGAGCGCGATGCCGGCCTCGTAGGTGTCCAGTATGTGATAGTCATGCCGGGCCTTGCGGTTGGTGGCCACCACTTTACGGCCACTTTCTTTGGGCACGGGGAAACTCCTCAGGTTGACTTTGGATGTCCTCCACGCCATCGGCGCGGAGTCTTACCAGTCTACAGCGGGCGGTACGGCCTACAGCAGCCTCATGGGGTCGACGGCGGCGCCGTTCAGCCACGTTTCGAAGTGCGCGTGGCATCCTGTGGAGTTGCCGGTGTTGCCCGAGTAAGCGATCAGCTGGCCCTGGGACACCCTTTGCCCATTGGAGACCACGATGCTGGAGTTGTGGTAGTAGATCGTGGTCAGGGAGTTGCCCTCCACCACCCCGTGCGAGATCTTGACGCGCCATCCTCCGCCGTCCGCGGAGTTCCAGCCCGAGCTGAAGACTTCCCCAGCCGCTGCCGCGTACACGGGGGTTCCGCAGGCAGCGCCGAAGTCGATACCGGTATGCATGTAGCCGCCGGTTCCGTAGAAGTCGATCGTTCCCGGCGGAGTGGAACGGTACCCGAAGCCGGAGGTGATGGGAATGCTGCCATCGAAGGGGTGGCGCAGTCCGAAGGCCGACGGCGATCCGGTGCTGGGTACGAAGGGCTGGACGGGCGGGGCGGGACGGTTGGCGGCAGCCGCGGCAGCCGCGGCAGCTGCGGCGGCCGCTTCAGCCTGCCGGCGCTGCTCCGCTTCCCAGGCTTCGCGCAGTTTCCGGTCGCGTTCAGCGATCTCGTTGGCAACCTGGTTCTGGCTGGCTTGGACACCGGCCAGTTGCGCCTGGATGCCGGGCTTGGCTGCCTGGAGTTCTGCGTCCAGGCGCGTGGTGTCGGCAATCAACTGGTCGACCTGGGCCTTCTTGGCGGCCGCTTCGTCACGGGCGGCCTTTTCCCGCTCGAGGGCTGCGTCCGCCTTGGATTTAAGGTCCTTGATCTCCGCTTCCACGGCCTGCAGCCGGGCTTCCGAGTTGACGTTGGTGGCATTTTGCTGGGACAGCTTGTCCATGGCGGCGTTTTGGCTGCGCATCGCCTGGTCGGCGAGGTCCATGGTCTCGGTCAGGCTGCTGCCGGCGTTGGAGCCGAAGAAGAGTGACAGGTTGGAGGGCACGCCGCCGGACTTGTAGGCCTGGGTGGCGATCTGGCCGATCAGTTTCTTGGTGTCCGCGATCTTTTGCTTGTCCGTCTCAAGCTGCTGGGTGATCTTGGCTTTGTTCTGCTGTGCCATGTCCACACGGGCGGCAAGGGCTTCGACCTCCTTGACGGCGCTGGCAACACGCCCCTGGGCTTCGAGGAGCGCCTGCTGGGCTCCGGGCAGCTGGCCCTGGTAGATCACCAGGTCACCGGCCGCCTTCGCGATCCGGGAATCGACGAATTCCAGCGACTGCTGGACGCGCGCGGCCTCGGCTTCGAGGGCGGCCTGGCGGTCCTCGAGGTCGTCGGCGAACGCCACCGGCGTAGGCGCGGCGAGCCCTGCGGAAAGCATGACGGTGAGGACGCCGCTGATGATCCCCAAACGGCGGGCAGCCGCGCGCCCACGGCGGAGCCGGGGCTTCGGGGAGGCGTGATCAGTCAGGTTCATGGGCATTCCTTGGTCGGTTTGCATAGCCTAAACGCGCAAGTATCTACGTAAGGTCAAGAGAGACGAAATTCCTGCCAAGGATGCGCCAAGGATCAGCAGCGCCGGGGCGAGGATGAGCGTCTGGCCCGAGGAGATAAAGGCCGTGTCCGGGTACTGGCGGGACATGTAGTCGCCCAGGAAGAAGTGCGCCACCGCCCACAGGGTGCCGGAGGCCAGGGCTGCGCCGATGACGGCAGCGATGACGCCCTCCAGGATAAAGGGCAGCTGGATCACGGTCTTGGAGGCACCGACGAGGCGCATGATGCCGGTCTCCCGGCGCCTGCTGAAGGCGGAGAGCCTGATGGTGGTGGCAATCAGCAGGATGGCGCACACGATCATGACGCCGGCGATGCCGACTGCGACCAGGGAGGCCCCGTTCATCACCGAGAACAGCCTTTCGAGCAGCTGGCGCTGGTCGATGACAGTTTCAACGCCCGGCTGGGAGGAGAACGTCTCGCTGATGATCTGGTACTTCTCGGGGTCCTTCATGTTGATCCGGAAGGATGCCGGCAACTGGTCGGGGGTTACGGAGTCCACAATGGGCGAGTTCGAGAACTGGTCCTTGAAGTGCTTGTAGGCCTCTTCCTTGGACTCGAACTGGAAGTCGTTGATGTACTGCGCCACGGCCGGGGATTCCAACAGTGCGTTGAGGCTCTGTTGCTGCTCGGGGGTGACTGACCCTGTGGCGCAACCAGGCGCCGTCGAGCCTTCACTGCAGAGGAAGATCGCTACCTGGACCTTGTCGTACCAGTAGCCCTTCATCTGGTTGATCTGCATCTGAAGCATCCCGGCCGCGCCCACGAAGGTGAGGGACACGAAGGTCACCAGGATGACGGAGACCACCATGGACACGTTGCGGCGCAGGCCGCTGCCGATCTCGGAAAGGATGAATGCGAGCCTCATCGCTGTGCCCCGCCTTCCGCGCCTTCGCCCGGCAGGCCGTCGTCGTGCGCCTCCCTGCCGCTGGCGTCCTTCAGGCGCCGCGACTGGCCGACGACAGGAATCATCGATGTGTAAAGGGCCTTGGCCTCGTCGCGGATGACCACGCCGTTCTTCAGCTCCACCACGCGTTTGCGCATCTCGTTGACGATGTCGTCATCGTGGGTCGCCATGACGACGGTGGTTCCGTTCTGGTTGATCTTGTCCAGGACGCCCATGATCCCCATGGATGTGGTGGGGTCCAGGTTTCCGGTGGGCTCGTCAGCCAGGAGGATTCCGGGGCGGTTCACCACCGCGCGGGCGATGGCCACCCGCTGCTGCTCGCCGCCGGACAGCTCGTGCGGCATGCGGTGTTCCTTGCCCTCCAGGCCTACCGTCTTCAGGACCTCAGGCACGGTGTCGCGGATGACGCTGCGGCTCTTGCCGATGACCTGCATGGCGAAGGCCACGTTGGCGAACACGTTCTTCTGGGGCAGGAGTCGGAAGTCCTGGAAGACGACGCCGATGCCGCGGCGCAGGCGCGGGACGCGCCAGCTGGAGATCTTGGCGACGTTCTGGCCGGCAACGTAAACGGCGCCGGAGGTGGCGCGGTCTTCCTTGAGCACCAGGCGCAGGAAGGTGGACTTGCCGGAGCCGGAGGCGCCCACCAGGAAGGCGAATTCGCCGCGGTCAATCTCAAGGTTGACGGAGTCCAGCGCAGGCCGGGCTGTCTGGTCGTAGACCTTGGTGACATTTTCGAATCGAATCATGGCCCTAAGTACCCTGCAGGGCATGGCTGATTCTTTTGGATGCAGCCCAGTTCTGCAGCCGGGGCACGGGTGTTCGCTTGGGGGAAGTGGGCCCCGGCCCCTTGACTATACTCAGGACCGCCCGCGGTTTGGCAGGCTATCGGGGGCGTGTCGCGGGATGGCCGTTGCCGGCGCCTGCCTCCGGCTTATTTTTCGGCGTTACGGTTATCGGTGCGCCAGCGGATGCCGGCGTCGATGAAGTCGTCGATTTCGCCGTCGAACACTGCCGCCGTGTTGCCTACTTCGTGTTCGGTGCGCAGGTCCTTGACCATTTGGTACGGGTTCAGCACGTAGGAGCGCATCTGGTCGCCCCAGGAGGCCTTGACGTCCCCGGCGAGCGCCTTTTTCTCCGCGTCTTCCTGTTCCTTCTTGAGGAGCAGGAGGCGGGACTGGAGTACACGCATGGCTGCGGCACGGTTCTGAAGCTGGGATTTCTCGTTCTGCATCGAAACCACGGTGCCGGTGGGAATGTGGGTCAGCCGGACTGCGGAGTCGGTGGTGTTGACGGACTGGCCGCCGGGACCGGAGGAACGGAACACGTCCACCCTGATTTCGTTGTCCGGAATGTCGATGCTGTCCGTCTGTTCGATCAGCGGGATCACTTCAACGGCTGCGAACGAGGTCTGGCGGCGGCCCTGGTTGTCGAAGGGGCTGATCCTGACCAGACGGTGGGTTCCGGCTTCCACACTGAGGGTGCCATAGGCGTAGGGCGCCTTGACTTCGAAGGTGGCCGATTTCAGGCCGGCCTCTTCCGCGTAGGAGGTGTCCATGACGGTGGTGGGGTATCCGTGGCGCTCCGCCCAGCGCAGGTACATGCGCAGGAGCATCTCGGCGAAGTCCGCTGCGTCCACGCCGCCGGCGCCCGCGCGGATGGAGACCACGGCTTCACGTTCGTCATACTCACCGGACAGCAGGGTGACGACTTCCAGGTCCTTGAGGGCCTTCCTGATCGACTCGAGTTCGGCGGCGGCCTCCCCCATGGAGTCGGCGTCGTCCTCGTCCTGGCCCAGTTCCACCAGGACTTCGAGGTCATCGATCCGTGACGCCAGGTTTGTGAGGCGTTCCAGCTCGGACTGGCGATGGGAGAGCCGTGACGTGATCTTTTGAGCGGCTGAGGGATCGTCCCAGAGGTCCGGCTCCCCTGCCCGTTCGCTGAGTTCGGCGATGTCTTCCTTGAGAGCCTCCACGTCGGTAACGCGTTCGATGGACTCGTAGGTGGCGCGGAGCGCGCGGATTTCAGCGGAAAAATCAATATTGGCCATGGTCGTTTAAGCCTACGCTATCGGGGCTGATGGCCTTGCTCGGCCCGTTAACAGGGCCCGGGTCCGGCCGATCAGAATCTGAGGGGGTGGTTCCCCCGTGGGGTTCAGCGGGTCAGGCGTGAGCGGGCCGTCGAGGTCGCCTCGATGCGGATTCCATCAGGAACCAGGAAGTTCACCACTGGCGGGTGCACGGCCGCCGTCAGGACCACGACGGCGGTTGAGCCGTCGGGTGTGCCCGTCGCCCCTGATACCGCCAGGCCGGAGAAGCGGCGGGCGGCAGGGCTCTGGGCTATGAAGTCGGCAGCCACGTTCCTGACCCGTGCAGGGTTGAGAACGGCCGAGGGCGTTCCACCCCTCGAATCAACTTCGCCGAGGGTGTAGCTGTCCGCTGCGGCAAGGGATGCCCCGTCCGCCAGGGACAGGAGACGCTTGTGCTCAAGGTATACGGCCGAGATCCCCATTACCACCGTGGCCACCAGGAGGGCCAGGGCCACGTAGCCGAGGATCATGACCGTTATCTGTCCGCCTTCGTCGGCCGCCCCGGGTCTCACTTGTAGCGTCCCACCAGTTGCGTGGACGCGGCCTCCACCTGCGTGGCAGTGAGTCCATCAGCGAACGGCACGAAGGGAAGGGCTACGCCCAGCCGGACGGTGACGGTCACAGCTGCGCCGGCCGCCTGGCAGTCGGTCTTGCTGCACGTCAAGGCCATGGTGGCTTTCTCTGCGGGGTGACCGAAATCCGCGAGGGCGAGTGCCACCGCCTCCTCGGCAGCTGCCTGGGCCGCGGAGGCATCGGGTTGGGCAACGTAGACCTTGGCTGCCTGGTCCGCTGCCCCGACAACGGCGAACGACGCGCCTTGGATCTGTCCCACGGTGATGATGAAGTACACCACGGGCACCATTAGCAGGAGGGCCAGGAACGTAAACTCCACCACTGCACTCCCCCGTTCACGTGTGTGCGCAGTCAAAGGGCCCAGGCGTCTCTGCTGCGGGGTGCCGGCGCACCGTGGACGCTCAGCGTCCCCGGCACGGATCCTCGGCCGCTGGAGGCAGAGTGCCTCGCTCAGACGGGCGTGGAAGCGTATTAACATGTCATCCTTGAATAGCCGCATGTCCTGTCACCTCCAGCACGCCGCGGGGCCCAATGAGTCCGATGACCGGCAGTGGCGCCCTGACTGTGACTTCCAGGACGCGCATGCCCTGCAGGTCCGCTTCGCTGGTACTGACATCCTCGGCAAAGCTGTTATTCAGGGCAGTTCCGATAAGGCTGCGGGTCCGTTCCAAGGCGTCGGAAGCGTCCCGGTCTGCAAGGGTGCCGTAGCGGGCGCCTGAGGCGGCAGCATCGATCAGGGTGTTGCGGACGTGCAGGACCAGTGTCAACTGGATGACCGCGAGGAAGAACATGGTCAGCAGGCCACCCACCAAGACAAAGTCCACCACAGCCGAGCCCCGTTCCCCCGCCCGGGACAGCACCGGGGGTACCGGTGGCGGCGTCGCGGTGGGCTTGCCCATGAGTCAGCCTCCCACCTTGTCCATCGCCTGGTTGAACATGGTTTCAAGGGCTGGGCCGGCGAGCGCCAGCAGGGCCGCCACCAGGACCGCTGACATGAGGGTAATCATCACCCAGCCAGGGACGTCACCGCGCTCCGGGTGGTCGTCGCCCCCGCGCCCTGCAGCCAAGGGCCACCTGCGGCCGTTGGTGCGTGCTGACTGGACCGGCAGGAGCGCTGCAAGGCCAACGACGAACATCGTGCAGCGGGCTACCATTATTTTCAATTTTTTGACCTCTTCCTTGGTTCCTGCGGTGGGATGGGCGCGGATGCGTGGTGTTCCGCCTGTTTCAAAAGCCCAGATTGATCGCGGCAATACCGGGAAAGACCGCAAAAACCACGGTCAGCGGGAGTACGCCAAAAACAAGTGGCACCATCATCGCTATTTCTTTCTTGCCCGCGGCCTCCATGAGGTCGCGTTTGGCAGTGTCACGGACGTCCTGGGCCTGCGCACGGAGCACGTCGGCAAGCGGCGTGCCCCGTTCCACGGCGACAATGATGCCGTCCACGAACCTGGCCAGGGGCGCAAGATCGGTTCGTGCGGAGAACTCCTGCAGCGCGAGAACCAACGGCTTGCCTGCCCGTGTTTCCGCAAGGATTTTCGAGAACTCCTTGGAGAGCTCTCCCTTCGCGCTCCGGCATACCCTGTCGAGGGCGCCGGTGGCACTTTCTCCTGCGCTGACGGCCAGCGCCATCAATTCGGCCAGGCTGGGAAATTCTGCCATCATGCGTGCTTCGCGGCGGCGGACCTGGACCCCGAGCCAGTAGTCGCGCAGAACAAAGCCCGCGCCTGCGCATCCAACGATGGCCGCTGCAGCAAGGAGCGGGTTGAAGCGGCCGCCGGCGGCACCCAGCAGGATCACAGTAAGGGACGCGACAAAGCCGCCCGCGGCCCACAGCAGCTGTTCTGCCCGGAAGTCAATGGCTGACTTGTTGATCCCGGCCTGTGCCAGCCGGCGTTCCGTTGCCCCCGGTGATGGATTCAACCGCCCCAGAGCGGCAAGCCAATCGTGGAGTACCGGCCGAAGAATCTTCCCGAGCGGCCCGAAAGGTGCGGCGCTCTGCTCGCCCGCGCGCAGTAGCCGCGATTCGAGGTTCTGGGACTTGAGTTGGGGTTCGATGCGATCTGCCAGCGTAGTTGCCCGCATCGGCGGCGACCGGAAGATAACAAGCCACAAACCAATGCCAAAGGCAACTCCACACAGTACTCCCGCCGGGGAGATCGGGGTCATCGGAGCACCCTTTCGTCCTGGGGAAGGGCACCAATCCGCAACATGATCGTGTAGCAGATCAGCGACACCACCAGCCCGCCCAGCAGGACTGCCGCGCCGAGGGGCGTGTTGTAGGCCTGGATCGCCTCCGGCCTCGTCGCGAGGAGGATCAGCACGATCCAGGGAGCCGCGACGGCCAGCCGCGCGGCATTGATAGTCCATGACTGGCGTGCTTCAAGTTCGCTGCGTGTGCGGGCGTTTTCACGAAGGAATTCGGCCAGGGTGCCCAGCAGCCTGCCAAGGTCAGATCCGCCTACCTCCCGGGTTAACCGCAGTGCTTCGATGATGCGGTCCGCAACGGGGTCGGCAAGCCTGTGTTTCAGCTGGTTCAGGGAGCCGTCGAACTGGCCGCCGGCCCGGTAGTCGGCGCCGAACTCGCGAAAGACAGGACGCAATTCCTCCGGTCC
Source organism: Arthrobacter sp. E70 (assembly GCF_058266945.1). Lineage (NCBI taxonomy): Bacteria > Bacillati > Actinomycetota > Actinomycetes > Micrococcales > Micrococcaceae > Arthrobacter > Arthrobacter sp. E70. The sequence goes on along the minus strand of NZ_JBYQFR010000003.1, from coordinate 163,541 downwards.
CTTCTCGCCCAGCTGTATGAGGGCCTCGGGCAAAGGCAGGCCTGCGCGAATCGCCGATCGGAGGTGATCGACGACGTCCGGCCACAGCTGTCGAAGCATGGCACGCCGCTTCTTCGCCCGCCAGCGGAGCAGGGCAATGGGCAGCCAGCCTGCAAAGAGGCCAAAGCAGGCTGCAATGGGCCACGACCGGCTCAGCGCGAAGACGACCAGCGCCACGAAAAGGGCCAGCCCGAGGCAGGTTCCAACCAAGCCGGTGGTTGAGACTCTGTCGACGCCTGCCACCGCCAGAAGGTCGGACAGGCGGCTGGGTCTGCGTTCCCGGTGTTCCTTGTCAGTGGTTTCCCAGCACGACCACCAAATGAGGAAAAGCCCCGCCCCGGTGGTCGCACCGAGCAGCGCGGATATCATCGCGGGTCCAGGAGCGCAGCGACGTCGTACCCCGCTCTGGAGAATTTCTCGGCCGCGGGCATGGAGTTGGCGCGCGGCCGCAAGGTGCCGTTGTCCGCGGCGAAGACCAGGGATGATTCGATGATTCCGTTTTCCACCCTGCGGCCCAGCGAGAGGATTTCCGTGACCTGCCGCCGTCCATCGGCCTGCCGGCTGCAGTGCACCACCAGATCGATGCACGAAGCCACGGTAGGGACGACGAAGGCACTGGAAATGTTGTCCCCCGCAAGCAGCGGAAGCGTGCAGATCTTCGTGACAGCGTCGTGGGCCGAATTCGCGTGGACCGTGCACATGCCCGGCAATCCCGAGTTCAGGGCAATGAGCATGTCCAGGCTCTCGGCTTCGCGGACCTCCCCCACCACCAGGCGGTCGGGACGCATCCGCAAGGCCTCCTTGACCAGGCGCCTAAGCGGAATTTCACCCTCGCCTTCAAGGTTCGGCTGGCGGCACTGCAGGCCGACGACGTCACGCAAAGGAAACTGCAGTTCGAAAATCTCCTCTACGGTGATGACGCGTTCCCGGCTACCGATACTGGCAGCAAGGCAATTCAACATTGTCGTCTTGCCGGCCTGCGTTGCGCCGGAAACGAGGATGTTGAGGCCGCTCGACACTGCCGCGCCCAGGAACCGGGCAGCCTGTGGTGTCAGTGTGCCCAGTTCAACGAGGTGCTCGAGCCTGCTCGCCTTGACCACGAACTTCCTGATGTTGACTGCCCAGTGGCGGCGGGTCACGTCGGGAATGACCACGTGGAGCCTGGAACCGTCGGGCAGCGCAGCGTCCACAAAAGGCGACGACATGTCCAGGCGTCGGCCTGAGCTCTTCAGCATGCGCTCCACGAGGTCGCGTACCTGCTGCTCGGACAGGCTCAGGGAGGTGAGCTCCGACTCGCCGTTCCGGGCGACATAGATTTCGTTGGGAGCATTGAGCCAGATCTCTTCAATCGAAGGATCGTCGAGCAGCGGCTGCAGTACTCCGAACCCTGCTACTGCATCAAAGAGGAACCGGCGGGCGGCGTCCAGGGGGCCGAGGGGCGGCAGCGGTCCCAGGAGGGCACGCTCGTCGTAGTCAGTGACCGCTGCTTCCACCAGCCGGCGAACCTCGCCTGCCTGCCGCAATGGATCAAGGCCGCGGCGGCGGATAAGTTCGCGGACCTCGTCCTCAACGATTCCCAGCGCATCCATATGTTCCCCCAGACAACTGCCGCCCCCGGCGGAGGCAGTACGACTGGCAACAGCCTAGGGAGACTGCCCGGCCTTAACAAGTCAATCCTGCGAAGCTGTGGACAAAGAGGCCAAAACTGATGACACGCGGTTCTGAGTACAAAGACCGCGGACCCTAGTAGCCAGCACCAGGTAAGTGGGGTACCCACTACCCGTGCCCGGGCAGTTGCACCCGGGGTTAATGGTCAGCGGGGGCACCAGCTTCCTGTGGGGCCTGGATGCGGCAGCGTTGGGGCTGAGAGTTTAAGGAGAATCGTGAAGATACGGACGAGACGCTCCCTGAGCCAAGGACTCGCAACAGTCCTTTTGCTTGCGGCTCTTGGGGCGGGAGCCGGGACGCCGGCACATGCGGCGACCGCGCTGGACTACGGCACACCCAGTATCAGTTATACCGGGGCCACCAATCCTCCCACCGCCGATAAGCCGGAGAGCAAGCTCTGGTGGAATGACGGCGCATGGTGGGCCGACATGTGGACCAGCGGCAGCGGGTGGCACATCTATAAGCTTGACCGCGCGAACCAAAAGTGGGTGGACACCGGCGTTCCCATCGACAGCCGCGCAAATACCCTCGCCGATACCCTCTGGGACGGGACGCACCTCTACATCGCATCCCATGTAGTGACCGCATCCTCCGAGACCGTGACCGAACCATCCCTCGCCAACCAGCCGGCCAAGCTCTACCGGTACAGCTACGCCAACGGAACGTACAAGCTGGACAGCGGATTCCCCGCTACGATCGCTACCAAGAGCAGCGAGTCAATGACCATTGACAAGGACAGCACAGGCGTTGTCTGGGCCACTTGGACGGAGGTCAACGCAACGGCGACAGGCAGCTACACCAGCAGCGTCATGGTGAACAATTCGGGGCCTGATGGGGCAAGCTGGGGGACTCCCTTCGTTCTTCCAGTCAACAACGTGCACCCGGCAGTGGACGACATTTCTGCAGTAGTGGCATTCAACAAGAAGCAGATCGGGATCATGTGGTCCGACCAGACCACGGGCTCGGTCTGGTGGGCTACGCGCACCGACGGCACGTCGCCCACCATCTGGAAATCCCAGCCGGCAGTGCAAAGCAAGGGCATCGCCGACGACCATCTGAACCTCAAGTCACTGCAGGCAGACCCTGCCGGCAGGGTCTACGCGGCGGTGAAGACAAGCCTCGACGAGACCACCGCGGACATGACGCAGCCCCAGCTGCAGTTGCTGGTGTTCAAGCCGGGCACGGGAGCGTTTTCCAAGCCCACCACCATCTCGACTCTTGCCGACTGCCAGACACGGCCGCAAATTGTGCTGGATCCGGATAACAACAAGATCCATGCCTTCCAGACTGGTCCGTCCACCAACGTCAGCGGGTGCCCCTACGCCGGAGTTTCGGGCAGCATCTATGAGAAGACCGCTGACATGGACAACCCTGTGTTCGGGTCCGGCCGCGGGACGCCGATTATCCAGAACGGCTCTTCGGCCACCGTCAATAATCCGACCACCACCAAGCAGCCCGTCACCAGCGCCAGCGGCATCGTGGTGCTGGCCAGCGACGACACGGCCAAGCGGTACTGGTTCGCTGACCTGGCTGTAAAGAGCTCCCTCCCGTATCCGGTGCAGGGTCCCATCGGAGACAAGTACGCCGAGGTCTCCGGGATCGTGGGGCTTCCCGTAGCCAATGAGGTCACGAACCAGCGGTTCGGCGGCTCGTACCAGGAGTTCGAGCACGGAATCATCGCTTACCTGCCCGCCTCGGGCGCCTTCGCGGTTGTCAATGGCATCAACACGACGTGGAAGGGCAGCGGCGCGCAGGACGGCGATCTTGGCTATCCGACGTCGGATGAATATTCACCGATGGCCGGTGGTGTGATGCAGGACTTCCAGTTCGGAAAGATCTCCTGGAACGCGGCCACCGGGTCCCGGATCACGAAGGGCGGCATCGGGGCCACGTGGGACAACGCCGGCGGCCCGCTCAGCGGCCTCGGCTACCCCACCACGGACGAGTATGCACCGATTCCCGGCGGCGTCATGCAGGGCTTCCAGTACGGCAAGATCTCCTGGAACGCCGCGACCGGCTCACACATCACCAAGGGCGGCATCGGCGCCACGTGGGACAACGCCGGCGGCCCGGCCAGCGGCCTGGGCTACCCCACCACGGACGAGTATGGGACTGCCAACGGAGGCGTAACGCAGGCTTTCCAGTACGGGCAGATTGTTTGGTCACCGGCTACGGGCTCGCACATTATCAAGGGCGGCATCGGCCAGACATGGATCAACGCCGGGGGCCCGAACAGCGGGCTCGGCTACCCGACGTCGGACGAAATTGGCGGGCTTGTCTCCGGGGGTGCCAAGCAGTACTTCCAAGGCGGAGAAGTCGTCTGGTCTCCCACTACTGGCGCACGCATAGTTACTGGCGGTATCAGGTCCTCGTGGGTCAGCCTCGGTTCCGAGCGGGGCCGCCTCGGCTACCCGACCACGGCAGAGTACTCCGCAGGCGGAGGTGCGTACGCCCAGGACTTCCAAGGCGGGCGCATCACCTGGCGCTCGGGCAGCGTAAGCGTGGCGTACGCCTAGCGGCACAGTTGCAGCAGCCTGAACAGGTTGGCCCCGGACGTTGGCAACGTCCGGGGCCAATTACTGGAAAAGCTCAGTCATAAATCGAGACACTAACCGCAGAATCGGGCAAACCCTAGCGAATAGAAATTCCTACAGCATAATGAGCTAGGCGTCGAGTCACGACGCATGGACGCAATATTTTCATGGGGGAAACATGGCACGTTTTCGTGCGAGGCTGGCTGCCCTCGCAGTCGTTGGATCGTTGGCGCTGGGCGGAGTTTTTGCCGCATCGGCTTCCGCCTACAGTTATGCCGTCGGGGGCGCCATCGGCGCCAAGTACTACGCACTGGGCGGTACGAGTTCACCGCTGGGTTCTCCTACCAGCTCCGAATGGGCCGTAGACGGTGGGGCAATACAAAACTTCCAGTTTGGCCGGATTTTCTGGTCGCCGATTGGCGGGGCACATCCGCTGTGGGGCGCAATCAACAACAAGTGGTACGTGGGCCACGACGCTGGCTACCCCATCCGGGATGAAGAAGCATTGGGCGGGGGCGCTATCGCCCAGCACTTCACGAACGGAACCATGTACTACACGCCCCAGATCGGCCTCCACTACATTGGTGCCGGCATTCGTGAAGCGTGGTGGAACAAGGGCGGTCAAACAGGAGTAGCAGGCTACCCGATATCAGACGAAAGCTACTGGTACGCCGGGGGCGCCGTTCAGGCCTTCCAAGGTGGAACTTTCTACTTCACTCCCCAGTACGGCACCCGTCTGCTGCAGGGGGCTATCCGCTGGGAATACGAAAACAGCGGTGGTTACTTCTATATGGGACGTCCCGTAACTGACGAATACTCTGTAAATGCGACGACCCGGGCACAGCGCTTTGAAGACGGGATCATTTACTGGTCCAACGGCAGGCTCTGGACGCAGCGGTACTAACTCGTCGGCTCACAACTTGACTGGCCCGGCCCCTCCAGGGGGCCGGGCCTTCATGCTTCTAGGCAGGAAGGCCTCCAGGCATCCGGAGGTTACCGCGAGTCACCGCTAAGGGCCGGAATCACGCCAGTAACAACTGAATCACTAGTCCCATATGTAACTCGGATGCTATGGTAGGCGCACAATTTACCGATCCACCGACTGCCGGATCCTGTTCCTGGGGGAACCGCCCGAGCAGCAACCTAATGAGCGCCTGTGAAGCGCCACATTGTCTCCGGAGCAAAAATGAAGCGGAACCCGTCTCAGTCCCGTCGCCCCGCAATGAAGTCCTTGGGGATAGCGCTGCTGGCAGTCAGTTTGTTGGCAGGGCCGGGCGCAGCGTTGGCTGTGGAACCCTCCCCCGCAACCCCAACGACGCAGCCCACTCCATCGCCCTCCTCCGCAGCTGAACCTGCTCCGACGCCGTCGGCCTCTCAAAGCACAGCCGGCGCACCGCAACCGAGCGGCGCCGCAACTCAAACCGCGTTGCCCTCGGCGAGCCCCACCGCGCAAGCGCAACAGTCCATGGCTGAAGCCATCGGACCTGGAGGGGCAGAAATGGGTCAGCGCTCAGCACGCGTGGCCGCCCAGAGCCAGACGCCCAAGACCAGCGCGGAGACGCTCACTGGCCAGGGCACCTGGACGCCGACTTTCGGGGTGCAGGGACTTGACGTCAGCGGCCACCAGACGAGCGTCGACTGGCAGCAGCAGTGGAACATGGGTGCCAGGTTCGCGTACGTGAAGGCTTCCGAAGGTAACTACTTCACCAACAACCTCTTCAACTCCCAGTACCAGGGCGCACGCAACGTGGGGATGATCCGGGGCGCCTACCACTTTGCAATCCCCAACTGGTCCTCCGGGGCGGACCAGGCACGGTACTTCGTTCAGAATGGGGGCGGCTGGTCAGCCGACGGCTACACCATGCCCCCCGTTCTCGACTTCGAATTCAATCCCTACGAAGGCAGGACCATCAACGGTTTCTACTTCGGGAACACCTGTTACAACATGTCCCCGGGTCAGCTGTCTTCGTGGGTCCAGGACTTCGGCAACACCGTTCGGGCACTGACCGGCCGTTTGCCTGTGATCTACACAAATACAAGCTGGTGGAACCAGTGCCTGGGAAACCCTTCGGGCTTCGGTGATTACCCGCTGTGGATTGCTGCATATCCCGGCTCACCCACGAACAACGCGGGCCCGGTTCCTTCAGGCAGCTGGGGGACCTACAGCATCTGGCAGTACAGCAGCACCGGTCCGTTCGCCGGTGACTCGAATGTATGGAACGGGGACTACTCGTCCCTCCAGCGTTTTGCGCTGGCCGGCGACAACATTGAAGCCGCCTTCAACCAGGAATACCAATCCTCCAAGTCGTGGATTGGGAACCCCTGGGGCCCGATCGCCTGTGGGTTGGTCAACAATGGCTGCTACCAGATCTACCAAGGCGGAACGATCCAGTGGTCTCCAGCTACGGGCGCACACGCGATACGCGAAGGCGCAATCCGGGGCACTTACCAGCGATCCGGATCTGAAAACGGGCTATTGGGTTATCCGGTCGTGGGGCCTGAAATCTGCGGCCTGAAGGGTGGCGGGTGTTACCAGATGTTCCAAGGAGGCGCCATCATCTGGAGCTCCGGCACCGGCGCCCAGATCAGTCCCGCAGGCCCGATCCGGGACCGTTATGCGGCCATGGGCTTTGAAAACGGCGTCCTGGGTTATCCCGCTTCGGGCCAGGTATGCGGATACGCAGCGTCCGGTTGTGTGCAGATGTTCCAAGGAGGAGACATCTACTCCTCGCCCGCATCAGGTGCTTATGCCGTCACTGCCGGCGCAATCCGTGCAAACTTCCAGCGGCTTGGTTCGGAGAATGGCCAGACCGGTTATCCGGTCAGCAATGAGGTGTGCGGCTTGAAGAACGGTGGCTGCTACCAGTTCTTCCAGGGCGGATCCATGATCTGGTCCTCCGCCACAGGAGCACACTTCAGCCCCTTCGGATCCATCCGGTACGTGTGGGCGACCCAGAACTTCGAAAACGGCTGGCTCGGATACCCCTACACCGACGAATACTGCAACGCTAACAGCGAGTGCCGGCAGGACTTCCAGGGAGGGTCACTGATCTGGACTCCAACTACGGGCGTCAGCGTATACCGCCGCTAACAGCGGCAGCACTGACGCCGTTGCGGCGGTGCAGATGAACTGCTCCCCGGAAATTACGCTGAAACCTCAGAGTAATTTCCGGGGGAGCAGTTTTTTCCGTTTAGGCACCAGCTTCCAACCTGACAACGTCTGGTTTGTTGATCCTTTGGGGTTCGGCGTCAAGCGGTCGTTGCAGCACGTGAGCTTTAGCAGTTGCAGTTGGGGCAATGCGGTCTTCGGGCGCCCTTCCCTGGAACGCTGCCAGAGCTGATCTGATGTCCGTGGCATACGTGCAGAACGTAGTACACCGACGTTGCTCCGGCCTCAGAACGGAGCCACACGGCGTAAAAGGCCGTGTACGGCTATCGTGCGGCTAACCGTGCCCGCGGGTCAGAATATTCTGCACCCTTTGTACGATCCCGGGTCCAAGCGTCTTACTGAAAGTCGCCGTAATGTGTGACTCATCGCGATATACAACGATATGGTTCACGACCATGGGGCAACGATCACCCTGGCAGTATGCTTCATCAAAGCGCAAAAGCGGTACCCCTGCTGTTGCGGCGGCATCGACCAGATGGTCCGGCAGCGCAAATGCGCTGGATTTGTCCGTTCCGCACTCCTCTGCCTTTTTAAGGTCATCACGAGCACTTATGAGACACTCCCGGGTACTGGCATCCGGCCTCGGATTATCAGCAATTACCACGACCTGTACGCCAGCATCAATGACGGGCTTCCATGCGGTGACGTAATCCTGCACAGCTTGCCCATACGGCTGTGCCGCGTAGGCATGCCTAGCCGCCGTAGTGATCACGAGGTCGTAGTGTCCATTAAGGAGATGCTCTTGTATGTCCGCTCTGGCGGCCCTGCACTGGTTGTCGACAGAAACCGTCCACTGGCATCCCCACCCAACATACGTGTCAAGCCGCCAATCCACATCATCTAACTCCGGGACTAGACCTGGAATCAGCATCGCGGCGTGAGAGTCACCAACCAATGCGACATTCAAGTGCGCGTCTTTCGACCCATAGCTGCAGCTTTTCATGCCTTTGTTCTGGTCAATCCAGCAGTCGAAAGACTTACCGATGTCGGCATCCAATTCTCCACTTTTCGGAAGAATTGCATCATCGGGGACAGAATTTTCACAGCTCCTCCCTGCCGACAGAGCCGGCCCGGCACCGAGGCAGCCCTTGCTGAATGCCTCTTCGATCTGTGTTTTCTGGCCTGAATCCTTAGTAAAAGCACTGGCAGCAACTGCCCCAGTCACAGCAACAACCACAGCCATCGCTGCTGCACCTGAAATATAGGTCCAAGAGGGGTGGCGCCGTACGAGAAGATTATTATTCCGAAGGGGATCTTCGATTAATTTCCGGGTTACAACAGCAAGGGCGAAACTGAGGAGCAGTATGACTATTTGCCACTGCCAACCTATTCGCGCATTAAGGATATGGGGCAGTATGACTATAAGGGGCCAGTGCCAAAGGTAGGCCGAATACGAGTTGTTGCCAATGAACTGCAATGGTTCAGCACTGAAGAGCCTGCCAGCCAGAGTGTTCTCATCAACTGCAACCGCCCAAATCACTGCCGCCGTTCCAGCGACAGGAACCACTGCTGCATAGCCTGGAAACGCCATTGTGTCAGTGAAGAGGACGGCAGAGAACAAAATGAGAAACAACCCGAGCCACGCTATCGGGTTTTTCAGTCGCGCTGGCGCAGCGGACCACTTTGGTGGCAAGCACGCCAGTAGACTGCCCACCCCAAACTCCCAGGCGCGTGTTGTGGTGGCGAAGTAGGCACCTGAAGGATCCTCAGCTGTTTCGAGGATGCAGTATGCCAACGAGCATCCCGTTACGAGGATGAAAACAGAGTTCGTCAGCAGCTGTTTCCGGCTGTGAGAGGCACTAGAAAACGCACGCCATGCCAGTATGACAAGCAACGGCCAGACCAGGTAGAACTGCTCTTCCACCGAAAGGGACCAAAAATGTTCGACTGGCGAGGCTATATTGTCCCGCGCAAGGTAGTCGACGGCATCCCAGCGCAGTCGCCAGTTCTGGAAATAAAGCGTAGACGCGACGAACTCGCTGAGGAACTGCTTCCAGAAGTATTCGGGCACAAAGAGGACAGTGGCTGCCAGGGAAGTGGCGATGACAACCAGACTTGCTGGAAGCAACCGCCGCGCGCGCCTGGCCCAAAAGCTACCCAGTCTGACAGAACCCGTCTTGCGCGCTTCACGCAAGAGCTGGGAAGTGATCAGGAACCCGGAGATTACAAAGAAGATGTCTACGCCGACATAACCACCCCTGATACTTGAAGGCCAAAGGTGGTACAAGATAACTGCCATGACCGCGAGTGCACGAAGAGCTTGGATATCCGGTCGAATGCCCAAAGTGAGGCGGGTCTCGCTGGCTACTAGGGTTGACATAGGAGAAGTACGAATCCTGAGCTAATTGTTGTTCTTATTCGGGTGATGCTCCGCAGGGCTGTTGGGCGACAGTTCCAGAAACCAGACCCAAGGTGATTCCGCGGCTGTGTCACTACCTGATGGAGGGGTCGCCAATCAACTGGCCAAGTAAGTCTTGATTTGCGGGGTCAACGATGATGCGAATCTCAGGATCCTCAAGTTTGAGCGCGGCGACAACCGACGGCAATCCTTCCACACCCGACCAAAGCGGTAGCAAGTGCGGCATCAGCTTCGCCGAAGACTTCTCCGTGTAGGTCCCCGTTAATGCGTCGTACCACTGAAAGGCCAGTATCGCGTCAAAGTCTTTCCCGTAGGTTGTGAGATAGGCGGCAGGTGCACCGCCGTTTGATTCGACGGCATTGAGCAGAGCAACGACGTGCGCCGGCACCGGACCTTCCAGTGTCTTACGTTCCCTCTCAAGCTCGAGGGCCGAAGTGGAGCTAGGGGTTAATCCAACTTCTCTTGCATCGAATGTCAGTCCGAAGCATTGAGTCGCCCCAGCTGCCAGGAGTACCGCAGCGACAGGTCTCGACCACGACTGCTTCGGCTGCTCACGAGGCTTCGAATGGAAGTAGGCGACGACGCAAAGCGCCAGCACGACCAACGCTATGAGTTCCAGGGCAAGAATCAACTTGATGGAGTAGTAGGACAACGCGCCTGATTTCGAAATCTGGGCAGCCGCCATAACTACAAGCACAGCGAGTCCGGCCACGAGTGTCCAAATGGAAGCCGCGGACCTGGCAATTTGTCGGACTGAAAGCGTTGAAACCCGACTCGTCACCGTTGAGCGGATCATGAGACTGGTCGCGAGCGCTGCCATAAGGAGCGCACTGACGACACCGAAGTCGGGGAGAGGGACTCCCCCGACAGCATAAAGCACGTCGTTTGCAGAGATAGACGACAACTGCTTAATTGCTGGAATAAGGGCAAGTATCCCGAGGAATACGATCAGTGCAGCAGTGACATATTGGAGCCCCGAGGCGATCCACCGCCGACGAGTCAATGGAAAAAGAATGACCAGGCAAGCACCGACGAGAAGAGTCCCCAGAAGAACCCAGTTGTGCACCACACCCACGGCGGCCGCGATCGAGGCCAACATAAGGACAGGCTGGGAAAAAATCCGAACCTGAAGCAGCATCAGCACCAGGAACGCGGCAACAAGGGCCGCTGCAACGTAAAAGTTTTGAAAGCCATGCATAGTAGCGGCAGCTCCGGGTCCGTAGATCCATCCTGCAGCAACGAAAATAACTACAGGGGCAGCCATACTAAACCTGCGCCGGAACATGGGAATGGAGCAGAGTGCTGCAGCCACCAGGCTGGCCACGAGGGTGGAGACAACAGCGCTAATGATGGTGTACGAGACGAGTTCCCCTTCAAGGTCAGCAGCCAGCGGGCCTTTCACCAGTTCGCTCAGTAACGTCACGGCTGCGTGATAGCCCTGCGGATAGTTGTGAAACTGCCAGGCGCTGCCATCAGGCGAAGCGCCCAAAGCGCCGATAATCCTGCCATGGGTCCTCAGCATGTAATACATGTCAAAGTGAGAGGCATTGTCCCAGTTCATGGTCAGAAGCGTCAGTGCATCGAGGGATGTCCGGGCCCTGAAGAAGTTGATAAGGGAGCCGGCGGACAAGACAGCAGCGATCACCGGCAGGGAGTCAATGGCCCGAACCTCGGGAACCATCTGTCGAATTCGTGATCGCTTGTTGGCACCGTATGCAACCCAGGCCCCTAGAGCGCCCGCAATGGACGCCAACAAGGCCGTGCCCCTACCCATGGTGGTGATGGGAAACGGAAGCCACCACAGGACGGGAGCGAGGCCAAAAAGGAAAACTAAAGCCAAAAGGATCCGCCGGGAAAGATAACGAGAGGTTGGTACTGCCAGCACCAACAGTCCCGTACCGATGAGGACAGCAAACCCGCCGGGCCCCACCGCCACACGGCCTGCTACTACAAGCACGAAAATCGCGAGGCCCACGCTGATGGCCGCAATGCCCCTTTGCATCTTCGATGGTCCGGACGGCAAAGGGCCGGATGAACTGGATCGGCGGGCGACTCGCGCGCTGCGTCTCATAGGTTCAACTGCAGTGAGAGTGCCGGCTGTTTCACCCCAACGGCTCACCTCGAGCTCACCGGAGTAATGGCACCCAACTGGTCCTGCTTCAGGTTCCCATTCGCCTCATTGGGAATTGATTCAGGGTCCGAGGCAGGAAAGCTGATCCTTGCTTTGCGTACCCTGTTCATCACCGGCTGCTCTACAAAAAACCAACTGGCGAATGCTAATAGAGCAGTTATTGCCGTCGAAGCCACCATGTACGGACCCAGGCCGAATTTCTGCACGCCAAACACAGCCAGCAATTGCTGAACCGGGAAAGCGTAGATATAAAGACCGTACGAGATATCATTTCGATGGATAAACTCAGGGCTTGGTAGCCATGACGAAATCCAGAGAAAGGCATATGCCACGAAAGCTCCACATGCCTGGCCGCCCCAGCTTGGGAAAGCGGAAACGATGATCAAAGAGGCAGCAATAGCGAGACCGCCCCCGATCCAATGCAGGCCAATTTTGTTGCGCCACAAAAATACCGCCGAGCCCCCAAGAAAAAAGGGCAAGAGACGCATGAGGAGGACAAAATCAAAGTTCTGACCCACGTACACTCCGATTTGCTCAATGTTCGCTTGAACAATGACGCTTGCCACGAATGCAACAGTTATGGGCCAGGGAGACTTTCTGAACATTGCAAAAAGCCCCAGTGCAGCAATAATCAGATAACAAATGAACTCATAATATAGAGACCACAGCGATCCATTCCACGCGCCAGGATAAGGAACGTTATAGGGCCCGCCAGAAATATCCGCCAGCTGCATCTTCAAAAACATGTTCGAGTATAGATAGTTCAAAGGCGTCGTGGCAGTTGAGAAATAGCCCCTCAACGTGCCCTTGGCAGCTAGAAACCCTATTGGAGCAATGACTGCCACCATGAATACTAGGCAGACCAGGAATGCCGGCATAATCCTGGCAATGCGGTGCACCAAATAGTCTCCAAGCCGGTTGCTGAACCGACTTCCTGTGATGAGATAACCGCTGATGCTGAAGAAACCAGCAACCGCCCAACCTCCCAGCCATTCTCCTGCGAACGCGGGCCCCCCGCCAAGGCCCATCAGTGGCCAGCAATGGTGGACGAGGACGGCGAGAGCCAGAACGAGTCTGATGAGATTGAGGCTATTCTTCCGCGGATTGAGCTTGTATCCGAACCACAATCCTTGTCTGTAAATACTGCTCGGCATGTAGGCTCCGTGGAATTTGGGGTTTAAGACCTGTCCATCTTACCGGCGGACGTTGGGAGTTCCGTCCAAGCGGCGGACCAGTAAAGTGCAGACACTTGGGTTTCCCGCACCGTAGGCGACAACACGGAGGTAGCAACTTCAGGGCTGCAAGCAACCGAGGCTCCGGCAATGGTCGTTCAGCCAACATCCCGGACGACGCTGTGTCATTGGCATCGATGCGCATCCGGACTTGTTCGACAAACCCCCTTCCGAAGAAACACGTTCCAGTGTGAAATCAGGAGGCAACGCACGAAGGCGAGGGGGCGAACGTATGTGCGGGCTTCAGATTCAGCGCCGGAGACCGCGCACGTACTCTTTCAAAGCGTCCTGCGAATTTCTTGCAGCATACCCCTGGGAGGCGATCTTGCTGAGGTTGAGAGTACTGTTCAGCGGCCTCGGAGCGGCATCCTTACCCTTGAAGTACTCGGCTGAACTGACGCCCGTTACAGCCTCACGGCTTTCACCCACCAGTTCGTAGACGTCTGCTGCAATGTCCGCCCAAGTCTGCGGCTCACCGTCGTTCGTCAAGTTGTAGGTTCCATACGACGCACCGGTTTCCAGAAGGTGCCTGATTCCTGAAGCGATGTCCTCGGTGAAACTGAGTCGGCCGGTCTGATCGTTGACAACAGAAGGTTTGACGCCGCGCAGGGCCAATCCGGCCATGGTGCGCACAAAGTTGTTGCCATCGCCGATGACCCAACTCGTCCGGACAATATAGTGCCGAGGCACAACACTGACTATTGCGTCGCCTGCAGCCTTTGTCTGGCCGTACACCCCCAGTGGGGTAAAAGGCTCCAACTCGTCGTGGACATCGCGGCCGCCGTCGAATACGTAGTCAGAGGAAACATGGACAAGGGTAAGGTCGTGCTCGACGGCGGTGCGCGCCAAGTGCGACACCGCTGCCACGTTGATGGCCCAGGCAGCGGCGCGGCCTTCCGCGGTCTCCGCCGTGTCCACTGCTGTGTAGGCCGCCGCGTTGATGATCGTGGAGTAGTTCTTCCAGTTCCTGGCACGATATGCATCCTCGTTGCCGAGGTCGAATTCAGCGCGACCAGCAAATTCCACTGATTCGTCACCTTCGTAGAGCGCCCGGAGCGCCTTACCAAGCTGTCCGTCGGCGCCTACCACCAAGACCTTCTTCCCCGGCATGGGGGCAACGTCCGCCAGCCGGGGATGGGCTTTATCCTTCTCGGACAGCTCGGCCTTCTCCAAGGAGATGGGCCACTGAATCGCCGCTGTTTCATCAGCCAGATTCAGGAACGTGTACTGGCCCTGGGCTTCGGCAGACCAATGATCGTTGACCAGATAGGTGTAGGCGGTGTTGTCCTCAAGGGTCTGAAATGCGTTGCCAACTCCGCGTGGGATAAAGATTGCCTGGCTGGCATCCATTTCCGCTGTGAAAACCGTGCCAAAGGACGGGCCCTTGCGGAGGTCAACCCAGGCACCAAAAATACGTCCAGTGGCTACGGATATGAACTTGTCCCACGGCTCCGCATGGATTCCCCGGGTGGTGCCGGCTTTCTCGTTGAAGGAGATGTTGTTCTGGACTGGCCGGAAATCGGGCAGGCCAAGGGACACCATCTTCTCCCGCTGCCAGTTCTCCTTGAACCAGCCGCGGTTGTCACCGTGGACCGGGAGATCATAGAGGACAACCCCCGGAATTGGCGTCTCGTGGGCGGTCAGCTTTTTCCCGAATTCGATCGCCATGCCCTACTGGCCCTGTTCCTTGTATTTTGCTTCCGTGACCGCTTTTTGAGGCCTCCACCAGTCCTCGTTGTCCCTGTACCAAGCGATGGTGTCTTCGATGCCGGCATCGAAATTGGAAAACTGCGGTTCCCACCCAATCTCGGTGCGCAGGCGTGAGGAATCGATGGCGTAGCGCAAGTCGTGGCCCGGCCGGTCCACCACATGGTCGTACGCGTCCGGTGACTGGCCCATGTGCGTCAGAATGAGCTCCACGACTTCCTTGTTGTTCTTCTCGCCGTCAGCGCCGATGAGGTAGGTCTCGCCAATGGTGCCCTTATCGATGATTGCCAGTACGGCTGAAGAGTGGTCGTTGGCGTGGATCCAATCCCGCACGTTCTCTCCCTTACCGTACAGCTTGGGGCGTATTCCGTCGATCACGTTGGTGATCTGGCGCGGAATGAACTTTTCCACGTGCTGGTAAGGCCCGTAGTTGTTGGAGCAGTTGCTAATCGTGGCCTGCAAACCAAAAGACCGCACCCACGCCCGTACCAGCAAGTCGGAGCCTGCCTTAGTGGAGGAGTAGGGGCTGGACGGGTTGTACGGCGTCTGCTCCGTGAACCGCTCCGGATCGTCAAGCTCAAGGTCGCCGTACACCTCGTCGGTGGAGATGTGGTGGAAACGCTTGTCGTGCTTCCGTGCCGCCTCGATGAGCACGTAGGTGCCGATGATGTTGGTGTCGAGGAATGGGCGCGGATCGTGCAGGGAGTTGTCGTTGTGCGATTCCGCGGCATAGTGGACTACTACGTCGGCGTCCGCAACCAGTCCGTCCACGAGGGCAGCGTCGGCAATATCGCCCCGAACAAAACTGAAGCGGTCCTCCGGGAGGTTTTTGAGGGACTCGAGGTTTCCTGCGTAAGTGAGCTTGTCCAGTACCGTTACCGTGTGGTCGGTCTCCCGCAGCACGTAATGGACGAAGTTTGAGCCTATGAATCCGGCACCGCCGGTTACGAGGAGTCGCGACATAGTCCTAGGTTACCGGCTGCACGTTGGTGCAATGTCATCCGTGGCCGGCGCGGGCACGTCCGGATGTCCCTTAGTAACCCGGGGCTGGCGGGTACCCGTAATACTGCTCCAGAGTGTCAATACCCCGGTTGCGCATATCCATCGCCACGTCCCGTCCGACGTACCGCAAATGCCAGGGTTCGTAGGCGTAGCCGGTCCAGTAGCTCATTCCCGCCGGATAGCGGATCACAAAGCCAAATTCGTACGCATGAGCCGCCGCGAACCCGCCTGCGGCTGTGGACGCAAAACATTCCTGCAATCCGCAGGCTCCACTGGGATTTCCGATGTCAACGGCCAATCCACTCTGGTGTTCTGAA
Source organism: Arthrobacter sp. E70 (assembly GCF_058266945.1). NCBI lineage: Bacteria > Bacillati > Actinomycetota > Actinomycetes > Micrococcales > Micrococcaceae > Arthrobacter > Arthrobacter sp. E70. The sequence continues at coordinate 147,383 of NZ_JBYQFR010000003.1, read as the reverse complement.
TACCCAGGCCGTGCCGAGATGGAGTCCGCCAGTTCCTGCCCGTACATTGCAACGTAGCTTTCGTACAGGGACGCCTGGCTGGAGTAACTCCGGAAACCGCTCACCACCGTTATCGCCACACCCGAGGCATTGGCCGCATCGACAAATTGCCAGAACGCAAGCGCTGCCTGATAACGCAAGGGGTGCCCGCCGACGTTCACCATGTCCGTGGGCGCGTAGTCGATGGGCGAGAGCGGATTCCTCTTGTTGATAACACGCTGGTACTCCCCTGGAGGATAGTAACTGACCGTTACCCCCGTGGTCGGATACCAGGTCAGCGTACCGCCCTGAAATCTTTGGCTGCAGCCGCCGTCTCCGGGGCATACTTCCTCAGTCACCGGGTAGCCCAGGCGCCCGTTCTCCCATCCCAGCGTTCCCCAGACGTAATCAATGGATCCTCCGGTTGCGTACGCCCCGACGCCCGGCGCCCAGTGGATTTGGCCGCCTTGGAAGGCCTGATAGCAACCGTCAGCCAGGAGGCGGCACCTTTCAGCAGCCACCGGATAGCCCAACGGGCCGGACTCAAAGCCGCCGCCTGCCCAACGGTTCCTGATGGCGCCCCACCGCGTTTGTTGGGCGCCGCTCGCCGGCGACCAATGGATTTGCCCGCCCTGGAAAGTCTGGTAACAGCCTGAGCGGACGAGGCCGCAAATTTCATCCGACGCAGGGTATCCAAGGCCGCCTTGCTCCCACCCCTGTTGCTGCCAGGCCGTACCGATTGCGCCCCACGTGGCACGGGCACCGGTTCCAGGCGTCCAGTGGATCTGGCCCCGCTGGAAGTCCTGATAGCAGCCACCACCCGCGAGCCCGCACCGTTCAGGTCCAACAGCGGCGCCCAGCGGGCCAGCCGACCCGCCGAGCATCTGATACTTGTCCTGAATTGGTGTGCCTGCGTCGGCGGGTACGGCAGACAGTAAGCCGGCAAGCAAACAGAAGACGGCGAAAAGGCCCGACAGCGTGGCAACCCGATCACGTTTCATGTGCACCTGACTGGTCGAAGGAAATGAAATCCCTGGTAGTGCTTACACACCGGGCAAGGTGGCCCAGAGCCCGTGCGCTGATTCTAGTGGTCCGGAGGCCGGGAAGCTCCCAAAAGGCTTACCGTAAGATCGAAGGGCACCTGGGAACGACAGGTCTTCGCGCCACCACGGAAAGCCACATGAATTTGCCTTGGAAGAAACCCGCCCTCCAGCCGGCTGAGGCGGACGGCGACGCTGCCGGCAATCGGACTATCAGCACCAAGAGTGCATCGGGAGTGGGAGCAGCGTCCATCATCGCCGCTGCCGCCGGATTCATCATCCTTGTGCTTGCCGGGAACCACCTCCGACCCGAGGACTACGCCCAGTTCAGCGTATTCTGGGGCGCCCTGTTTGGCATCTTCGGCGTGCTCTCCGGCATTCAGAGTGAAACAACGCGTGCCGTTCGCTCCGGGGACCCAGGGGGTGGGACCGGCGACACGCCCGGACTCCATCCCCCGGTCCTGGCTAACGGCCTCCTGGTCGGTGGCATCCTTGCTGTACTGATCCTGGCTTCCTCATGGCTCTGGGCACCTTCCGTCCTCGGCAGCAATGCCCCGTGGCTGCTTCCCACCCTGGCTGTCGCCGCCGTCGCCTATTCAGGTCACTCGGCCCTCGCCGGTGCCTCCGCCGGCGCCCAGGAATGGACCCTGTACTCCAGGCTGATGAGCGCTGAGGCGCTGTTCCGCCTGGCGACCGTTGGCGGCGTAGTCCTGCTGGGCGCCGGCCTCCTCGGCCTTGAATTCGCGTGCGCCCTCGCCGCCGCTTTGTGGTTGGTGTTCCTGCTGCTGTCCCCCACCGCGCGCGGCGCCGCTGCGGCCCGTGCCGATGTGCCCCGATCCGTTTACATGAAGCAAACCGGGCATGCCATGCTCTCATCCAGCGCCACGGCTGCCCTGATCGTGGGCTTTCCCGTGATCCTCAGCTTCACCAGCACGGCCCAGGAACTTGCCTCCGCCGGCGGCCTGCTCCTGGCCATCCAACTCACGCGGGCGCCCATCATGGTGCCGCTCCAGGCTTTCCAGGGTGTTGCCATTGCCGCATTCGTCAACCAGCGGGACCGGGGTATCCGGGCACTGTATAAGCCCACGGCACTGTTCATTGGGGTGGGCGTGGCCGGAGGTATCGCGGCCGGACTGCTGGGGCCCTGGCTGATGGAACTGTTGTTCCCGGGTAAGTACGAGGTTCCCGCCTGGCTGCTGGCCACTCTGACGTTCGACGCAGCCCTGATGGCCATCCTCACGCTGACGGGGACGGCGACCCTTGCTGTGGGACTTCACCGTGCCTACTCCCTGGGCTGGGTAGCGGGGACGGGCGTGAGCGTCATCTGCCTCCTGCTTCCTTTGCCGCTGCCCGTCCGGACGGCCCTGGCCCTGGCGGCGGGACCTGCGTTGGGCGCCGCCATCCACGTCGCTTCAATACTCAGGCGCGGAAATGCGGCCGCGTCCCCCTGAATACCGTCACGCTCACCGCCGGAACCCCACATACACGAAGGATGGCCTGTGCCCAACAACTCCCAACGTCCCAGGACCAGCGTGATCATGCCCGCCTACAACGCCGCTGACCTGCTTGAGCGAGCGGTCAGAACCGTCATGGCTCAGACTGATCCGGATTTCGAGCTTCTCGTCGTGGACGACCACTCGACGGACGGGACCCTGGACTTGGCCCGGCGCCTGGAGGGAGAGTTCGACAACCTGACGGTCATCGCCCTGCCGGCCAACTCTGGGGTGTCGGCCGCGCGCAATGCCGGCCTCGATGCAGCCCGGGGGTCCTGGATCAGCTTCATTGACAGCGACGACCAGTACCTGCCGACATTCCTTGAAACTATGCACGCCGCTACAGCGCCGGACGTGGATGTGGTGGTCGGTGGGCGGATTGTGGTGCAGCCTGACGGCACGGAAGCACCCAACGCCTCGCGTGCGCTGGGTGAATTCGACGGCGCAGAGGCCTGCAGGCTTGCCATGTGCGACGAACTCACGCCGTTCCCATGGGACAAGCTGATCCGGCGCGATCTCTTCGAAAAGGTCCGCTTCGCCGAAGGCGCCGCCCGGTTCGAGGACATGGCCACCAATATCGTTCTCCACTCGTTGTCCCGCCGTGTCCGGTCTATCAGCACACCGGTGTACCGCTACCACATCATGGCTGGGTCGCTTACTTGGGGCCGGGTCCCCACCGTGGCCGACACGACCGTGGCATTGAACCATCTGGACCAGCATCTGGATCCACAGTTCAAGGAGGGCAAGTATCGCGCCGCATACGATTGCATGCGCACGCTGGTGTTCCTGCTGGTGGCCCAGAGCGCGATCGCCCGCGGCAGCGGTACAGCGGCCGCCGCTGTCACTGTGGCGGAGTGCCGCCACGACATCAGCTGGGACATGCTCGTCCGCACCCTTGCCGTGCACAAGGTTATCGGGGCAGGGGCAGCCCTGCTGAAGCTGGCGCCCGCGGTCTACTCCTATCTGTACCTCCGGCACATCCGCGCCACGTACGGCGTGGGGAAGCCCCAAACGCCTTCGGCAAAGGCGCCCGCAGCCGCGCCGCCAGCCAACCCGGGTACCGGTTCTGGTATAGATTAGTAGCTATGTCAATCCCCCCCTACAGCCGCGCCCTCGTCATTATGCCGGCGTGGAACGAAGAGGAATCCGTTGGCAATACTGTCCGTGAAGTGCTTGCCCTCCGCGAAGGCTATGACGTCCTCGTAGTCAACGACGGCTCCCAGGACAGTACTGCTGCAGTAGCGGCAGAGGCCGGTGCCGTTGTTCTGGACCTTCCTTTCAATCTCGGCGTCGGCGGGGCCATGCGGGCCGGCTTCAAGTACGCAAAACGGAACGGGTACGACGCCGTCATTCAGGTCGATGCAGACGGACAGCACCATCCCAAAGAGATTTCCCGCGTACTGGCTGCCCTGGCTGACGCTGACATCGCCATTGGCGCGCGCTTCGCAGACCGCGGCACCTACAAAGTGTCAGGCCCCAGGCGCTGGGCGATGGTCCTGCTGGCCAAGGTCATTTCAGGTCTGGCCCAAACCCGCCTGACTGATGTCACCTCCGGATTCAAGGCAGCCAACCGCCGGGGCATAGACCAGTTCATCGACCACTACCCGGCAGAATACCTTGGCGACACCATCGATTCCCTGGTTGTCGCCATCCGGTCCGGTTGTGTGATCACGCAGGTTCCCGTGGAAATGCGTGTGCGCCAAGGCGGGACGCCCAGCCACAACCCCGTCAAGTCCGCCATCTACCTTGGCCGGTCAGTGTTCGCCCTGCTGTTCGCTCTGACCCGGCGCCGCTCGGAAATCCGAACACCTTCTCCTCAACTCGAAAGAGCATGATTTTGTCCGTTCTGGCCGCTTTCATCCTTGCCCTCGTCATCGTCGTCCTCGTGGTCGAGATGCTCCGCCGGAAGAAGCTCCGGGAAAAGTATGCAGTGCTCTGGCTGGTCGTTGGGCTGGCAACGCTGATCCTTGCGGCCTTCCCGCAACTCCTGGCGCTGACAGCGCGGCTCCTTGGTGTCCAGGTCCCGTCGAACCTCCTGTTCGCGATGACCATCCTGTTGGCCCTTGGCGTCTGCCTGCACTTGTCGTGGGAGATATCCGTTGTGGAGGACGAGACCCGCACACTGGCGGAGGAGGCGGCAATCCTCCGGACCCAGATAGAGCGGTTGGAGGCCCGCTTGGATGCCGAACTGGCCGAGCCCTCCCGGACCCCGACTGCGACCGACCCGGCGCCTTTTGACCGCGGCTGACACCAGCCTTACCCCGACGTATTGGATTTCGCATGCCACTTGATATCTTCATCCCCTACTGGGGCGACCCCGGCTACATGAAAGAGACCGTCCGCAGCGTCCTCAACCAGGACTCGGACGACTGGCTCCTCACGGTCGTGGACGACGCATACCCCGACGATGAGATCCAGCGCTACATGGCCGCCATCGATGATCCCCGCGTCAAGTACATCCGCAAGGAACAGAACGCTGGAATCACCGAAAACTATAAGACCTGCGTCTCCCTCGCTACAGAGGAGGTCATGGTTATCCTCGGGTGTGACGACGTCTTGTTGCCCAACTATGTAACAGTGATCAACCGAGCCCACCAGCGTTTCCCGGACGCAGCGATCATCCAACCGGGCGTTCAGGTGATCGACGAAGCAGGCACCGTGGTGCGGACCCTGGTGGACAGCACCAAGCAGCACATCGTCCGCCCCCGTTCGCGCGGACCCCGCCTCCTCTCCGGTGAGCACCTTGCGGCCAATCTGATGCACGGTGACTGGCTCTACTGGCCATCGCTTGCGTTCCGCACTGACAAAATCCGCTCCGTCGAGTTCCGCTCCGGCTTCCCGATTATCCAGGACCTGGCCCTGGTCATGGACATGGTCTACCGCGGAGACCAGCTTCTTCTTGAGCCCACCGTCTGTTTCTCCTACCGCCGCCACTCGGAAAGTGCTTCTTCCACCAAGCTGGTGGACGGCTCCAGGTTCGCCGGGGAACGTGACTACTTCGCCGTCTCGGCAGAGCAGGCAAGTCTCAACGGATGGACGAAGGCTTCACGGGCAGCGAAGCTTCGGCTCACATCCCGCGCCCATGCCCTCGCACTTCTGCCAAAAGCCCTGGCCAGCAAGAATTTCCCGGCCGTCAAGGTCCTCCTCAGCCACACCTTTGGTAACTAAATGTCAGCTCCAGAAAGGCCCTTCATGACTACACCCGCCCCGGAAACCCAGGCTCAGGAAACGGTCCTGGTGACTGGTGGTGCCGGTTTCATTGGCTGCGCCATCTCCAGCGACCTGGTTGCGAACTTCCGCCGCGTGGTGGTCGTGGACAACCTGCACCCGCAGATCCATGCCTCCGGTGAGCGTCCCGCTGAGCTGCACGAAGGCGCGGAGCTTGTGGTTGCAGACATCACCGCGGCCCAGACCTGGGACGAAGTCCTTGCAGACGTTACTCCTGACGTCGTCATCCACCTTGCCGCCGAGACGGGCACCGGCCAGTCGCTGGAGGAGTCGACCCGCCACGCGCACGTCAACGTGGTGGGCACAACGCAGTTGCTTGACGGCCTGAACCGGCACGGAAAACTGCCGCGGCGGATTGTCCTGTCCTCCAGCCGCGCAGTCTACGGTGAGGGACCCTGGGTCGACGCTGATGGACACCGTTTCTACCCGGGCCAGCGGACCAGCGCCACCCTGGACCAGGGCCAGTGGGATTTCCCCAATGCGACGCCTGCCGCCATGAAGGCTTCGGAGACGTTCCCTGCCCCGGTGAGCGTCTATGGAGCCACCAAGCTCGCCCAGGAAAACATCCTCCAGGCCTGGGCAAAGTCCTACGGCGTGGAGACTGTAATCCTGCGCCTCCAGAACGTCTACGGCCCGGGGCAGTCCCTGATCAACCCCTACACGGGCATTATGAGCCTGTTCTGCCGGATGGCCATGGGTGGCAAGTCCATCCCCCTGTACGAGGACGGGGAAGTACGCCGCGACTTCGTGCTTATCGACGACGTGGCCTCCGCTATCGTGGCCGGCGCCCTGTCCCCCAACGTCCAAGGCGAGCCGATGGACATCGGTTCGGGGGAATTCCAGACCATTGGCACCGCCGCCAGGATCATCGCGGCCCGCTACGGCGCCCCGGAGCCCCACGTCACCGGGCAGTACCGCCAAGGCGATGTACGGCACGCCTGGGCTGACATCGAAGCAGCGAAGTCGACTCTTGGATGGAAGCCGCAGTACAACCTCGAACAGGGCATAGAGCGGCTCAGCACATGGATCAACGCGCAGCCGGACGTGCAGCCTTACTAGCACGCCAGCAGCGGACGACGGCGGTACCTTACGGTGCCGCCGTCGTCGGGTTTAACCGGGCAATTGTTTTGTGACGCCTGGATCAGTCTCAGTTGTCCAGCGTCGCGAGGATGTGGTTGAGCGCCGCCTGGTTGTCCGGATCAACAATGATCACGGCTGACGGGTCCGCTTTCAGGATTCTGTTGACCACAAGGCGCAGGTTGTCCGAGCGACAGTGATGTCTCCGCACCGCTTTCGCCCCGAGTTTATGAAGCTGATCGAGGCCCGGTCTACTGCTATCGCCTCGTCCCGGTTTGCCCCGCGCGGAACGGCCAGCAATGATGGACTAATGCGCGGAATTATCCTTGCCGGGGGCACCGGGTCCAGGCTTCACCCGATCACCCTCGGCATCAGCAAACAACTGGTCCCTGTATACGACAAGCCGATGATTTACTACCCCTTGTCCACCTTGATCCTGGCCGGGATCCGCGACATCCTCATCATCACCACCCCACAGGACGCTGACCAGTTCCAGCGACTCCTGGGAGACGGTTCTCAGTTCGGGGTGAACCTTTCCTACGTCCAGCAGCCAAGTCCGGACGGCTTGGCGCAGGCCTTCATCCTCGGCGCTGACCACATCGGCGACGACACCGTTGCCCTTGTCCTCGGCGACAACATCTTCTACGGCCAAGGCATGGGCACCCAGCTGCGCCGGCACGCAAACATCAAAGGCGGCGCAGTGTTCGGCTACTGGGTCAAGGATCCATCCGCTTACGGCGTCGTCGAGTTTGACGGAGACGGCAAGGCCCTGTCACTCGAAGAGAAGCCGGAAAAGCCCCGCAGCCACTACGCCGTCCCTGGCCTCTACTTTTACGACAACGACGTTATTGATATCGCAAAGAATTTGAAGCCCTCTCCTCGCGGCGAATTGGAAATTACAGACGTCAACAAGGTGTATCTCGAACGAGGCCTCCTCCAGGTGGAAATCCTCCCCCGCGGCACTGCCTGGTTGGATACCGGAACCTTCAATGACCTCAGCGACGCGTCGAACTTCATTCGAACGGTGGAAAACCGACAGGGCCAAAAGATCGGAGCACCTGAAGAAATAGCATGGCGCCTGGGCTTCCTGACCGATGACGACCTCCGCCGACGTGCAGAGCCCCTGGTCAAGAGCGGCTATGGCGCCTACCTGTTGGAACTTCTGGAAAGCTGACCGGCGAACGGCTGCTCATCTGACCAAGCTGGTCTTGTGACGTAGCCGTGGCCCGGGCACCTCTTCCACTTTTTGCCGGCTGCACTTCACCAAGGAACTTAATGCGCACCCCCCTCAAAGTTGTTCTCTCGGTAGTTGTCGCCGCCACCGCTCTCAGCTCCTGCAGCATCACCGACGCGCCCCCCAAGGAATCGCAGACACCTTCGGCGCAGCCCACCCAGACGGCGGCGCCGACGTATCCACCATCGACCGAAGAACCCAATGTGCGGCTGACTGTAACCACGCTCTCGGGCAATGCTGCCGCCCAGGCGACCCACCACCTCGTCTGTGTGAGGGCAACGGCCGTACAAGGGACCGACCTGCAGGATGCAGACAAGGCCTGCAGCCTGTTGAACCGCCAACCCAGTCTGCTGGATTACGAGCCTACGGAAACCAACGACGAATGCGAAGCAGTCAACCAGCCAAACATCGCTGACGTATTCGGGGAAATTGACGGTAAGCAGGTCAGGACCAGCTTCCGGCGCAACAACACATGCAATGTGAAGAACTGGGACAACCTCAGGGCGCTGCTGGGAACAGTCACCGAAAAATAGCTGCATCAGCCGTTGGCTGACCGGAGCCGCGCTGTCGGACCGTGCCGCGGCCTACGGGCCACGCCGAGGGCGACGGCTGCACGTACCGGCAGGGATGGGAACTTCCTCGCCCACTCCCCTGCAGACCTCCCGGCGCTGGACTTATTGGAACCGGACAAGCAAGCGGTTGCCAACCGCAGCCTTGTACCGCCGAGGACGCCAGATGGATACTGGCTGGCTCCCTTTGGTTCCCCTGGAGCCGGCTCCACAAACACCACGTACATTGTGGGCCAGCTGGCTGGGCCAGGACGCGCCCTTCAACCACCTCAGCACTGCCGCTGCTCCGGGAGACCGGCTCACCGTCCTGACAGCAACAGGTACCGTCGACTATCAAGTGGACATTGTCACCGCACATTCAAAGTTAACCCTGCGGGACAGCGATATATGGAACGTTGTTCCCAACAGGCTCGTCCTGATCAGTTGCCACACTGACGATCCTTGGGGCTCAAACATCGTGGTCGTCGCGTCGCCGGTGGGCAGCCGGTCGGCAACTAAGCCCTACGCCCAGCCTTGAACAGGTCGATCTCGGGGCCCGATCCCATGTGCTTTGCCGCCCCTGCCGGCTACCAGCAGGCAATAACCTTAAAGAGCCGCGCTCCGGGACCTTCCGAATCAACAAGCTTCAGGCTTTCGTTTTCCTCCAGATTCATCACTCCGCCGTAGCCGGGAAGAGTACCTGTCACAGTTCGGGTGCCGAAATCCAGGACATAGTGGACGTTGAGCTTCCGGACAGCTTCACAGACGGCGGGGAACTGAGCTGCGTCTTTGAGGCCGGCGTTGACCACATCGACGTCCGACCCATGGGTTGTAAGGATGTGCGGCTGGATCACCTTCCGACCGGCCAGTGCGTAGGCAAGCGACGTTCCGCTGCTTGGCAGACCGGCAATACTTGTCCCCGGTTCCGTTGTTTCCGGGAGACGTTCCAGCAGCCGCCGTTCTTGCGTCGACAGCAGCGCGGAGTTTTCCCCACTCCGGTAACTCCAGTGCGCGTTAAAGGCGGCAGCGTTAGTCGGCAGCAGTTGGGGCACCAAGGAAACAAAAGCCACTACATAGACCGCGCCTGCCAGAAGTCTCCGCCGCGCCGGGCCCGGTCGGCCCGGGAAGCGGGCAGCCATGAAGGCGGACCGGTCGAGCACCTGAAGTTTTCCATGCAGCCAGTCCATGAGATAGAGCGCCCCGATCACCGCCGGTCCAATCACGACAACCGGGAGCAGCGCGGCCAGCCTGTAGCTGTCGTAGTACCAGACGCCCGTGATGAACTGCCTGATGGAAGCGTCATAGCCCGCAGCAAAGAAGAAAAGCCCGGCACCGATAAAGTACGTGCCAATAAGCCAGCGGCGCGATTTGGAGACCCAAAGATGGGCCAGGCCCGCGATAAGGCAGACGCTGACGACTTCCTGGGTGGGACGGCCCAGGAACGAATTCAACATCAGCTCCCCCAGCGCCTGGGCAGGGGTCTCCACTACCCGCCAATTGGCCGAATCAGCCGGGGGACGAAGGAAGTACCAAAGGGCCGTCAACGCAAGGAGCCCCATGGCGAGGGCCCCGGAAATCACCAACGCCGTTCGTTTCGCGTGGGCCGATCCAACATAGCGCAGGTCCCGCATCTTGCAGTAGTACAGGCCGAGGACCCCGGGCAGTGCGAAGGCCAGCAGGGCCATCAGAGTGCTCGGATGTGCCAAAGCCACGCCGGCGGCTGCGAGGGCGGCGCTCAACCACGCAATCGGAGCTGCTGGACGTTCGTGGAAGCCGAGCCCCAATGCTGTGAAGGCCAGTCCCAAAGCGGCGGGAAGAACGGAGATCGAGAGCAGGTTCGGGTACAGCACGCCCCAGTCGATCATCAGGATCGGGAACGTTGCGAAGCCCGCCGAGAAGACAAGGGCAATAACGGCTGCCGCCTTGCGGTAGCCAGCAACCGCGAAGACCAGGAAGAGCGTGCCCAGAGGCCATGCCACTGCACCGATGGCGATGCTTGTTGCGTTGACGAGGACAGGGATGGACGCTCCAGTGAATTCCCCGACAAGGGCCACTATTCCATGCCACGCGGCCGGGTAGGCGCTGATTCCGGTGAAGGCTCCCAGGTTCAGGGGCGAAGCATTCTGCGACTCCATCGCCCAACGGACGGCGTTGAGGTGGAAGACATTGTCATACGTTTGGGAGATGGAGTCCGGGTGGATCATTGCGGTAGCCAGTTGGGCCCCGATCACGACGGCTGCGATTGCAGAACCGATGCCGACCACAGCGGTGAGGTGGCCGGTACCTCGAGGTTCGGGTATGTGGAACCTTCTGGAACCCCAGAACTTCGATATGAAGAACGCGATGACAGAAACCACGGCGCAGCCCACCAACACGGGCGCGGGTGTCCAGGGCAGGCCCAGGAAGGGAAAAACCAATGCCAGGAAACCGATGGTTCCAACGCTGAAAGCAGGAGCAACGAGGAGGGCAAGAATTCCGGGCACCCTGATAGCTATCGAAGTCGCCAAGCCGGGAAGCAGGATCAAAAGCACGGCGGTAAGGATTACTGGCATGGATTGCCACCAGGACACGGAAACACCACTTTCAGGAACGTCTGAAGAAAAACTGGACGGCAACGACAAGAAGCTCTTGGGCGCCTAACGCCCATGCGATCCGGAACTAGGCGGGATCCATCGACCGTCGCCTGAGTTCGGCAACGACGTCGTGCACGTCACCATCCATGATTATTTCGCCGTGTTCCAGCAGCACACCGCGCTCGCACACGGTCGCTACAAGATCAAGGTCATGACTGACCACGAACAGGGTCTTGCCGGCATCGGAAAGTTCCTTGATCTTCGCAATGCATTTGCGCTGGAACGGTTCGTCACCGACTGCAAGGATTTCGTCGATAAGGAACACCTCGGGATCGGTGTGCACAGCAATCGAGAAAGCGAGCCGGAGGTACATGCCCGAGGAGTAGAACTTCACCTCGGTGTCGATGAACTCGCCGATCTCCGAGAACTCGACAATCGAGTCGAACATGTCATCGATCTGCTTCTCGGTCATCCCGAGAATGGCGCCATTCAGGTAGACATTGTCGCGTCCGCTGAGGTCATGATGGAAACCCGCACCTACCTCGATCAGCCCGGCCACCCGTCCCCGGGTGCGGACAGAGCCTCCGTCCGGTTGCAGCACGCCGGATATGAGCTTCAGCAGCGTTGATTTGCCGGATCCGTTCAGGCCCATGAGTGCTACGGTTTCGCCCTGTTTGACCTCCAGGGAGACGTCCTTGAGTGCCAGGAACTTTTTGGACAGGTCACCCTTACGGCCCTTTACCAGCCACACAAGGGCTTCCTTCAGGGACCTGGTATGACGCAGGACGAACTGTTTGCGGACGTCAATGCAGCTGATGGCAACATGGCCATGCTTCGTCATGTCAGAGCTCCTGGGCGAAGTGAACGGAAAGCCTGCGGAACATCAACTGGCCAAGGAAGAGAATGGCAAGAGTCGTCAGCAGGGAGACGGGGAGCCAGAAGCCCAGCAGATCAGGGGGCATGATGTCGCCGACCACCTGGTCAGACTTCAGAGTCGGCTCCCAGAAAGCCCAGTGGAAGACTTCCACGGCCGTCGTGATCGGGTTCAGCTGGTAGACCCAGTACCAGGGCCCCATCACGCGTTCGACCATGGTCCACACGTAGAGCACCGGAGAGGCCCAGGTCACGACCATCACGATCATGTCCACGATGTTCTCGGAGTCGCGGAAGTAGACGTTGGCCGCGCCGAACATGAGACCGAGGCCCGTGGCAAGCACGGCCATCATGATGAAGATCAGGACGGCGGCCGCCAGTTGCAGCACGGACGGCGCCCAGCCAACCACCAGGCATGCTGCGATCAGCACCACCAGCTGCGGCAGGAAGTGCGCGGCCGAAACCCACACTGTCGCGGCGGGGAACAGCTCCCGGGGCAGGTAGATCTTCCGGATCAGATCCCGGTTGTCCACGATGGAACGCGTGGCATTGGACAGGGATTCGGTAAAGAAGTTGACCAGCACAATGCCCGAAAAGAGGTAGATAGCGTAGTTGGGCGTCCCGTGCTCAAGGTTCAGGAAGATCCCCAGCGCAATGAAGTAGATCAGGAACTGCATGAGGGGTTTTACATAGGACCACATCAGGCCGAGCACTGATCCGCGGTAGCGGATTTTGATTTCCTTGCGTACCAACAGCTTCAGCAGGAAACGGTCGCCGTATATATCAAGGAGGCCACGACCCACCCCCGGTTTGATGAGCTGGTCCGGCTGTCGGCCCATCTAGCTGTTGTCCTTCGTCTCGGCGTCGAATGTCTTTTTCCAGGCCGCCATCGATGTTATTTCCGGAACAGCCGCGCGGTATCGCTCAGCCAGCTTGTCCCATTCCTTGTAGAGCCGGAGGTGCAAGGCCGTGGCTTCGGCAAGCATCGACTTCAGCTTCTTGGGGTCGCGCCGGTACCAGGATGCACCCGTGCCCTCGGCATTGGAGACAATGACGCTGTCGTAGTGGGCAAGCCGGAACCAGCGATTGTCGCGGTGGGCAAGGAAACCCTGTGGGCGTTCCGAACTTTCCGGCGCAGGAGCCTGGATAAGCTGGCGGGTCACGGTCTTGATGCCCCACGGAACCAGGTCCTTTTTGCGTGGCATGCCAATAGCCGCGCCGCCCATGGGGCCGCGGCTCAGTTTGGGCGCCGGGAAGTCGTCGACATCCTCCTTCAGCTGGGCGTCCGGGTACTCGGACTTCAGCGCGTTGATCTCAGGAAGTTTGGTGGCAAGGATCCCGTGCAAGCCATCCGGTCCCTTCAAGAGGTCCTTGAGGGCCTCAATCCTGCCGTGCTCCGTGAAGTACTGCATGGAGACCAGGTGCTTGACGTCTGCCTGCACGGATTCCCGCAGCACACGGCCCCCCTTGGGGTACGGACTGTGGATCAGCGTGGTGATCAGACGGTTTCGTCCATGGAAGTATGACTGCCACCCGACCATGTCGTCTTTGTCGCCCCAGGAGACGTGCCACACCGCGGCACCCGGCATCGACACCGTGGCGTAGCCCGCTTCCCGCGCGCGAAGGCCATATTCCGCGTCATCCCATTTGATGAACACCGGGAGGGAAAGCCCGATTTCCTCGATGACTTTGGTGGGGATCAGGCACATCCACCAGCCGTTGTAGTCGACATCAACGCGGCGGTGCAGCCAGGCCGTCTGACGAAGATTGGCAACACTGAAATCGTGGCGCAGTTCCATGTCTGCGTGCGGTTGTGCCGGCACAATGCGGTAGGGGTCGACTACTTCGCCGAAAGTGTGAAGAACGCTGCGGCTGTAGAGATCGAACATGTGTCCGCCGACAATAGTGGGTTTGCGGCAGTGGTCCGCAAAGGTGAGCAGCCGGGCGATGCTCTCGGGCTCAACCACGATGTCATCGTCAAGGAGCAGCACGTAGTCGCTGCCGTTCTCGACTGCCTCATACATTCCCCGGGCAAAGCCACCTGAACCGCCCAGGTTGGCCTGGTTGATCACGCGGAGCTTTCCGCCCAAGGACGCTGCAACCTCGGCGAATCCCGGCTGGTCCTGCACCTTCTGCGTGCCTTGGTCGACAATCAGGATCTCCTTGACGTGAGTCAGGACATCTTGGTTTTCGGCGAGGATACGCGCATTGTTCAAGCAGAAGTCGGGCTTGTTCATCGTCGTAATTTCCAGGGTGACCTGGCCGGCTTCCCGGGCCGCTTCCGCGGTCTCCCACTGCGCGGCTTCCAGAAGCAGCCCCTCCGCGGTGGCGGCAAGGTCGAACCAGTACCAGCCGCCGTCGCCAAAGGGCTTAAGCGTCAGCTCGAAGACTGACGTTGCTTCCCCTTCGACGTGGCAGCCGTCGACACGTTGGATGGATCCGCGCGCGTTGGACTTGTAGACCGTGACGGTTCCGGTGCCCCTCGTCTTGACCACAAGCCGGATATCCCGCACGGACGTCCAGCGCCGCCAGTAACTTGCGGGGAAGGCATTGAAGTAGGTGCCAAAGGAGATCAGCTCGCCGGAACGGACCCGCATGGACTGACGCGAGACAAGGTCCTCGAAATGTGCTTGGCTCACACCGGAGCTGAACATCTGCAGCTTGTCTTCGGGCAGCTTCGGGGCGCGAGCCAGTTCGTCATTCTCGCGCAAACGGATGCCGCTGGCCGGGCCGGCGTCCACGTAAAGCGGGATGGTGTCCGTTTGGTCAGCGGACGGCAGGATCACCCGCTGGATCGTACGCCAGTCAATTACTGCGTCCCCGTCGCTCATGCGGTGACTCCTCCACTTTCAAGTTTTGCGCCGCTCTCGAAATGCGGCCGGATCTTGTTGTCGAACATGCTGAGCGCCGATCCGATGGCCATATGCATGTCCAAGTACTTGTAGGTGCCCAGCCGTCCGCCGAACAGGACATCCTTCTCCGCCTCCGCAAGGTCGCGGTATTTGAGGAGGCGCTCCCGGTCGGCAGATGTGTTGACCGGGTAGTAGGGCTCGTCACCCTTCTCCGCGAAACGCGAAAATTCGCGCATGATGACGGTCTTCTCGGTCTGGTAGTCCCGTTCCGGATGGAAATGACGCGGTTCGATGATCCGGGTGAAGGGTACGTCGTCGTCGTTGTAGTTGACGACAGACGTTCCCTGGAAGTCACCCACGTCCAGGACTTCTTCCTCGAAGTCGATCGTGCGCCAGGACAGGTCGCCCTCTGCGTAGTCAAAGTATCGGTCCACAGGTCCCGTGTAGACGACTGGGATGTTGCCGACTACCTTGTTTTTGCTGTACTCGTGTG
This sequence comes from Arthrobacter sp. E70, assembly GCF_058266945.1. Lineage (NCBI taxonomy): Bacteria > Bacillati > Actinomycetota > Actinomycetes > Micrococcales > Micrococcaceae > Arthrobacter > Arthrobacter sp. E70. The sequence goes on along the minus strand of NZ_JBYQFR010000003.1, from coordinate 131,954 downwards.
ACTCGTCGAAGAAGTCCGTATTCAGCCGCACCTCAATGTTGGGGTGCTCTGCCATCTTCTCGATCCAGGCGGTGTACCCGTTGGTGGGCAGGCCCTCGTATTTGTCGTTGAAGTAGCGGTTGTCGTAGTTGTAGCGCACCGGCAGCCGCGAAATGATACCCGCCGGCAGGTCCTTGGGGTCCGTTTGCCATTGTTTGCCGGTGTAGTGCTTGATGAAGGCCTCGTACAGCGGACGGCCAATCAGCTGGATGCCCTTGTCATTGAGATTTTGGGGATCCGTTCCTGCCAGTTCCCCGGCCTGTTCCTGGATGAGGTCCCTGGCCTGGCCGGGAGTCAGGTTGGCCCGGAAGAACTGGTTGATGGTGGCCAGGTTGATGGGCAGGGAGAAGACTTCGCCCTTATGGACGCCGTAGACCTTGTGTACGTAGTTCGTGAACGTCGTGAACCGGTTGACATACTCCCACACACGCTCGTTGGAGGTGTGGAACAGGTGGGCACCATACCGGTGAACCTCAATACCGGTCAGTTCTTCCTTTTCACTGTAGGCGTTTCCGCCAATGTGGTGGCGGCGGTCGATGACGACGACCTTCAAGCCGAGCTCGGTGGCGGCCTGTTCTGCGATTGTCAGGCCAAAAAAGCCGGACCCTACGATGACAAGGTCAGCGGTCACAAAATCTCCTGGATAGCATGCGGGCAGCGCAAGGTGGCGCATTGTCTGCTGCTCTAGCCTACCCGAGCGACCGCATGACCCGTCGAATCAAGAGCCCGCCCGTGCACCGACCCGCGCCGAAGCTCGTTTCCTTGGTTTTCCACATAGGGACGACGGCGGGCCACAAGCGTGGCGCGCAGAGCTAGCGTGGGTGCAAACGGACGAAGGATCCTACCCATGACACTCCACTGCACACTGGTGGCCGGCCCCGGGTCCCCCCGGTGCCAGGTGCCGCTGGAATTGTCCATCGACGTCCCCGACGGCACCGGGGGCACCGTCCTCCACGACCAACTGGTGCGGAAGTTCGGTTCAGGCACGGTCACCGTGGACGGCGAGGACCTGCGTTCACTGGTCGTCGGAACAGCGCCGCTGGTTAACGCCGCTGTTCTGGTCGACGGCGGAGCCCGGCTTTCGGGCCGGAGGTTGCGCCAGGGCACGCCGCCTGATGCCGCGGCTCCGCTCGCCCTCGCAATCCACAGCGGGGCGGCAGCAGGAACCGTGGTGCCCTTGCAGCGGGGCAGTTACAAGGTGGGCCGAAGCGGAACGCGGATTGTCATTCCGGACCCCGAACTGTCCCGCGAGCATGCCGAGATCGTCGTCACCGACTCTCAGATCATCCTTCTTGATCTCGACAGCGCGAACGGTACGTACGTTGACGGAGAAAGAGTCCGGAGTACCGTAATCTCCACGGACTCCACCATCCGCTGCGGTAACTCGCACATGTCGCTGCTGTTCATGGACGTGCCCGAACGGGCGCTGGCAGATGCCGGGAAATCCGTTGTGGAACCTATCACTGTCCCTGGGCGGCCCGGCGCCGGCAACCGGATGCTCCTTGTTTTAGCGGCGTTCCTTCCCTTGGTTATCGGCGTGGGCCTCGCACTCTTTACGGGCATGTGGATGTTCCTTGCCTTCTCCGCCGCGTCCGCGGTCTCCGTCCTGATCCCCCTCACCACCGGCAGGCGGCAGCGTCGGGAACTGTCGTCCGTTCTCCAAGCAGCTGTTGAGGAGGACCGGAAGCGACGACGGCGGAGCGCACCTTCCCTGCCGATCGTTGCACTGGCTGCCAAACCAGGGCCTGAGGCTTCCCCAGCCAGTACCGGTTCGGAAGCCGTCTGGTTGCGGCTGGGCCAGGCGGAACAGGCAGCCAATGTGCGGATGGAGCCGACCGGCGGGCCGCTGGCAATCCCAGCGGCCGGAGCCCTCCCCGTCATGCTGGATCCGGGCAGGCCGCTGACCACGGTGGCTGGGCCGCCCCTTGCCGTTGACGGGATGTTGAGGTCCTTGGTCATGCAATTGGCTGGCTACCCTTTGGGCAGGACGACGCGTGTCATCATCCACGGGCCGCCGGAAGACCTCCCCCTGACCGCCAGGTACCTTCGCGGCGTGACACTTACGTCTACGACGCGTGCCGGCATCGAAGCAGTAAAGGAAGGCTCCACCTCTGGTGGTTGGCGGCAGGTCGTCATCATTCGAGGGACGGCCACCCGGCCGGGGTCTCATGACGCAGTTCGTGACGCCGCCGTACAGCGCGGATGCCAGGCGATTCAGATGTTGACGGAGGATGCGGCCTCTGTGCAGCCGGATGTGCTGATGTCCGAGCGCCGGTGCGTCCTGCGGGAGCCGAACGGGGAAAGATCCTTTGTGCCGGACTTGGCACCGGCGGCGGTGTTCACGGAGTTCTGCCGGCGCATGGCTGCTGCATCAGGGCAGCGGGACCACCGGGACCACTGCGTCCCGGCCTCGTGCGGCCTTGATGACATCCTGCCGCTGTCCGCGTCGGACATCAGAAGCCGCTGGGACTCCAGCCCGCAGGACGCGGGACTGATGGTCCCGATCGGAATCGGAGCCGTCGGCGCACGTACCTTCGACCTCCAGGCCGATGGCCCGCACCTGCTGGTGGCCGGCACCACCGGTTCCGGCAAATCAGAACTGCTCCGCAGCCTGGCACTGGGTCTCGCCCTGAGCTACCCGCCGGACCGGGTCAATTTCTACTTCATTGACTTCAAAGGCGGCTCGGGCCTGGCTCCGCTCAGCGAACTGGTTCATTGCGTCGGGCTGCAGACCGACCTTTCCGCACATGATCTGGAGCGAACCTTGACGTCGCTCCGCGCCGAAGTGCGGCTGCGTGAAGAATGCCTTGCGGCAGCGAGTGTCCCGGATATCGCCAGCTACAGGTCGGTGCCCGCTGCCAGGGACTTCACCCTCCCCCACCTCGTGATCCTTATTGACGAGTTCCGCATGCTTGTCGATGACGCACCGGAGGTGCTGCGGGAGTTGCTGCGGATTGCGTCGACAGGACGTTCGCTGGGCATCCACCTGGTCATGGCGACCCAGCGGCCGCAAGGGGCCTTGACTGCCGACATCAGGGCAAACGTCACGTCCAGCATCGCCCTTCGCGTGCAATCCGAGATGGAGTCAGTCGACATCATCGGTTCCAAGGCCGCCGCTTCCATCAGTGTCGATGCCCCCGGCAGGGCATTCATCGCGCGGGGTATGGAACCAGCCCAGGAATTCCAGACCGCATCCCTGGCCCCAGCCCCCGTATCCCGCCGCAAAGCCGCCGTGGAAGTGCAGTTGACGACGGCTCACCTCACCTCCTCCGAATCCTTCGCGGACGAGGAGAACGCTGCTCAGCTGACACCCGCCCAGGCAGTGGCTCCCCTAGCGGCCATCGTGAAGGAGCTGTGTGCCGAACGCAAAGAGCGGCCGCCACGACGACCGGTCGCCAGTCTCTTGCCGGATGAGTTGGACGAGCACGCCGTCGGACAGGCAGACGCCGGTGCTATGTCTGCGGAGGCTGGCTGGTCCGTCCGGCTGGGCTTGATGGACCAGCCCCAGAGGCAGGTAGTCGAGCCACTGGTCTGGGCCCCCACCCGGGATGGCCACGCTGCATTCATCGGCGCTTCCGCTTCCGGCGCCGGCGAAAGCCTGGAGCAACTTGTCAGAAGGCTGATGACGACAAACACGGAAGCACATTTCTACTTCCTGGACTCGGCAGGCGCCTTCCTGCCGCTCGCCGCCGCGAACCGGACGGGTGCCCATGCAGGACTGCATGACCTGCGCCGGGCCGTCCGTGTCCTGGAGCGTCTTACCGAGGAGCTGGGACAGCGCCTCAGCCACCCTGTCGGAAGCGAGGTCCCCCTCGTCGTGGTCGTCTCCGGATGGGGATCGTGGGTTTCAGCATTCCGGTCCGGGCCACTGGCCTGGGCAGAGGACCTCGTCCACGACCTTGTGCGTGATGGGACCCGCGCGGGAATCACCGTCCTGATGTCCGGAGAGCGGGAACTTGTTACCTCACGGTTCTTTGGAGCCCTCCCTACACGGTTCTACTTTCCTGCCGGGTCCAACGAGGACTCCAGGGCCGCTTGGCCGCGGATGCCTGCGACCCGCGCGGTGCCTGGAAGAGCAGTTGCTTTTGGCCCGGTGGCGGGGGACGGACCGGCCGTCTGCCAGTTCTATCGCCCGTCACCCACTGGCGCTATCGCCGGGACGGCGGACAGTGGCGCTGCAGAGAACATGCCGGCAGCATCGCGTCCGTTCAGAGTGGAACCGTTGCCTGTCAGGATAACGACCGGTCGGGTGGCATCGCTCGCACTGTCGTCGCAAGGTCCACTGCTGGCTGGAGCAGGACCGCAGGGCGGGCAGCGGAGGAACCTGCTCCTGGGAGTGGCGGGCAATGAAGTGGGCACTGCCTCCATTCGGATTCCGGATGGAGGCGTCATTGCCGTTCTCGGCGGACCCGGGAGCGGCAAGAGCAATGTGCTGCGGGCCCTGCAGGCCCTGAACCCCGAAACCACCTGGGCATGTCCGGAGTCCGCAGAATCAGGTGACGAATGCTGGAACCGCCTGCTGTCAAAGGCAGAGTCCGGACTCCTGCCGGGGAGGACCGTGATCCTCGCTGACGATGTCGACCTGCTGACGCCCGGCGCTCTGCGGCATCTGGGGCAACTGCATAACCTCGGCCATGCGCTCGTGGTCACTGCCGGCTACAGCCCCATGCTCGCCCACCGTATCTCCCCGGTCGTAAGCGCACGGGAAACGGGCACGGCAATCCTGCTTGCCCCGCGCTCCCAGGCCGACGGTGACCTTTTCGGGGTCCGCTTCGAGGTCGAGCCGAACCCGCTGCCGGGAAGGGGCGTCCTCATCTCGGCCGCCCGGTCCTCCCCCGTCCAGGTGGCGTGGGCCGGCGAGGACGATTAGGGCGTAAGTGTCGCCGTCCCCGGCCGGCCGGAGGCTCAGAGCGTGGGCGTACTCCCGGTGCGGGAGGCATAGCTGATCACCTTGCTGGAAAACAGGAGAACGATGGCCACGACCGCCGGCACCACCATCGCCAGGCCTGCGGGAACCAACCCGCTGGTCAGCGCGGGAACCCCGATCGTCAACACGAACAACTGTGCAACGAGCGCCGCGGCCCTTGTCCAGCGGTAACCCCGGTGAAGGAAGACCGCTACCGCGTACAACCATGCAGAGAATGCCAGCAGGAGTCCCAGCGTAAAGACCGCGCCCCAGAAGGAGAGGACCGGGCTTCCGCTGAGCAGTTCAAAGGCGTACCAGGCCGCGGCTGCCAAGAGCGCGGTCGCCTCGGCCCCGGCGATGAGCGCAACCACAACGGCGGCGGGAGGCACGGCGCCCCGGTGTCCGGCGGACGCCGCGGACTGCGGGGTGTCGTCCGGGGAAGATGGGCCTGCAGGGTTTACGGGGGGTCTTGACACACTGGCACCCTACCGGAGATAGTCGGACACTGGTGAGGGCCCCCGCCGCCAGTGTGATGCATCGCTCAGGATTCACGGGATATCAAGCGCTATTACCCCTTGTTTACACAGCGTTAACATGACAGGCTTTATTCAGATGACCAAGGGGGCCCCGAAGGGCCCTTTTCCTTTGTAGCCACTAGTGAATAATTTCACAAAGGCTCTTCCCAGAAATGGAGCAACTGATCAGCATGGATTGGCGTAACCGCGCAGCGTGCCTCGACAAGGACCCGGAACTGTTCTTCCCCGTCGGAAACACAGGGCCCGCCCTCCTCCAGATCGAGGAAGCAAAAAGCGTCTGCCGCCGGTGCCCCGTGGTGGACACGTGCCTCCAGTGGGCTCTCGAATCCGGCCAGGATGCCGGCGTCTGGGGCGGCATGAGCGAAGACGAGCGGCGCGCTCTGAAGCGCCGAGCCGCCCGCGCCCGCCGCGCTTCCTAGCGCCCGCGCTTCCCCAGCAGGCACTCGCACCAAGTGGCTTGTGCAGAGGCCCCGGCGACCATCCGCAAGGATTGTCGCCGGGGCCTCTGTCAGTCTGGCCGGGAAGGCGCAGCCCACGGGCAGCGCCCTGCGCTTACTTGCCCGCCAGGCTGAGCCGGATCTGGACCGCGGTGCCGCCGCCCTCCCGCGGCTTCCACTGGATGGTTCCGCCAAGTTCACTCGTGACCAGGGTGCGGACAATCTGCAGTCCCAGCCCCTCAACGTGCGGGGTCTCGGGAAGCCCCACGCCGTCGTCGGCAATGGTCACCGTCAGCTCTTCGCCGTCCTCGCCTTCCGAGCGGTCGGCCACAAGCCACACCGTGCCCGCCCTTCCCTCAAGGCCGTGCTCGACGGCATTGGTCACCAGCTCGTTGATGACGAGGGCCAGCGGAGTGGCAAGATCACTCGGCAGCTCACCGAACGTACCCGAACGCTCCGTCCTGACCTGCTGGGACGGCGAGGCAACCTCGGCTGACAGGCGGAACTGGCGCCCGATCAGTTCGTCGAAATCAACACTCTGCGTCAGGCCCTGGGACAGCGTCTCGTGGACCAGTGCAATGGTGGCCACGCGGCGCATCGCCTGCTCCAGGCCCTGTTTTGCTTCATCGCTCACCATCCGCCTGGACTGCATGCGCAGCAGCGCGGCAACAGTCTGGAGGTTGTTCTTGACGCGGTGATGGATCTCGCGGATGGTGGCGTCCTTGGTCACCAGCTCCATTTCGCGCCGCCGAAGCTCAGAAACGTCCCGGCACAGGACCAGGGCACCGAAGCGCTGTTGCTCGTCCCGCAGGGGAATGGCACGGAGGGAGAGGCTGACGCCGCGGGATTCGATCTCGCTTCGCCATGGCATCCGTCCGGTCACCACGAGCGGCAGGGTCTCGTCGACCATCCGGCGGTCCTTGAGCAGGCCGGCGGTGACTTCGGCGAGCGAACGTCCCTCCAGGGACTCCCCGTCACCAAGGCGGCGGAATGCCGAAACACCGTTGGGGCTGGCATACTGCACCACGCCATCGGCGTCCAGCCTGATCAGTCCGTCCCCCACACGGGGAGCGCCGCGGCGCGAACCTGTCGGCGAAGCGAAGTCCGGCCACAGCCCCAGCGTGCCCATGCGCAGGAGGTCATAGGCACACTGGCGGTAGGTCAGCTCCAGCCGGGACGGCATCCGGGAGCTGGACAGGTCCATGTGCGTGGTGACGACCGCAAGGGTCCGCCCGTTCCGGACCATGGGGACCGCCTCGACCCTCAGCGCCATCTCGCTGTTCCAGTTTGTTTCGCTGGAGCGCTCGATGGACCGGCTGTTCCAGGCCTTGTCCACGAGCGGCTGCAGGTCAGAGCGGATCCCCTCCCCCACGAAGTCGCTGTGGAAGGCGGTGTGCGTGGTGGAGGGGCGGACGTGGGCCAGCGCAATGTATCCAAGCTCCGGGTGGGGGAACCACAGCGCCAGGTCGGCGAACGCGAGGTCCGCTACCATCTGCCAGTCCCCCACCAGGAGGTGCAGCCATTCGGCATCGCCCGGCCCGAAATCAGCGTGTTCCCTGATGGGGTCCGTAAAGATTGCCACTGCACCTCCAGTTGCGACGCCGCGTTGCTAGCGTCGGACGATTGACCTCAAGAGCCTCAATGCTACCGACAGTGAGGCCATGTCGTCGGCCTCGAGGGCGTTCACCTCGTCGAACATGCTCTTTGCCCTGCCCAGCTGCTCTGCATTCTGCGCCTCCCACTCCTTGAGCCGGGACTCCGGCGAGTCGGACGCGGACGTTGCGTCCAGCACCGCCGTCGTCATGTCCGACACGGTCGAGTACAGGTCGTCGCGCAAAGCTGCGCGGGCAAGGGCCTGCCACCGGTCCTGCCGCGGCAGGCTGCTGATCCGCTCCAGCAGCGAGTCCGCATGGAATCGGTTGAAGACCGTGTAGTAGACCGCGGCGATTTGCTCTACCGGGTCCTTCCGCGTCCGGGCGATCTTTGCGATATCCAGCAGCACGAAGCTTTCGAACAGCTCCGCCCAGCGAAGTGCCAGGCCTTCGGGAAGCTCCCACTCGCGTCCCTTTTCCAGCCACCCGGCCACCCGCTCACGGTCGTCGCCGCGCAGGTAGTCCAGCAGCCGCGCCCGCATCGGGTCCATGAGCGGCTTGAACTCAGCCACCACGTCCGCGATCGGGCGTGAAACGCTTTCCTGGCTCAGCAGCCAACGTACCGCGCGGTCCAGCAGCCGCCGGATGTCCAGGTGCACAGTGCTCCAGTGTTCCGTGGGGAAGGACGCCGGGAGGCTGTTCAGCTCTGCCACCATGGCATCCAGCTCGTACACCTCGCGCAGCGCCACGAATGCCTTCGCCACGGCCACTTCGCTGGCAGAGGTTTCCTCCATGACCCGGAAGGCGAAGGTGATGCCGCCGAGATTAATCATGTCGTTCGCCACCACGGTGGCGATGATCTCGCGGCGCAGGGGGTGGGTGTCCAGCTCTGCGTCGAAGCGTTCGCGCAGCTGGTGCGGGAAGTAGGACCGCAGGGTGCTGCGGAACCACGGATCGTCGGCCAGGTCGCTTTCGCGCAGCGCGGTGGCCAGTTCGATCTTGGCATAGGCGGCCAGCACCGAAAGCTCCGGCGACGTGAGGCCCTGTCCCTGCTGGAGCCGTTCCCGCAGGGTCTCGGTGCTGGGCAGCGCCTCGAGATCCCGCTTCAGGTCGGCGGACTTTTCCAGCCAGTCCATGAGCCGCTCGTAGCTTGGGCTCCACTCGGCCACCCGCGTCCGGTCGTTCAGGAGCAGGATGTTCTGGTCGATGTTGTCTTCCAGGACCAGCCGGCCCACTTCATCGGTCATGGCGGCGAGGAAGGCGGCACGCTCGTCAGCCGGCAGCTTGCCGGCCGCAACCATCCGGTCCACGAAAATCTTGATATTGACCTCGTGGTCGGAGCAGTCCACGCCCGCGGAGTTGTCGATCGCATCGGTATTGAGGATGACCCCCTGCAGGGCCGCCTCGATACGGCCGCGCTGGGTCATGCCCAGGTTTCCGCCTTCACCCACGACCTTGACACGCAGGTCCCGGCCATCCACCCGGATGGCGTCGTTGGCCTTGTCCCCCACGGAGGCGTTGGTTTCCGAACTGGCCTTGACGTAGGTGCCGATCCCGCCGTTGTAGAGCAGGTCCGCCGGAGCGAGCAGGATGGCGCGCAGCAGTTCCGGCGGGCTGAGTTCGGCGGTGTCCGCCGGCAGCCCCAGTGCGGCCCGCACCTGGCTGGACACCGGAATGGACTTTGCCTGCCGGGGATAGACCCCGCCGCCCTCGCTGATCAGCGATTTGTCGTAGTCGTCCCAGGATGACCGGGGCAGTTCGAAGAGCCGCTGCCGCTCGACAAATGAAGCTTCCTCGTCGGGATTCGGGTCGAGGAAGATATGCCGGTGGTCAAACGCAGCCAGCAGGCGGATGTGCCGGGACAGGAGCATCCCGTTGCCGAAGACATCGCCGGACATGTCCCCGACGCCGACGACGGTGAACGGCTCGGTCTGGGTGTCGAGGTCGAGCTCACTGAAGTGGCGCTTCACTGATTCCCAGGCACCGCGGGCGGTGATGCCCATGGCCTTGTGGTCGTAGCCCACGGATCCGCCGGACGCGAAGGCGTCCCCGAGCCAGAACCCGTACTCCGCGGAGAGCCCATTGGCGATGTCGGAGAAAGTCGCCGTCCCTTTGTCCGCCGCGACCACCAGGTAGGAATCGTCGTCGTCGTGCCGTACAACGTCCGACGGCGGCACGAGCCGCTCGCCGTCGCCCTCGGTCAGGAGGTTGTCGGTGAGGTCCAGGAGGCCACGGATGAAGGTCTTGTAGCTTTCGACACCTTCCGCCATCCAGGCAGCCCGGTCGGCGCTGGGGTCCGGAAGTTGCTTCGCGAAGAACCCGCCCTTGGCACCGGTGGGGACGATCACGGCGTTCTTGACTGTCTGGGCCTTGACCAGGCCCAGGATCTCGGTCCGGAAATCCTCCCGCCGGTCTGACCAGCGAAGCCCGCCGCGCGCCACCTTTCCGAACCGCAGGTGCACGCCCTCCACCCGGGGCGAGTAGACCCAGATCTCGAACATCGGCCGCGGGAATGGCAGGCCCTCGATCTCCGCCGGGTGCAGCTTGAAGCTAAGGTGCGGTTTGTCCTGGTAGAAGTTGGTGCGCAGCGTCGCCTCGATGAGGTTGACGAAGGTGCGCAGCACCCGGTCGGCGTCCAGCGTGGCAACCTTCTCGATCGCTGCTGCCAGGTCGCTGCGGACGGAAACCTGCGCCTCGGCACGCTCAGCATCGTTCAGGGACGGATCGAACCGGGCTGCGAAAAGAGCGGTCAGCCCCCTGGTCACGTCCGGGTTCGCCAGCAAGGTGTCGGCCATGAACCCAAAGGAGCTGGAGTTTCCCATCTGGCGCATGTAGCGCGCGTAGGCGCGGAGCACGGTGACCTGCCGCCAGTGCAGCCCTTCCCGCAGCACCAGACGGTCAAAGCTGTCCGACTCGGCTGCGCCGGTAACGGCCGCGCCGAAGGAATCGGCCAGCAGTGCGCCGGTGGATACCGGATCCACCCGGGCCGGATACTTTAGCCCGAGGTCGTAGAGGAAGAAATCGCGGCGGTCCGCCGTCTCGATTTCGAACGGGCGTTCATCCAGGACCTCAAGTCCCAGGTTGTGGAAGTACGGCAGGATCTGGCTCAGGCTCTTGGGCTCCAGCATGTAAAGCTTGACCCGCGCGTCCTCCTCCAGCGTGGCTCCCGCACCTTCGGGCAGGTACACGTGGACGCCGGGCCGGTCCTGCCGGGCCCCCTCGGTACGCTCGGCGGCCGCACCGTACTTCTCAAAGCGTGCAATGTCCTCAAGGGCGTCTTCCACCTCGTAATCCACGCGGTAGCTGGCCGGGAACGCCTCGGCCCAGATGGCGGCCAGTTCCTTGGCTTCGGCCGGGTCGCGCCCCTCGCGCAGGACTTCGGCAATTCCCTCGCTCCAGGAACGGGCGGCGCGGACCAGCCGCTTCTCCAGTTCCTCGCTGTTGACGTGGCTGACGTCGGCGTCCTTGGGCAGCCGGATGCGGAAGAACAACCGCGCCAGCGCCGACTCGGTCATGCGGGCTTCGTAGTCGATGGACACTGCCTGGAACGTTTCCCGCAGTTCCTGCTCAATGCGGAGCCGGACGTTGGTGGTGTAACGGTCACGGGGCAGGTAGACGACGGCGGACATGAAGCGGCCGTAGATGTCCGGCCGCAGGAACAGCCGGGTGCGGCGCCGTTCCTGGAGCTTCTGGATGCCGAGCGCGGTGGCGGCAAGGTCGGGGATCTCGATCTGGAACAGTTCGTCGCGGGGGTAGGTTTCCAGGATTCCCAGCAGGTCCTTCCCGGAGTGCGAGTCCGGGGGGAAGCCCGCGTTCTGCAGCACTGCATCAACTTTGTCCCGGACGATGGGGATGTCGCGGACCGACCCGGCGTAGGCGCTGGTGGCAAAGAGGCCGATGAAGCGCCGTTCGCCATTGACGTTGCCTGCCGCATCGAAGCTCTTAATTCCGATGTAGTCCAGGTAGGCCGAGCGGTGGACCGTGGAACGCGAATTGGCCTTGGTGATGACGAGCGCGCGCTTTTCCCGGGCCTTCTTCCGGCCGGTATCGGTCAGGTGCTGGATGTGCGGGGAGTCGGCGGCGGCCCGCAGCAGGCCCAGCCCGCTGTCTTCGCGCAGTTCAAGGACGTCCTCGCCGTCAACGTTCAGGAGATCGTACTCGCGGTAGCCGAGAAAGGTGAAGTTGCCGTCATCCAGCCACCGCAGCAGGTCCTTGGCCTGGCGCAGTTCGGCGATCTGGCCCGGGTGGGCCACCTGGTCAAGGCTTTCGGCGATCTGCAGCGCCTTCTGGCGCATCTTGGGCCAGTCCTCGACGGCGGCCCTCACATCGTTCAGGACACGGGCCAGCCCGGCCTGCAGCGAAGCCTTCGCCTCGTCCGGGACCCGCTGGATCTCAACGGCAATCCACGACTCCATGTGGGAGGCGTTCCCGCCTTCGGCGATCAGGTGCGAAAGATTGGGCATGGCGGCGGTGTCACCGCTGGAGATGCCCAGATGCGCCGGGACTTTGTTGACCTTGACCAGTTCACCGGTTTCGCGGTTCCGGGTGGCCACAAAGAGAGGGTGGACCACCAGCTTGATGGCGGCATGCTGCCGGACCAGCTCCGCGTTCACTGAATCGACGAGGAACGGCATGTCGTCCGTGACGACGAAGACGACGCTGCTGTCTTCTTCGTCAACGATCGACACCTTCGCCTGCCCGCGCTGACGCACGGATGCTGCCTTCCGGTGCTCCTCCGCCCGGGCCACCAGCACGTCCCTGGGGTAACTCCTGGCGTCCTCTTCGGCCAGGTGCTGATAGTAGTCCCCCATGAAACCCTCAAGGCCTTCAATGGAGAGGGGCTGATCCTCCACACTGGATCCAGACGACATCGACAACGCCTCCATCAAAAGATATTCGCCGCACCATTGCAGCTCTTATGGCGAGCCTAGTCCTTTACCCTTCGGCGTGGAGTGGAAGAAAACACAGAGGATCTTGATTTTTGCTGGACGGGTGCACAAACCAATTCACGGATGGCGTGGCGGAGTGACGTCTCGGGGGCGATCTCGAGCAACAGGGACCCTCCCAGGAGGGCGGCGTCCGCGGCTGAATGATCATAGGGAAGAAACGCCGCAAGCTCCGCGGCAGGTCCGAACCGCTTCCAGGCATCCCGCAACTGGCGCTCCGGGCCCCTGCCAACGGCGGACGCTCGGACCTTGTTCATCACCACGACCGGTGCGGCATGGGGCACCGCCTCTTCCAGTTCGGCGAGTGCGCGGACGAGCCTGGGTACGCCCACCGGGTCGGCAGAACCTACGGCGTAGACCGTGTCAGCGAGCTCAAGGGGGCGCAGCGTGGCCGCGTTGCGCCGCGGGGCCATGGTGTCGAAGCTGAGTTCTTCATCGGCTTCGAGGCAGAAGCCCGTATCCACCACTACTGCGTCGACGACCTGCCGGGCGCGTTCGAGCACCAGTGCAAGGGCAGTTGCGCGCAGCTCAGTCCACCGGTCAGCCCGGGTAATTCCGGTCAGCACCCTGAAAGTCCCGGCAGCGGTTGCAACGGTGCTGGCGATCCTGCGAAGAGCCTCGGAATCGAGCTGACCCTGGTCTGCCAACCGGCAGGCTTGCGCCAGACCGGCTGACTCATCAAGCAGCCCCAGCACGGCCGCCACACTGGGGCCGTAGGTGTCGGCGTCCACCAGCAGTACTTCCTGCCCATCGGCGGCGAGCTCACCGGCGATGTTCGCCGCCACGGTGGTCCTGCCCGGTGATCCTGCAGGGCCCCAGACGGCGATAATCCTCCCGTCACCCGGTTTCCCCGCCTCCGCTTGCGGTTCGGTAGGCTCGACGCTCAAGGCTGCAGCTGTATCCGCGGTTGCGCTGAGGTCCGCGGGGCGTGCGATGCCGGTCAGTTGGGCGACGGCATCGGCAATCCGCTGGGACAGCTCCGCCGATTCCACTCCCGTAAGTGCCGATGCCACCCCGATTTTACGGAGCCTGGCGGCCTCCTCGGCGCTGTCTGTCAGGGCGATGACAGCCACTCCGACTGCCCCCAACCGGTCCACCAGGGAGGCGCTCAGTCCCTCGGAGCCCTCGGCGACCACGGCAGCCCTTGCCAGTCCGCTTTGGCAGGCGGCCAGCAACTCAGGCAATTCCCCGCACCTTCGCACCACCGTCACCGGGCCATGCAGGCGCTCCAGCCCGCCGACCAGGTCCTCCCGGCTCTGGCCCACCGTCACGACAGGAATACTCATCGGATCCTGCCGGGGTTCCACACGACGGAGATCTTTGCCTCGTTGGCCTGGGCCCCCAGCAGCGCGGGCATCTGGCTGTCTTCGACCAGCACCATCAGCACCGTGGTTTTGGACGACCCAAGCGCGGTTGATCCCGTTGTCACCTCGGCGATCTCCGCACCCGGTAGGACGAGCTTCGGTTCGCTGAACCCGTTCTTTGCATCGGGATGCGCTACCCACACATCCACCCGGGCACCGGGCACGGCCTGCGAGGGAAGGCTCTGCTCAACCTGGACGGCAACGGGCTTTCGGTTCAGCTGGTCCACTTCGCCGAGGCTGGCCCGCGGAACGAGCTGGTCCTTCGCAATTCGCTGGACGGCCACCGTTCCCGCGGGAAGTCCGTCCGAAGCCGTGATGTAGTGCTGCTCGGCATCGCCGAGTCGCACCTTGACGCGGACCACGTTGTCGGGAGTCAAACTTTCTCCCACTGCAATGCCGTCCCGGGCCGCGTAGACCTCCGTGGTGCGGTCGGCACTGCCAACCAGGAAGACGACGCCGGCCACAGACGCCAGGACCAGCAAAATTCCCACCATGAGCCGTGGATCTTTCCACGATGGGCGCTTCAAGCGCGCCGCAGTGGCAGATGATTCAGGAACCATACCGTCTCTCCCCCTATATCGCCGGGCCTGTCACCTGGACCGGACACCTCATTGTTGCGGCAAGGCGGCAGGAACAAAAGTCATTTACCCGAAAGCCACCAAACTGTGGATAACCGCGGCAAACTGCACCTTCTGGTGGCAAAATGGGTTCATGCCCAGGTTCCTCACGCTCGCGGATGTCGCAGAGCAGCTCCAGATCAACTCCCCCGCCGCATATGCGTTGGTCCGCAGCGGCGAGCTGAAGGCCATACAGGTCGGAGGCAGGGGTCAGTGGCGGGTCGAAGAGAAGATGCTGGAGCAGTACATCGAGGAACGCTACGCCGAAGCCTCCCGCATGATCCAGGAGTCGCGCTCCAAGTCGGTCTGACGCTCCCGAACGAGCAGCCGCATCAATCCTTGAACCCGCATCCCTAGAGCTCGCCCGGCTTGCGGGACCGGATCATGGCCAGTGCCGTGAACGGTAGGGTCGAGACCTGGCCGACGTTCCGGCTCCGGCGTACCTCACCTGGGTCCAGTGACGCCAAGTCGATGAAATCCTTGCCCACACGGTCGATCACCCCGTAGAGAGTCATGGTTCGGGCTCCGCCCACCGTTACCGACAGCTCTGCGCGGTCCCGGGCGAGACAACGCAAGGAATGGGCAAGTCCTATCGAGCGGCGGACGGGGGACGTTTCCGCGTGGACGCGCCTGCCCAGGCCCACATAACGCGCTGCAGCAGTGAAAGGGATCAACGCCTGTTGGTGCTCCTCGTGCAATAACAGAGCGTCCGCCCCGACGTGCATCACTTCGCCCTGCACCGATTCACCACAAGTGAGGTGTATCCCGATCCTATAGCCCAAGGCCGCGCGCAGCCGGTCCTCAAGCTGTTGGTTGACCAGTTCAGCCCGCGTCCGCTCGTTGACCTCCGCATCCAAAGCCAGCCGGTCCGCTTCCGCGAATTGGCTTTCCATGTCATCGAACAAGGCATCCCAGCGCATGCGGCCAGCGTAAAGCTCCCCGGACCCCCGGTCAACGCGGCCACCAAATCCTCTCCAACGTATGGACAAAACGCGCTGTCGAGGCTCACACTGATGCAAGCGGCATCAAAATGCATCAAACTGCATCAAATGAGCGGAGAGCATTATGGAAACCTGCAGGCACCGCCGGACTGATACCGGCACCGCGCTGGCCCTGCTGATCCTGGGAATCGTGCTCTGCCTCCTGGGGCGCGGCCTCCTGGAGCGTTGGGAGGGGGCCGCTTCACATCGTCAGGACCCCGCCGTCGAGGCCCTCCTGGGGCTCGCCGCAGCAGCATCGGGCATCGCTTTGCTGTTGTGGTGGACTATTTCGCTGGTGTCAGCGGCCGCCGGCGTGATGCTTGAGCGCCACGGACAACACAGGGCGGCGGCAACGGCACGCCGGCTCTCTCCGGCTTTCATGCAGCGGCTGGCCATCGCCGCGATGTCGCTCCAGCTGGCCTCAGGGGTGGCAGCACAAGCGGCTGTCACAACGCCCGGACCGGAGTGGTCTCCGACAGTGCAGCAATCCTCGTCCGCTCCTTCGAATCCTGGAACCCAGCAAAACCAAGCCGGCAGTGGGCGCCCCGACGCCGGCCCCGCCCCCGGGCCGGCACCAGGTCCTGCCAAGTGGAGCGCGTCCCTGGAACGTACCGGTGAGGCTGAGGGACAACCGCCGGCGGGCGCGCTTTCGCCCGGCTGGCAGCCGGCTTCCCTCCCCGTGGAACCGGGCCCGCTGGCGGCACAACAAACCCGGCAACCCCCGAGTGCGGAAGCCCGCGTCCGGAGGACTGCAGTGACGGTGATGGCGGGAGACACCTTATGGGACATCGCCGCCGCGCACTTGGGGGCGGAAGCGTCCGACGTCAAGATAGCCCTCGAATGGCCCCGCTGGTACGCGGCGAACCGCGGGCTGATCGGGTCCAGCCCGGACGTGTTGCTTCCCGGCCAGATACTCGTGGCCCCCGCGCCGGCCTAACCACAGCCGCGCCACCTGCGCCGGCCCATTCAACAAAAAGGGGAAAACCAATGACTGCAGTGACGCCCATCCGTGCCGTGGAGGACCGCACCGGCCGGGACCGAAACGAGAGGGCAGGTGAAGACGGGAAAAGGCCGGCACGGGTCACCGCGCCAACTCAGGCCGGCTCCCCTGGCGTCGCGCGGCCGGTGCCTGTATCCCTGCGGCCGGTCAGTGAAGCCGCGGAAGTGCGCGCCATTACCCGGGGCACGGTGCAGGCGTCCATGGAGGTCCTGGCGGGCATCCGTCCCATTCATCAACTCGCGCGGCGGCTTGACCCGCGCTGCATGGCGGCGCTGCAGCACCGTGCCGCTCTGATCCGGCGCGAAATGACCCGGACTGGAAATCCTGCACTGGCCCGGCTGCATCGGAACTCCACGGTCCGTTCCGTCAGGGTGTGCGAGGTGGCTGAGGGTATTTATGAAGCAAGCGCAGTGGTGGTGGACGACGTACGCGCCCGCGCCGTTGCCGTCCGCCTTGAGCGGAGCAAGCAGATCTGGCGGGTGGTTGAACTTGTCATCGGGTAACCACCAGGCGGAAAGCACGCAGGGCAGGGACGCTTCGTCCCTGCCCCGTATCCGGTGTTGCGTGCCCGCTAGCGCTTTTTCTTCTTCGCGGGGCGTTTGGCCGCATCCTGGGCTGCTGCCTTGGCGGGATTCCCCGACCGCCCGCTTGCGCGGGTTTCAACCCGTGTCTGGGTTTCACCGCTTTCGCTTGGCGCCGTGTACTGCAGCTGGGCCGGTTTGTCCGGTGCTTCGAGGCCTGCGGCGCGTACCTGCGGTTCCACATGCTCAGTGTGTCCGCCCGCGGCGTCCGGCACTACCACATCCTGGGCGGGGGTGACTTCCACTTCAAGGTTGAAGAGGAAGCCGACGCTTTCCTCGCGGATGGCTTCCATCATGCTTTGGAACATGGCGAAGCCCTCGCGCTGGTATTCCACCAGCGGATCGCGCTGTGCCATGGCGCGCAGGCCAATTCCCTCCTTCAGGTAATCCATCTCATACAGGTGCTCCTGCCATTTCCGTCCGATGACGGAGAGGACCACCCGGCGTTCGAGTTCCCGCATGCTTTCCGAACCGATGGCTTCCTCGCGGGCCTGGTAGACCAGGCGGGCGTCGGAGAGCAGTTCTTCCTTGAGCATCTCCACAGTCACCCTGGACTTGCCGCCGGCTTCGTCGATGATGTCTTCGGCCGTGACGCTCACGGGATAGAGCGTCTTGAGGTTTGTCCACAGCTGATGGAAGTCCCAGTCGTCCCCGTTGCCTTCGGCGGTCGCCGCATCGATCAGGGCGGTGATGGTGTCCTCGACGAAGAACTGCACCTTCTCGTGCAGGTCGTCGCCTTCCAGGATCCGGCGGCGGTCGCTGTAAATCGCCTCGCGCTGGCGGTTCAGGACGTCGTCGTACTTGAGCACGTTCTTGCGCTGCTCGGCGTTGCGGCCTTCAACCTGTCCTTGTGCCGAGGCGATGGCCCGGGAGACGAGCTTGGATTCCAGGGGGACGTCGTCCGGAATGGAGCTGTTCATGAGGCGCTCTGCCGCCCCCGAATTGAACAGCCGCATGAGGTCATCGCGCAGGGACAGGTAGAAGCGCGATTCGCCGGGGTCGCCCTGGCGCCCGGACCGCCCGCGGAGCTGGTTGTCGATACGGCGCGACTCGTGGCGTTCGGTCCCCAGGACGTAGAGGCCCCCGAGGTCCAGGACTTCCTCGTGCTCGTCCTTGACTGCCTGCTTGGCCGCTTCCAGCGCCGCCGGCCACGCTGCTTCGTACTCTTCCGAGTTTTCCTCAGGATCAAGGCCACGCTTGGCAAGCTCGGCGACGGCCGTGAATTCTGCGTTGCCGCCCAGCATGATGTCGGTACCGCGGCCGGCCATGTTCGTGGCCACCGTAACGGCGCCCTTGCGTCCGGCCTGGGCGACGATCGCCGCTTCCCGGGCATGGTTCTTGGCGTTCAGCACCTCGTGCCGGATGCCTTCCTTCGCCAGGAGCTTGGAGAGGTACTCGCTCTTTTCCACGCTGGTGGTGCCCACGAGGACCGGCTGTCCCTTTTCGTGCCGTTCGGCGATATCGCGCACCACGGCGTCGAATTTGACCACCTCATTCTTGAAGACCAGGTCCGGCTGGTCGACGCGCTGCATGTCGCGGTTGGTGGGGATGGCCACCACACCCAGCTTGTAGGTGCTCATGAACTCGGCTGCCTCGGTTTCGGCGGTACCGGTCATGCCGGACAACTTGCCGTACATGCGGAAGTAGTTCTGCAGCGTTACCGTGGCGAGCGTCTGGTTCTCGGCCTTGATCTCGACGCCTTCCTTGGCCTCGATCGCCTGGTGCATTCCCTCGTTGTACCGCCGGCCGGCCAGGATACGCCCCGTGTGCTCGTCAACGATCAGGACTTCACCGTCGAGGATGACGTAGTCCTTGTCCCGCTTGAAAAGTTCCTTGGCTTTGATGGCGTTGTTGAGGAAGCCAATCAGCGGCGTGTTGGCGGACTCGTAGAGGTTCGAAATGCCAAGGTAATCTTCGACCTTCTCGATTCCGCTCTCCAGCACGCCCACGGTGCGCTTCTTTTCGTCGACCTCGTAGTCCTTCTCCGGCTGCAGCCGGAGCACCACCTTGGCGAACTCGCTGTACCAGCGGTTGGTGTCCCCCTGGGCCGGACCGGAGATGATCAGGGGGGTACGGGCCTCGTCGATCAGGATGGAGTCCACCTCGTCAACGATGGCGAAGTGGTGGCCGCGCTGGACCAGTTCGCTGCGGTCCCACGCCATGTTGTCGCGGAGGTAGTCGAAACCGAACTCGTTGTTGGTCCCATAGGTGATGTCCGCCGCGTACTGCTGGCGGCGCACTGCCGGGTCCTGGTTTGCCAGGATGACGCCGCTGGTCAAGCCGAGGAATCGGTACACGCGGCCCATAAGTTCGGACTGGTATTCGGCCAGGTAGTCGTTGACGGTGACCACGTGCACGCCCTTGCCGGCGAGGGCGTTCAGGTAGGCGGGAGCGGTCGCCACCAGGGTCTTGCCTTCACCGGTCTTCATCTCAGCGATATTGCCCAAATGCAGGGCTGCGCCGCCCATCAGCTGGACGTCGAAGTGGCGCATGCCCAATGTCCGTGATGAGGCTTCCCGCACTGCCGCGAAGGCTTCGGGGAGCAGGTCGTCGAGCTTTTCACCATCGTTGTGCCGCTCCCGCAGGCGGTCTGTTTCTTCCCGAAGCTCGGCGTCGGTGAAGGTCTTGAACGAGTCTTCGAGGGCATTGATGGAGTCGGCGTAATTCCGCAGTTGCCGGAGTGTCTTCTTGTCACCCGTGCGGAGGATTTTTTCGATAAGTGATGCCACGTGAAGATGCTCCCAGTCTCATGCCGCCGAATTCTGGCGTGTTCAGTCTACGGGAGAGACACCGGGGCGGTGCCCGTTTTCCCTAACAGCGATACGGCTCAACGGCGCCGGAGTTCGTGCCCCAACGCTGCCGCCAGGTCCCCGGCGGGTGTGACTTCGATGTCCGGCAGGCCCAGCCAACCCGCCATCAACGCCAGCTCGGCGGCAAGTTCGACGGCGGTGTCCGCCGGGGCGTCCGGCTCGGCGTGGGCGGATTTCACCAGCAGCCGGCCGGCAGGCCGGTCAGCCTTCAGGTCCACGCGGGCCACCAGCCTGTCCCGCAGGAGGAACGGCAGGACGTAGTAGCCAAAGCGCCGCTTATGTTCCGGCGTGTAGATCTCGATCCTGTAATGGAAGCCAAACAGTTCCCACAGCCGGCGGCGTTCGAAAACCAGGGAGTCGAAGGGGCTGAGCAGGGCCCGGCCTGCAGCGCGCCGGGGCACGGCCGCCTCCACGTGCCGGAACACGTCCCTGCCCCAGCCGGACACGGTGACCGGCTCCAGCCTCCCTTGCTTCACCAAGTGTTCCACGGACTGCGCCGTCGCTTTGACCGGCGTGCGGAAGTAGTCGGCGAAGCACCGAATGCTTCCAATGCCGTGGGCCATGGCCGCCGCCTCCGTCAGCCGGTGCAGCGCCGCCGATGGGTCCGCGTCGCCGCCTGGCAGCATCTGCATCTGCGGGAGGACCTTCGCAGTCAGCGCGTAGCGCCGCTCGAACTGCCCCGTCCTGGAGGCCGCCGAGACCACTCCTTCTTCGAAGAGGTGCTCCAAAACCCTTTTGACCGTGTTCCAGTTCCACCCCCAGTTGTCGGTTTGTTTTTCCTCGACATGGCCAATCCTGGCTGTCAGCTCGGCGGCCGTCATGGGCCGGGAATGGGCAAGAGCGGCCAGGATTTTGGCCGCAACAGCGTTGCGCACCTGAGGGTCCATACGGGAGGCCCCCACCCAGGCCCGCTTCTGCCAGAGGAGCAGGTCCTGATAGTGCTCCGGGCGGATGTAGCTGGCTTCATGGGCCCAGTACTCGAGCATGCGGCGCGGATGGCTGCCGGACATGCGCTCGAGGATGGTGCGGTCATAGTCGCCAAGCCGGGAGTAAAAGGGCATGAAGTGGCTTCGGACCAGGACGTTGACGGAGTCAATCTGGACCAACTGGAGCCGGGCAAAAGTACGGCCCACCGTCCGTGCTGTCACGGGGCCGGTGGGCCGTCCCTTATGGAGTCCCTGTGCTGCCAGTGCGATCCGCCGTGCCTGGTGGAGGCTCAGCGATGCCGGCACTTCAGTCCTCTCTGTCGGTCAAAGCACCTACACCTTGGCGGGCGTGTCGTCGGAACGGTAAGCCAGGACTTTTTCCTCCACGACGGTGTCGCCGGGCTCGCATTCATGGTCCAGTGTGATGACCCCGTAGGTCCATCCGCGGCGCCGGTACACGACCGAGGGCGTGTTGGTCTCCTTGTCCACGAACAGGTAGAAGTCGTGGCCGACGAGCTCCATGTTGTCGACGGCGTCGTCAAGTGTCATGGACGCCGCGGGAAAGACCTTGCGGCGGATGAGGACAGGAGACTTGCCAGCCGGGATATCGTTTTCGATGTCGTAGGGGGTCTTTTCTTCCCCGGGAGCTGCGGCATCACTGCGGTGGTTGGCCTCAAGGTAGAGCGGCTCGTGGGCACTGGCGGGCTCCAGTGAGGCGGTAGCTTCCCGGACGGCCTTCGGCGTGTGGCGTCCGTGGTGGACCTTCTTCCGGTCCTTTGCCCGGCGGAGCCGTTCGAGCAGTTTGTTGTATGCGAGGTCAAAGGCGGCAAATTTGTCTGCGGCGCTCGCTTCGGCACGGATCACAGGCCCACGGCCCAGGACTGTCACCTCAACGGTGAGCTGGTCGCCGGTTTGCCGGGCGTTCGTCTCCTTGGAGACCTTCGCGTCGACCCGCTGGACTTTGTCGCCCAGCGATTCGATCTTGGCGATCTTTTCCCCGGCATATTCGCGGAACCGGTCTGAAACTGTCAGATTTCGTCCGCTGATCATAAACTCCATGGTGCCCTCCAAATGACTTCGGTGACACGACGGCGGCACTTCCCTGGGCCGGGCTGTCTGACAGTCGAGCCCCTTTCCGAGCCGCCATCGAAAGGTACATTCTGTCTTGGTACCCACCACCGACGTTAGTTCATAGCCACCCGTTATTCATCCTTTCCCGGTTTATTTTTTTCTAAGTCCTGGGCCACCGGCAGGGACCGGTTGGCTGCACCTCCGGCCATGCGTGAATCGGGCGGCCGCGTCGCCGCCAGCACGACGGCGCCCCTCACCACAGCCCCCGCTGCATGCAGTGCGCGGGCCGCTTCCCCCACGGTGGCGCCGGTGGTCAGGACGTCGTCGACGATGATGCAGTGGCGGCCCGCCACCCTTGCAAGCGCCCTGGGCTTTACCTTCATGGAGCCCCGGACCCGCTGTGAACGGGCGCCCCGGCCAAGGCCCTTCTGGCCTCCCGGCATCTGCAGGGCCGGTGGCCCTGCCTTGCTGAGGCAGTCTGCCGCGCGGATCCCGGGAAGCCGCCGGGCCGCCTCCCTGAGGAGCAGGTGGACAGGACTGAACCCGCGGCTGAGGTAGGCTCCCGTGCTGGTGGGGACAGGGACAAGGAGGAATCGTCCGCTGCCCCCGGCCGCAGCCCGTACCGCTTCGGCGAGGGCACCGCCAAGGCAGCGTCCCAGCTGGTACTGGCCGTTCCGCTTGAAAGACAGCAGACCTTGGGCCAACTCGTCGCGGTAGACGCCGGCGGCCACCACCGGCAGCAGGACGGTTCCGCTGACGTCCATCAGGGCCGGGGCCCCACTCTCCGCACGGAAGGGGTGCCTGGTGATCTGCCTGATGCGGCCGGCGCAGGATGCGCACAGGTGCCGGTCTTCGGCTCCGCAGCACACGCAGTCGACGGGAGCAGCGAGGGCGAGAAGGTCCGCGGCGGCACCGGTGATCCAGTCAACGGTGCGCAGCACCACAGCCTGGTGTTCCTGGCGGTGCTTTGCCGGCGAGGACGGCGCCGGGCGGAGATCGGGATCAGGCCTGGGCGCCCTCCGCCGGGCGCCCGCAGTGCCGCCGGCCGTTGTCCTGTCCACCCCTCCACCTTGGGGCGTCACGGATTCCTGGAGTAGGCCTTGCCTGCACTATGTGGACAACCGGGCCTCAGCCGGGGAAGGCGGGATCGATCGGTCCCTTGATTTGCGGCGACCACCCGTTGCCGAGCCGCTGGAAGATGCCTTCCCCGGACTGCGCATAGATGTCATCCGCACCGTTTCCTGCGCTGATGGCCACGAGCCCGGGCCAGGCGGCCAGCTGCTGCGGCTGGCCCGACGCCAGGGACAGCAGTTCAGGCGTGACGTTGGAACCGGCAGATCCCTTCATCACCACCACCGTGGTGCTGCTGACCCACACCCCCTGGTCCGGGTCAGTGGCGGAGGGCAGGGAGACGGGGTTGGTCAGTTCACGCGGCGTGCCGTCTCCGGCCCGGATGATCCCCGCAACCTGGACCCTGGATTTGCCGTTCTGTTCCGAGATGACCAGCGCCCGGACGCCGTCACGGGATACCCGGAATTCCTTGACCGTCCGGCCGGCAAGCCAGGAAGGCGCCAAGGTGACGGACGGAACCGGGGATCCTTCGGCTACCCCCGCGGGATGGAAGGCCACCACTTCGGTGGCGCCTGTAGCGCCGGGACCGGCAGTCCATACCCAGTCGTTGACGCTGAAGGACGGCCTGCTCAGGGTGCTCCTGGTAGTCAGGGCGCGCGCGGGCTGGCCGGGGGCGATGCTGTAGAGGGTGGTCCTGCCGTCATTGAGGAAGGCGGCGGTCTGGGATACCGGCGATTCGGCCGGATAACGGGGGCTGAGGGAGGATACCGGCTGCATGTCCGGCAACGGGGAGACACGGTTGTTTTCGTAGCGCACCAGCTCGTTGCCGCTGATGGCGATCTGGCGTGACGGTACGGTCTTATCAAGCACCGGGGGAAGGACTGCTCCGTTGTCCTCAACCCGGACCAGGTCCTGGTTGGCTCGAAGCTCGACGTTCACGACGTCGGGCTGGCTGCGGAACGTCAGGGTCAACTGCATCTGCATGCGGAGCCGGTCTTCTGCTGATGTCTCCATCAGTTCCTTGGCCGTCAGGTCGACCTGCGCCGCCCCGGAGACCACCGGCACCGATTCGCGGGCAAGCTTGATCCCTGACGGAAACGCGCTGGCCACCGCACCGCGCAAGTAGGGCGCAGGCCCGGCGAGCAGGCTACTGGTCATTGCCTTGACGGTCTTGTTCTTCAGGAACCACCGGACATCCGGGATGGCGTAGGTGAAGGTGGGGTCGTAGAAGTAGATGGGGTAGGCGCCGTAGATGACCTTGAAGGTTTCTTCCGCGATGGCCGTCCCGTCCGGGATCGCGGAGATCCGCCATTCCCCGTCCACCTGGCTCACGGTCACGGGGATCCGCTCCACAGTCCCTTGGGGCGACTGGGTGGCGATGCCGTCGGCGTCCACAGTGTAGGAGACATCGAGTTCGTAGTTGTAGACGTTCTCCGTGTCCGTTGGCACAACCCTTGCTTCCCGGTACACCAACGCCCGCTTATCCGGTTTCCACGACACTGCCGATGCCTGCGTCAGGTACTGGCGCGCGACGGCGTAGTCATCCTCGTAGCCGCTGCCGGCCCGGTAGAAGTAGTCGATGATGGTCTCCGGCGAGGCACCGGGCTGCGGCGCCGCCGGCAGGAACACCGGAGCGCTGACGTTGCCGGCGCTGCTCTCGCTGCTTTTTCCCACCGGGCCCGACGTCGGGATCCGGGCACAGCCGGCCAGGAGGACCATCAGCAGCGCCAGCAGGGCAGCCGCGGACTTCGCCCGGGGGCTGCCTGTCATGGTGTCTCCTTCTGTGCGGGCGCCGGGCCGGGCCGGGCGCCACCAGTCTCCAGCACCAGCATGTTGCTGTAGTCCTGTTCGGCAGGGATGTTGCCCGGCGTTCCCGGTATCACGGCGTCCCGCGGTTCGAGCTGGACCGGCGACTCCACGATTTCCTCCTCCTGCCGCAGGGGAAGGGTCAGGCGGAAGTTCGCGCCATTGCCTTTCCTGCCCCAGGCCTGCAGCCAGCCGTGGTGCAGCTTGGTGTCCTCCATGGCGATCGAGAGCCCGAGTCCGCTGCCTCCGGTAGTGCGGGCGCGGGCAGGGTCCGCACGCCAGAACCTGTCGAAAACCCTTGCGGCCTCCGCCGGCTCCATTCCTATGCCGTGGTCCCGGACAGCCACTCCCACGGCGGTTTGGTTCGCCGCCACCGTGACGGCCACCGGTTTGCCTTCGCCGTGCTCCACCGCGTTCAGGATCAGGTTCCGCAGGATCCGGTCGATCCGGCGCGCATCCATTTCCACGATGATGGCACCTTCGGGCGCGCTGAGGACGATGTCAGAGCCGTACTCAGCCGCCACCGGCGCAGCGCCCTCAATCACGTGGGCGACCACCTGGATGAGGTCCTCGGGCTCGGCGTCGAGCACGGCCACGCCGGCGTCGAAGCGGCTGATTTCCAGGAGGTCCGAGAGGAGGGACTGGAACCGTTCAACCTGGTTGTAGAGCAGTTCCGCGGAGCGCTTGTTGATGGGGTCGAAATCGTCGCGGGCGTCGTACAGCACCTCGGCCGCCATCCGGACGGTGGTCAGTGGCGTCCGGAGTTCGTGCGAGACGTCGGACACGAACCGCTGCTGCATCTGCGAAAGGGTCGCCAGCTGCGTGATCTGCTCCTGGAGGCTGGCCGCCATGTGGTTGAAGGAGGCGCCCAGGCGTGCCACTTCGTCTTCACCGCGGACCACCATGCGCTCCTGCAGTTGGCCGGCTGCGAGTTTCTCCGACACCATAGCCGCGTGGCTGACAGGACTGACCACGTTGCGGGTAACGTACCAGGCGACGGCCCCGATCAGCAGGACCAGCACCGCCCCGCCTGCCCAGAGCACGCTCTGGATTTCGTTGAGCGTCTGCTGCGCGGTGTTGAGGTCATAAATAAGGTAAAGCTCGTAGACGGTGCCGTTGAAGGTCACCTTGTTGCCCACGGCGATGCCCGGCCGGTCCTCGGTTCCCACGGGAATGACGGTGGAGGCCCAGTACTGGTCCTTTCCGGACTGCTGGACCGCTTTGCGCAGTTCCGGGGGGATGACGCTGACGGTCAGTTGGTCCGAAGCGCGTGACTCCACCCATCTGTTCCGGGGCTTGGTCTGCTCCGGCATCGCCTCGAAGACGTACCGGCGCTGGATCACCGATCCCCGCCCCTCGACGGCGTTCAGCGTGTCGTATACCAGGGTGATGACGCTGGACTGGTCGGTGACCTGGGCGCCGTCGAACGTTTCCTGCACCTGCTTGACGTTGTAGCGGGTTTCGGACTCCGCCTGAGTCAGCCGCTCCTGGAACAGGTTGTTGGCAATCTGGTTCGAGAGGTAGGCGCCGACCACCGCGAAAGACGTCACGGCCAGCATCAGCGTGGTCAGGACGGTGCGGAACTGGAGCGAGCGGCGCCACCGCTTCTGCAGTGCGCGCCCGAGGTACCGCAGGCCGGGAAGGAACCGCCGGACACCCATCCGGACCAGCCTTGCCACGCGCAAGGACACGATCAACGCCCTGCGCTGCCAGATGCGGGCCCGGAATGCCACCTTGCGCGCTGCCGGCGTCAACGTTTCCTTGCCATCGCCGCCATCGGGCGTGTCCTGCCTCCCCGCATTCACGGAAGGCTGCGGCGCGGCGTTTGGAGTGCCTGCAGGCGTGGGGGCGGAATGGTCCGCTCCCGCGTCGTGCCCGGCGGGGTCAGACCCCTGCTTTGTAGCCGACACCACGCACCGTCAATACCACTTCCGGAGCTTCCGGGTCCTGCTCGATTTTGGAGCGCAGCCGCTGCACATGGACGTTGACCAGCCGGGTATCTGCAGCGTGGCGGTACCCCCAGACCTGTTCAAGCAGCAGTTCCCGAGTGAAGACCTGCCACGGCTTGCGGGCCAGTGCCACAAGGAGGTCGAATTCCAGCGGAGTCAGCGAGATCCGCTCATTGCCCCTGCTGACAGTGTGCCCGGCGACGTCGATGGTGATGTCCGCGATCTTGAGCGTCTCGGGTGCCTTCTGGTCACCCGGACGGAGGCGCGCGCGTACCCGTGCCACCAGTTCTGCAGGCTTGAAGGGTTTGGGCACGTAGTCATCAGCGCCGGATTCCAGGCCACGGACGACGTCGGAGGTGTCGGATTTGGCAGTCAGCATCACGATGGGAACATCCGACTCAGCGCGGACCTGCCGGCAGACCTCGATGCCGTCCATGCCGGGAAGCATGAGATCGAGCAGGACAAGGTCGGGCCTGGATGACCTGAAGACGTCGAGCGCCTTTGCGCCGTCCGCACAAAAAACCGGCTCAAAGCCGTCGTTGCGGAGGACAATTCCAATCATCTCGGCCAGCGCTTCGTCATCATCAACCACCAGAATGCGTGCCTTCATAGTTATATATTCCCTTATCAGGATGGCTTTGTCCTGTTCAGCGGCTTCCGGCATGGCGGGGCACTAGGACGTCCGACGGCGGAACTATAGTCTTGGGGCATGCCTCGCGCCGCCCGCGCCCAGCTTGCAACGTGCTGCGCGGAGCAGCAGGCTACTGATATGGGGAGGAATCAGTGTCACCACAGGAGTCCGGCGCCGGGGAACCCACGCGGGACCAGCCGGACCGGGGAGAGGACGACGGCGGGGGTGCGGCTTCAGGCGGCATCGGCCCGGTACCGCCGGCCTGGCATCAGCCGTGGGCGCCACCGGCGGACGGACAACCAGCGGGCTGGCAGCAGCCGTCCCCGTGGCAGCAACCACCTGGTCACTACGGAAACCGGGACACTGCCTACGGCGCCCCTTCTGCCTACGGCGGCCCGGCATACAACGGCAACCCGGCCGCCGGGCCCCAATACCCCGGATACCCCTATCCCGGCTCCCTGTACGATAAGCCGACGTACGGCAGCTCCCCCTACGGCCAGCCGCGCTACACAGCTCCGCCCAAACCAGGCATAGTCCCGCTGCGCCCCCTTCTGTTCGGCGAAATCCTGGACGGGGCGTTCCAGGCTATCCGGCGCAACGCCAAGGCGATGCTCGGCGCGGCCCTCCTGGCCCAGTCCCTGGCCGCCATCCTCACGGCAGTGGTGACCGCGGCCACGGCCGCTTCTGCCGGTTCCATCGAGGCCTGGGCCGACACCGCCACACCCGCGGACGTTGCCTCGGTCGGCATGGGGTTTGTTGCCGCCGTCGTGCTGTTTTCCATCCTGGCGGTCTTCGTCTCGGTCGTCCTCCAGGGCGCCATGGTGGTGCCCGTGGCCAGGTCGATCCTTAACCGGCCCACAGGTTTCCGCCTGATGTGGCAGTTGGCGCGCTCCAGGACCGGCGCGCTGGTCCGGCTGGCTGCTCTGCTGATGGCGGCCGGAGTGCTCGCGGTCCTGCTCCTGGCGGTGGCCACAGCCCTCCTGCTCTCCAGCGTGCGGGGGATGGGGCTGCTGCTGGCCATCCCGGTGTTTTTCGCTTTCGTGCTGCTGTTCGCCTGGGTGGCGGTCAAATTCATGGTGGCGCCTGCCGCCGTCGTCGTCGAAGAGCTGGGCGCTTTCGCGGGACTGCGGCGCTCCTGGGAACTTACCCGGGCCAACTGGTGGCGCATCTTCGGTATCACGGCGGTGGTAAGCGTCGTCGTGGGCGTCATCAGCCAGGTGGTCCTGATCCCGGTGACGTTCCTGGCCAGCTTCCTGACGAGTGTCGTCTCGCCGCATGGCGGGAGTGGACAGGAAACAACCGTGGCCGTCGCGGCAGGCGTGCTCACAGCCGTGCTTGGGGCACTGGCCGGCGCCGTGGGCTACGCCTCCCAGACATCCGTCATGGCCCTGCTGTACCTGGACCTGCGGATGCGCAAGGACGGGCTGGACATCGCGCTGCTGCGCCAGCATGAGTCAGGCGCTGACCCGGGCGTTCCGGGCAGGGGTGTCGTGCCGGGCGTGCCCGGGGCCTACCCGGGCCGAGGAACTGCGGCACGCGGATGGCCGGATGGGCGCTGAGCCGCCGGTGCTGCCCTCCGCGGATGAAGCCAGGCGGTGGGCTGCGGAGGAACTGGCCAAACCGGAGTACCGGGACGCTGCCCCTTCCTGGCTTGGGACACTCTGGCGGAACTTCCTGGACTGGCTGCGGTCCCTGGACGGGGGCTCCACGGGCGACGCCGCGCAGGTGCCAGGCGCGGTCATAGCCATCGTCATTGCCGTCGTCATCATCGCCGCCGTGATCCTGGCGCGCCCCCGCCTGAACGCCCGGGTCCGCCGCCCCAAGGAGGTATTCGAAAAGGACGTTGCCGTCCACGCCGCCGACTACCGGGCGCGCGCGGAAGCCGCAGCGGCCTCCGGAAAGTGGGGGGACGCCGCCGTCGACCGTTTCCGGGCCCTCGTCCGCAGCGCTGAAGACCGTGCCGTCCTGGACCCGCAACCGGGCCTGACTGCGGACGAAGCGGCACGGGCCCTGTCCCTGCCCTTCGCCGCCGAGGCCAGGCGCCTGGAACTGGCGGCGGCGATGTTCGACGGGATCCGGTACGGGAACCTGGCTGCCGGGCGCGCCGACTACCAGGCCATGGCCGACCTGGATGCGGCGCTGGAGGCCAGCAGGCCCGCCCGCTCCCCCGTTGGCAAGGCGGTGCCACTGCCATGACCGGCATTCTGTCCATCGATAACGACTCCACGGGCACTGGCCCTCCGGGGGCACCTGCACCGGCAGGGAAGCGGCGACGCTGGGTCCGTCGCCATCGCACCCTCGCTGCGGGCGCGGCAGTGGTGGCTGCCGCCCTGGCGCTCGCCGTCGGGACGCAGCTGGCGCCCAAGGGAGACAGCATTCCCCTCTCCGTCAGCAACGCGGGGCCCGACGGAGCCAAAGCCCTGGCAGTGATCCTGCGGCAGCACGGGGTCGACGTCCATACCCCGGAGAGGTTGGAGGACGCCCTTGCCGTGCTGCGGCCTGGTTCCACCCTGCTGCTGTATGACCGGAACGGAGTCCTGGGCGGCCCGCAGCTGGAGGCGCTGATGGAGCAGGCGGACCGGGTAGTAGTTGTCGCGCCCAGGCTGAACACGCTGACCGCGCTGGATTCCGGGATCCGCCAGGCAGGCGTGGTCCCCGAGGCCTTTCCGGTCCTGGAGGCTGGCTGCACCCTGCCGGCGGCGGAGGCTGCCGGGCAGGTCACGGGCACAGCGGGTTTCGTGTACGACGGCGGCACCACCTGCTACCGTCCGGGTGGCAGTGCCGCCGGGCTGCTTGCCGCCAGCACCGACCTGCGCATTACGGTCCTGGGCAGCACGGCGGTCATGGGCAACGACAAGCTGGACGAGGCCGGAAATGCGGCTCTCGCCCTCAGGCTGCTCGGCAGCTCGCCGGACCTCGTCTGGTACCTGCCGACCCTGCAGGACGTGGCGGGGGACGGCACTAACGCAACGTTGGACGACCTCGCCCC
Source organism: Arthrobacter sp. E70 (assembly GCF_058266945.1). Classification (NCBI taxonomy): domain Bacteria; kingdom Bacillati; phylum Actinomycetota; class Actinomycetes; order Micrococcales; family Micrococcaceae; genus Arthrobacter; species Arthrobacter sp. E70. Next base: position 101,703 of record NZ_JBYQFR010000003.1, on the reverse strand, counting down.
GGACTGGGCCCGCTTCCTGGGTCCATGGCTCCTCGTGATCGCTGTCGCGGCCATAGCCTGGCGCGGCCGGCGCCACGGGCCCCTGGTTTTCGAGCCGCTGCCCGTCATGGTCAAGGCGGTGGAGACGGCAGAGGGGCGCGCCCGGCTCTACCATGATTCGCACGCGATCGGCCAGGCCCGCGACAACCTGCGGGCAGGGCTGCTGACGCGGCTTGCAGGCAGCCTCCGGCTGGGCCCTGGTGCCACTGCAGCGGAAACCATCACCGCGGCAGCGACGGTGCTGGGCCGCGACCCTGCCGGTATCGCTGCCCTGGTCAATGAACACCCTCAAACCGAGGCCCGGCTGGTCGCCTGGTCCCAGGCCCTGGACAATCTGGAGAAAGAGGTCACGACCAAATGAGCGAACACAGCAGCGGCCCCACGGTCCTTAACCCCTCGGACGACAACGCCTCCGGCGACGGCCGCGCATTGCCGGACGATGCCGCCCGGCAGGCCCTGCTGGACGTCCGCCGCGAGGTGGCAAAAGCTGTTGTAGGGCAGGACGGCACGGTCACCGGCCTGCTGATTGCCCTCCTCTCGCAGGGACACGTGCTGCTGGAGGGCGTCCCGGGCGTGGCCAAGACCCTCCTGGTCCGTGCGCTGTCCGCGGCGCTAAGCCTCGACACCAAGAGGGTGCAGTTCACCCCCGACCTGATGCCCGGGGACGTCACCGGCTCATTGGTGTACGACTCCCGCACTTCCGATTTCAGCTTCCGGGAAGGGCCGGTGTTCACCAACCTCCTGCTGGCTGACGAAATCAACCGCACACCGCCCAAGACACAGGCCTCGCTGCTGGAGGCCATGGAGGAGCGCCAGGTGTCCGTCGACGGACAGTCCCTCCGGCTGCCTTCGCCGTTCCTCGTGGCGGCCACCCAGAACCCGGTGGAATACGAGGGAACCTATCCCCTGCCCGAGGCCCAGCTGGACAGGTTCCTGCTCAAGCTCACCATGCCCCTGCCCGGGCGCCACGACGAGATCGAGGTTATCCGTCGCCACGCGGCAGGATTCGACCCCCGGGACCTGCAGGCGGCAGGAGTCAGGGCCGTCGCCGGCGCCGGGGACCTGGCGCGGGCACGGGAGGCCGTGGCGGGCGTGGCGGTTGAACCGGAAATCGTGGGCTACATCGTTGACCTGGTCCGCGCCACGCGGGCGGCACCGTCCTTCCTGCTGGGCGTGTCGCCCCGCGGTGCCACCGCACTGCTGAACACTTCACGGTCCTGGGCCTGGCTCTCCGGACGCTCCTTCGTCACCCCGGACGACGTCAAGGCCCTGGCTTTGCCGTGCCTGCGGCACCGGGTGGCACTCCAGCCCGAAGCCCAGATGGACGGCGTTCGCGTGGACGACGTCCTCGGCAGCATCCTGGCAGCCGTCCCCGTCCCGCGCTGATGGCCGTCTCAGGACGCTTCGTGGCGCTGGTTGTGCTCGGACTGGTTCCGGTCCTGCTGGTCCCGGGGTGGCCAACGGTCCTGGCGGTGGGCGCGGCGCTCCTGGTCCTGCTGTGCACAGACCTGCTCCTCGCCGGGTCCCCCCGGCAAATCGTCGTGCTGCGCGCCGAACCTGAAAACGTCACGCTCAATAACACGGCAACGGCCGTGCTGACCATCCACAACAACGGCAACCGGAGGCTCCAGGGAACACTGCGGGACGGCTGGCAGCCGTCCGCCGGGGCGCAGAACCCGGTCCAGGCCATCGACGTCCCGTCGGGCGAAAGCCGGCGGCTGGCAATCACTCTCCGTCCTGTCCGCCGCGGTGACCTTACGACACCCCATGTGACGTTCCGTTCCTTCGGCCCCCTGGGTGTGGCGGCGCGCCAACGCACCATCGGATGTCCCGGCTCGCTGCGCGTGCTGCCGCCCTTCCACTCCCGCCGGCACCTGTCCTCGAAGCTCCGTCAACTGCGCGAACTCGACGGAAAGGCCGCTGTCCAGATCCGGGGCGCCGGCACCGAGTTCGATTCGCTGCGGGGTTACGTCCGGGGTGACGACGTCCGCTCCATTGACTGGCGGGCCACCGCCCGGCGCTCCGCCGTCGTGGTGCGGACGTGGCGGCCCGAACGGGACCGCCGGATGGTGATGATCCTGGACACGTCCCGTACGTCGGCAGCAAGAATCGGTGACGAAACCCGGCTGGACACCGGGATGGAGGCGGCGCTCCTGCTGGGGGTCCTGGCCGAACGCGGAGGCGACCGGGTGGATCTCGTGGCCTTTGACCGCCGCGTCCGCGCGCGGGCAGGTTCCGCCGGGCAGGGGAATCTCCTGGGCCGGCTGGTCCAGGCCATGGCGCCGTTGGACCCCGAGCTCATCGAGATGGACTGGGCGGCGCTCCCGGCTCAGGTCCGGGCCGTTTCCCCGCACCGGTCCCTGGTGGTCCTGCTGACAACGCTCGACGGCGGGGCACCGGAGGAAGGCCTGCTGCCCGCGGCGGAGCGGCTCGCCAGCCAGCACACCGTAGTGGTCGCGGCTGTCCGCGACCCCCAGCTTGGAACCATGCTGCGGGAACGCGACGACGCCACCGGGGTCTACCGCGCGGCCGCGGCGGAGCGCGCCCTGCTCCAACGGGCTGCAGTGACAGCGGAACTGCGGCGCTGCGGCGTGGAGGTGGTGGATGCCGAACCCCACCAGTTGCCGCCCCGCCTCGCGGACATGTACATCAAGCTCAAGGCTGCCGGTAGATTGTGAAGCCGGACGCAGCAGCCGCCCATCGACACCAACAGGAGGTCCTCCGTGAACACCCCGATCTACGAGCAGGCACTCGGCAGGGATTTCGCGCGCCTGCAGCCCGAACTGCAGGAGTACTTCTCCCTCGCTCCGGGCTCGGGGCAGTACGGGGTAGGGGAAGGGACATTCGACGTCGTGGGGTGCCGCCAGCGCTGGCTCCGCCCCCTGCTGCGGGTCACCGGGGGCGAAGAAGCCTTTTTCCCCGAGTACGGTGAAAACGTTCCGTTCCGGATCGAAAACCACGCACACCAGGATCCGTTCGGCCGCTCCAGCCTGACCGCGCGGCGGGAGATCCGTTTCCCCGGACGCACCCGGCTGTTCCAGGACACCACCAGCGCCACGAGCCGCGGCGGCGCCACCCAACTGGTGGACTACGTTGGCCGGTACCGGCGCCTGGTGACGGACCTGAACCTCAGCGTGACCCCGGAAGGAAGGCTCCGGGGCGTATCGGAGGCTTCCAGGCTCTTCCTGGGCCCGCTGCGGATACCGCTTCCCCAGGCACTGGACGCCAAGGCCTACGCCGAACAGTGGTGGGATCCGGCCGAGGGCAGCCACGGAAGGCACCGCATCCAGGTCAAGGTGATCCAGCCCCAGATCGGGCTGGTCCTGGTGTACGCCGGGGCTTTCGACTATCGGCTCCGCCCCTACACCAGCGGCAGCTCCGCGCACAGCTTCCTGCCGCGCTACGCGCAGCCGGACCGCTGGGAGAACAGGACCTGAGCCCCTACCCCACCGAGCGTTGGTTCAGGCCGTCGGCCAGCTGGGTGAGCCTGCCCAGGACAGCCGTGGCCTGTGCCGGGGTATGGCCGGCCAGCCCCGCCGAGGGTGTCACCCGGACCGCGGCCAGCAAAGCGGCGGGAAGGCCCACCTGGCGCCAGGGGCGCCACACGGAGTCCACGCAATCGGCCACCTTGGGCAGCGTGCTGCCGGAAACGTCCAGCGCGCCCGCCCAGAAGCGCTTCCCGGCCTCGGCCGCCCCGGCCAGCTGCTCCCACTGGCGGTTGGTCAGCGCCTTCAGCGGCACCGCGATTCCGTCAGCCCCCGCCGCCAGGATCTGCTCGAACGGCGCTTCCAGTTCGGGAACGGACACCACGATTTCCGACGCGCCGGCCAAGCGCAGCGCATCCAGGACCACACGCCAGGATTCCCGGGCCTCCGACCCTGGAACAGCCCTCAGCGTGCGGTAGCCGCTGGCCGTGGGGATGGCACCGGCCAGCACCGCGGCAATATCCGGTTCATCCACCTGGACCACCAGCCGCGCCCCCGGCACCGCCGACGAAACCCGGGCGAGGTAGCTGCCCACCCCTTCCGCCAGGGACGCGGCGAGGTCCCGGCGGGCACCGTAGTCCACTACCGCGCGCTCGCCGTTGTGCAGGTGCAAGGCCGCCGCGAGGCTCAGGGGTCCCACCAACTGGACTTTGAGTTCTGTCGCCGAAGACTCCTCCGCGCCGGCTACGTCGGCCAGGACGTTGATGTCGGTGGCGAGCGCCGATGCTGCCTTTCGGATGTCTTTGCCGGGGCGGTCGACAAGCCGCCAGCCGTAGGGCTGGACGTCGGCCCACAGTTCCTCAAGCAGCGAGGCGGTGCGACCCACCGCGTCGGACCCGACGCCGCGGTCCGGCAATTCGGCCAGGAACGGCAGGTGCGGGCTGCCCAGCTCCCCCCTGATGATCCGGGCCGCTTCCAGCGGGTCCTCGCCGGGCCACGGGCCCAGTCCAGTGGCTGTCACTTCCTTGGGCGGCAGGGCCGCCGTCGAAAGCGTCCCGTTGCCGCGCTGTTGCTCTTCCCGGCTCACCTCAGTGCGGAAGCCTGCGGTCCGGACGCGGCCTGGTGGTCCTCGGCGATGGCCTCGTGGTGGCGGATGACCTCGCCGATGATGAAGTTCAGGAACTTTTCGGCGAATGCCGGGTCAAGGTGCGCGTCCTCTGCCAGACGCCGCAGGCGGGCGATCTGGGCGGCTTCCCGTCCGGGATCCCCGGCGGGCAACCGGTGGGCAGCCTTGAGGAAGCCCACCTTTTGGGTGGCTTTGAAACGTTCCGCCAGCAGGTAGACCAGGGTGGCGTCGATGTTGTCGATGCTCGAACGGATGGACAGCAGTTCAGCCATCACCGAATTGTCCACCTGGCCGGCCAGGGAACTGGCGGAGGGATCGAAATCGTCAGGACCGGGTGAGCTGAGGTTGTGCTGCGTCATGGTCCCAGTCTATGGGAGCGGCCGGAACCGACGCGGGTGTTAAGGGCCGGTACCGGCGGGCTGCCGGTACCGGCCCCCGTCAGCTGCCCAGCAGGGCGCGGTGCTCCTCGCGCCGCTTTGCCTGCTCAGCCGGATCCGGAACAGGAAGCGAAGCGATCAGTCGGCGCGTGTAGTCATGCTGTGGGTTGCCCATGACCTGGCTGCCAATCCCCTGTTCCACCAGCTTCCCCTTGTACAGCACCCCAACCCAGGTCGAGAGAATATCCACTACCGCAAGGTCGTGGCTGATGAAGAGGCAGCCGAACCCGAACTCCTCCTGGATGTCTTTGAACAGCTCCAGGACTTTCGCCTGCACCGAAACGTCAAGGGCCGACGTCGGCTCATCCGCTATCAGCAGCCGCGGATTCAGGCTGAGCGCCCGGGCCAGGGATGCGCGCTGCCGCTGGCCGCCGGACAATTCGTGCGGGTACCTCCCCGCATACGACGCCGGCAGCTGCACTGATTCGAGCAGCTCACCCACACGCTTGCGCGCCTGGGCTTCGCTCGGCCGGGTGTGTATCAGCATGGGCTCGGCGATGCACTCCCCGATGGTCAGCTGCGGGTTGAACGACGCTGCCGGGTCCTGGAACACGAAGCCGATGTCCTTCCGCAGCGGCTTAAAGGTGCGTTCGCGCAGATTCAGCATCTCGTAGCCAAGCACCTTGAGGCTGCCACCGGTGGTGCGGTTCAGCCCCGCGATGGCCCGCCCGATGGTGGTCTTGCCGGATCCCGATTCCCCGACAAGGCCGAAGACCTCACCCCTGGACAACGTGAAGCTGACACCGTCCACGGCCTTGAACGCCGGCGTTCCCAGCCGGCCGGGATACTCGATCACCAGGTTGTCCGCCGCCACCAGCACTTCCTCATCCTGGTGGGGCCGCCGGGTCAGGCCCTCCGACGCCGAGTTGCGGCCGAGGTGCGGCACAGCGGCCAGAAGCCGGCGGGTGTAGTCCTGCCTGGGTTCGGCGAAGAGCTTCCGGGCCGGAGCCTCCTCGACGATGTCGCCCTGGTACATCACCACCACCCGGTCGGCCAGGTCTGCCACGACGCCCATGTTGTGGGTGATCAGGACGATCGAGGTGCCGTACTTGTCCCGAAGGTCCCGGAGTAGTTCCAGGATCTCCGCCTGGACAGTCACGTCCAGGGCGGTGGTAGGTTCGTCGGCGACGATGAGCCCGGGATTCAGCGCCAGGGCTGCGGCGATCACCACACGCTGCTTTTGGCCGCCGGAGAACTGGTGCGGATAGTAGTTGACCCGGTGCTCCGGGTCCGGGATGCCCACCTTGCCCAGGGCTTCGACAGCCCGCGCCCTGGCTTCCTTGGCACTCACCCGCCCCCCGCCGTCGCGCGCCGCATGGGCACGGATGCCCTCGGCGATCTGCCAGCCCACGGTGAAGACCGGGTTCAGGGCGGTGGAAGGTTCCTGGAACACCATGGCGACGTCGCGTCCGCGGATCTGGCGCAGGCGCGCGGCGCTGAGGCTGATCACGTTGGTGCCGTTGATGAGTACCGCCCCTGAGCTGCTGGCGGTTTCCGGCAAGAGGCCAAGGATGGTCTTGGCAGTGACAGTCTTGCCGGAACCTGACTCACCCACGATGGCCAGTACCTCGCCGGCCTTGATGTCGAGACTGACGTCCTTGACGGCCCGGACATCGCCGGCATCGGTGGCAAAAGTGACCTGGAGGTGGTCGATATCAAGGACCGTCTTGCGGTCCTGCTCCCGGCGGTCGGACACCGACCCAAGGTTTTCGCTCACGGGTTGCTCGATTCTGTTTCGGTGCCGGGTCCGGCAACACCAGGTCCGGCAACGGCTGGTGCTGCGGGCGCTGCCGCCTTGCGGGTGGCCCGCTTACGGCCGCGGAGGCGGGGATCGTTCAGGTCGTTGATGCTCTCGCCCACGAGCGTCAGCCCGAGGACCGTCCAGACGATGGCGAGGCCGGGGAAGAGCCCGGTCCACCAGATGCCAGAGGTGGTGTCTGCGAGCGCCTTGTTGAGGTCGAAGCCCCATTCCGCCGCTGAGCTTGGCTCGATGCCGAAGCCCAGGAAGCCCAGCCCTGCCAGGGTCAGGATGGCTTCCGAGGCGTTGAGGGTGAAGATCAGCGGCAGCGTGCGCGTGGCATTGCGGTAGATGTGCCGGGTCATGATGCGCACGTTCGAGGCGCCCACCACCTTGGCGGACTCGACGAAGGGTTCCGCCTTCAGCCTGATGGTCTCCGCGCGGATCACCCTGAAGTACTGCGGGATGAACACCACCGTGATGGAGATGGCTGCAGCCAGGATCCCGCCCAACAGGCTGGACTGGCCGCCGCTGATGACAATGGCCATGACGATTGCCACCAGCAGCGAGGGGAAAGCGTAGATCGCGTCCGCCACGACCACGAGGATGCGGTCCAGCCAGCCGCCGATGTAGCCGCTGACCAGGCCGAGGATGACGCCCGCGAAGATGGACAGGATCACGGCCACGATGATGACCAACAGCGCCGTCTGGGTACCCCAAATGACACGGGAAAGGACGTCGTACCCGCCCACCGTGGTGCCGAGGAGGTGCTTGCCGCCCGGCTCCTGCTGGGTGGGGAAATTGCCCTCGGCGTCCGAAAGCTGGGCAAAGCCATAGGGGGCGAGCAGTGGTGCGGCCAGTGCCGTCAGCAGGAAGATGCCGGTGAGGACAAGTCCCACGACCAGCATGAAACGCTGCAGGCCGACGCTTTTGTTGAAGTGTGACACAACCGGCAGCCGCCGGAAGAAGGACGCCCGCGGGTTGGCGACGGGTTCCAGGGTGGTCTCGGCAGTCATGTCAGTACCTCACGCGGGGGTCGATCAGCGCGGCAACGATGTCCACGATGAAGTTGGTGACGGCGACGATGACGGCCAGCAGCACCACGATGCCCTGGACGGCCACGAAGTCGCGCGCCGTGAGGTAATTGGCCAGCTGGAACCCCAGGCCCTTCCACTCAAAAGTGGTTTCGGTGAGCACGGCGCCGCCAAGCATCACAGCGATCTGCAGGCCCATGACCGTGATGATCGGGATCAGCGCCGGCTTGTATGCATGCTTGGTGACCAGCCTGAACTCGCTGACGCCGCGGGAGCGGCCGGCCTCGACGTAGTCCTTGCCAAGGGTGCCGATGACGTTGGTCCGGACCAGCCGAAGGAAGATTCCAGCCGTCAGCAGGCCCAACGCAAGGGCGGGAAGGACCGCGTGCGACATCACGTCGCTGAACGCTGCCATGTTGCCGCTCCGCAGGGCATCCAGCCAGTAGATGCCCGTGGGCGCCTCCAGCGCGGTCAGGGACAGCTCGGTCCTGGTTCCTGCCCGGCCGGCCACCGGGAGCCAGTGCAGCCACACGGAGAACACCAGTTTGAGGAGCATGCCGGCGAAGAAGACCGGGGTGGCGTAGAACAGGATCGCCAGGATCCGCAGCACGGCGTCAGGCAGGTGGTCGCGCCGGTGCGCGGCAACCATGCCCAGCGGAATGCCCACCAGCAAGGCGACGATGAGCGCGTTGATGGACAGTTCCAGCGTGGCCGCTCCGTACGTGGTCAGCATTTCGGTGACCTGGCGGTTGTCGGAGAGCGTTGTGCCGAAGTTGCCCGTTGCCAGTTGGCCCAGGTATTCGAAGTACTGCACCAGGAGCGGCCGGTCGTAACCGGCGGCATGGATGCGCTCCTGCAGTTGGTCAGGTGGCAGGCGTCCGCCCATGGCTGCGGTGATGGGGTCACCGGTGATCCGCATGAGGAAGAACACCATGGTGACGAGGATGAGGATGGTTGGGAAGATCAGCAGGAAGCGGACCAGGATGTACTGGCCCAGCCCTCCCCCCGCCGCTTTCTTCTTGGACGGTAGGAGCGCGTCAGCGTCGCTGGGAGGCGCGTCAATCAAGGTTGTCATCGGTACCTGAATTCGTGGTGACCGGGAGCCAGCAGTCCCCTCGTTGCTGGCCGATGACCGGCAAAAGGCGGGACGCCTCCACGGCGTCCCGCCTCCGGCCGGTCAGAGCCCGATGGGGGGTGGCTGCTTACTTGGACAGGACGCCGAGACGGGTCTTGAACGACGGATCAAGGGTCTTCTCGACGCCCTTGACGCCCGATCCGGCAACCAGCAGCTGCGCGCCCTGGAGCAGCGGCAGCGTGGAAAGGTCCTTGGCGACGGCGGACTGTACCTCGCCAAGCAGCTTCTCGCGCTCAGTCTTGTCCGGGGTGGTCAGCTGCTTCTGGACCAGTTCCGTCACTGCCGGGTTTTCATAGTGGTTCTTGAGGAAGTTGCCCGGGATGAAGAAGGGCGTGAGGTAGTTGTCCGCGTCAGAGTAGTCCGGGAACCAGCCCAGCTGGTAGACGGGGTAGGCGTCTGCGGTGCGTGCCTTGGAGTACGTCACCCATTCGGTGGACTGCAGGTCCACGGTGAACAGCCCGGACTTCTCCAGCTGTTCCTTGATCATGGCGTATTCGTCACCGGAGGACTTGCCGTAGTGGTCCGGGTTGTACTGCAGTTTTACGTTGACGGGCCCGCTGACCCCGGCGTCGCTGAGGACTTTCTTCGCCTTGTCCAGGCTGGGCTTGCCGGTGCCGTCGCCGTACATTTCCTTCATCGGCTGCGTGGCCCCCGGGAGCCCGTCGGCGACCACGGAGTAGGCCGGGACGTAGGTTCCCTTGTAGACCTGGTCGGAGATGGCCTGCCGGTCCACGATATCGGCCATGGCCTGGCGGACGGCAAGGGCCTTGGCCGGGTCCGCCTCCGGGGTCTTGGCCCCGAACGGCATGGTGTCGAAGTTGAAGACGATGTACCGCAGCTCACCGCCCGGGCCCTTGTAGACCTTGACCTTCGAGTCTTTGGCAAGGTCCGCGGCGTCCGTGGCCGTGAGGCTCCGGCCGGCAACGTCGATGTTGCCGCCCTGGACGTCCAGCTTCAGGTTGTTGGAGTCGGCGTAGTACTTGATGACGGCGCTGTCGTTGGCGGGCTTGCCCAGCAGGCCGTTGTAGTCCGGGTTGGACTTGAGGCTGACGAGTTCGTTCTTCTTGTAGGAATCGATGGTGTAGGGGCCGGCGAACGGCTTGCCGGCGACGATGTCCTCATCGCTCATCACCTTGTCGGCCGGGAAGACTTCCTCGTCAACGATCGGGCCTGTGTTGGTGCCGAGCACGCTCGGGAACACCTGGTCATTGGCTGCCTTGAGGGTGAACACCACAGTGGTGTCGTCCTTGGCTTCAACCGACGTCAGGTTGGAGAGCAGGGATGCGGGGCCGTTGGGGTCGTTGATCTTCATGACGCGGTCGTAGGAGAACTTCACGTCCGAGGCGGTCAGCGCGTGGCCGTTGGCAAACTTCAGGTTGGGCTTGAGCTTCACCGTGAACTCAGTGGGAGCAGTGAAGGAGGCGGACTCGGCGATGTCCGGGCTTGCCTCGGCCGAGCCCGGCTTGGAGTTCATCAGGAAGGGGTAGACCTGGTTCATTACCAGGAAGGAGCCTGCGTCGTAGGATCCGGCGGGGTCGAGGGTCACGACCTTGTCCGTCGTTCCAAAGGTGATGGCACCGCCGCCGGCACTGCCGGTGGACGTTCCGCCGCCGCCAGAGGGCCCGGTGCAGGCTGTCAGGGCGAGGGCGGATATTCCTGCGAGCGCGATGGCGCGGTGCAGGGGTGTTGTGCTCTTGATCATCTGTGAGCCTTCTGTTCGATGAATACGCGCGCGCCGGCATGCGGGCGCGTTCGCCCGGCTGCCTGCGCGCAGTGCTGATGCGTAGATTCAATCAGAGAGTCAGCCCTCAGGACGGCCTATTCTGTGAGTTGAAACACAAAATTTATTTCAGGTCCGTGTCCGCCCCGCCCTTCGTACGGGAAGCGTGCACGGCAAAGCGCCGCCCCGGTTGCATCCGGGGCGGCGCTGGAGGTTTGCGGGAGGTTTCCGGCCTACAGGGCAGCGCGCTGCAGCGAGCGTGCGGCGTCGATGGTTGCCTGGCCCAGGACCCGGCTGCCCTGGTACAGGACCACGGTCTGGCCCGGTGCCACTCCCCGCAGCGGGGCTTCCAGCCGGACCACGAGCTGGCCCGACGCCGAACCGTCCGTGGGCACCTCCATCCGGGCAGTGGCGGGGACAGGGTCGCCGTGGGCGCGGACCTGGGCATGGCAGTCGAACTGCGCGCCCGTTTCCACCTCAGCGATAGGCAGGCCGGCCCAGGAGACCTTGATCCCGCGGATCTCGTCGATGGCCAGGAGCGCCTCGGGACCCACCACCACCTTGTTTTCCTTCGGGCGGATCTCCAGGACGAACCTCGGCTTGCCGTCGGCCGCCGGGGTTCCCAGCTTGAGCCCGCGCCGCTGGCCCACGGTGAAGGCGTTGGCACCGGGGTGTTCACCCACCTTGGCCCCGGTCTCGTCAACAATGTCGCCGGTTGTCATATCGATCTTTTCGGCGAGCCAGCCTGCCGTGTCGCCGTCGGGAATGAAGCAGATGTCGTGGCTGTCCGGCTTGTTCGCCACGGACAGTCCCCGCCTCTCCGCCTCCGCCCGCACTTCGGCTTTGGAGGGGGTATCGGCCAGCGGGAACATTGAGTGCTTCAACTGCTCGTGGGTCAGCACGCCGAGGACGTAGCTCTGGTCCTTGGCCCAGTCCGCTGCACGGTGCAGTTCCCGGTTGCCGTCGGCGTCTTCAACCACCTTGGCGTAGTGGCCGGTGCAGACGGCGTCGAAGCCAAGAGCAATGGCTTTCTCCAGCAGGGCGGCGAACTTGATCCGCTCGTTACAGCGCATGCACGGGTTCGGCGTTCGGCCAGCGGCGTATTCATCGATGAAGTCCTGGACCACGTCCTCTTTGAAACGCTCGGAGAAATCCCAGACGTAGTATGGGATGCCCAGGACATCGCAGGCCCGCCAGGCGTCGCGGGAATCCTCGATGGTGCAGCAACCGCGGCTTCCGGTGCGCAGTGTGCCGGGCATCCTGGAAAGCGCCAGGTGGACGCCGACGACGTCATGGCCGGCCTCCACTGCCCGGGCGGCGGCGACGGCGGAGTCCACTCCACCGCTCATGGCTGCAAGTACTCGCATGCTGGCTTTCTGTTGGGGGATGCTGGCTTTCCGGGGCCGTGTGCTGGAACGCCGGCGGCGGAAACGATCTTCGCCTATCCATTCTACGGCTGCAGGCAAATCGGGCAGTGAAGCAGCGTGCAGTGAGGGTCAGGAGCCGCGCAACCCTTGGCGCGCAACAGTTCCCGCAGTCTGGATCGAGGACTCGCGCCCTGCCATGCCTGCCTGGCGTGCGCGCGCATAAGCCTCGGGCAGCGCCGCAAGCAAGGCATCGACGTCGGCCTCGGTGGATGAGTGCCCCAGGCTGAACCGCTGGGCTCCGCGCGCTGTTTCCTCGTCCAGGCCCATGGCCAGCAGCACGTGGGAGGGCCGGGGCACCCCGGCGGTGCAGGCGGACCCGGTGGAGGATTCGATGCCGGCCAGGTCCAGCAGGAACAGCAGCGAATCCCCCTCGCAGCCGGGGAACGTGAAGTGCGCATTGCCGGGGAGCCGCCCGTCGCCGCGCGCGCCCCGCAGGACCGCCTCAGGGATGTTCCCGCTGATGCCGTCGATCAGCCGGTCGCGCAAGGCGGCAATCCGCGCCGCTTCCGCGGGCAGTGCCGCCGTCACGGACTCCGCAGCGGCAGCAAAGGCCGCGATGGACGCGGTATCCAGCGTGCCGGAGCGGACGTCGCGCTCCTGACCACCGCCGTGCTGCACGGGCGTGAGCTTGACCGAGCGGCCCAGCAGGAGGGCGCCCACGCCCACCGGGCCGCCGATCTTGTGCCCCGAGATGGACATGGCATCGAGGCCGGAGTCCTTGAAGTCCACGGGGATCGAGCCGAACGCCTGGACGGCGTCGGAGTGGACGGGCACTCCGGCGGCATGTGCCAGTTCAACGATCCGATGCACGGGCTGGACCGTCCCCACCTCGTTGTTGGCCCACATGACGGTAACCAGCGCCACGGTCCCCGGTTCGCGGGAGAGTTCAGCTTCGAGGACGTCGAGGTCCAGCACGCCCTCGCCGTCCACGGGCAGCCAGGTCACTTCGGCGCCCTCATGGCGTTCCAGCCATTCCACGGTGTCCAGCACGGCATGGTGCTCGACGGCGGAGCACAGGATGCGGCGCCGGGCGGGATCCTCCGCCACCCGGGACCAATAGAGGCCCTTCACCGCAAGGTTGTCCGATTCGGTTCCGCCGGACGTGAAGATCACCTCGGAGGGGTGGGCGCCGGCGGCGGCGGCAAGAGCCTCCCGCGCGTCTTCCACCGCACGGCGGGCGCGGCGGCCGGAGCCGTGCAGCGAGGAGGGATTGCCGGTGCGGGCCAGTTCACGCGTCAGGGCGGCCAGCGCTTCCGGGGAAAGCGGGGTGGTGGCAGCGTGGTCGAGATAGACAGGCACCTTGTAATTCTAGGCCGTTCGGGCCGTGCCGGTGATCCTGGCGCAGCAGTGGCCGGCCTCGTCGTCACCCGCCACGCGGTCTTCAGGGTCGCCGCAGCCTGCCGCAGCACCGCGGAGGAACGCGCCGTTCATGCCGCACACCACCGCCGGGTGCTGCTGCGAGAGCCGATGGAAGGGGCAATTGGGAAGCAGGAAGCCGCCATCTCCGTCGGGCCGGGGCCGGTAGCCTGCCTGCACCAGGAAATCCTCCAGGGACCCCGCCGCCTCCGCCATCTCCCGGCCTTTCCGGTGTGACACTGACTGGAGGGCGGCGGCCACGGGCCCCCCGCCGGACAGCGAGGTTTCGATCGCGTCCGCCATCAGCTCGCCGGCCAGATCGTAATTCCGGTCGGGAACGGAGGCCCCGACCTCTCCCCCCACCGGCCGGTACATTTTGGCGGGCCGCCCGGAGCCGGGGCCCACCCTGCCCGGCGGCTTACGGAACTCGACCGTCAGGAGCCCGTCCTGGACCAGCCGGTCCAAGTGGAATGACACCGTACTCCGGGGAAGGCCCGCCACCTCCGCCACCTCGTCACGGCCCACGGGTTGGGGCGAGGCTGCCACCACCTCGAACAGCTGCAGCCGTTTCTCATCGGTCAGGGAGGCAACGGCTGCAATCCGGTCCGCCCACGGTCGTCGGTTCATGGCCCACCAATCCAAAGTCAAGATCTCTTGATTATAGACCATGCCCGTCTCTAAAATTGGCATACCTACTTTTAGAAGGAGCCAGCAATGAAAACAGCTTCCGCAGTACGCGCCCACCACGTGCCCACGGCTGAACCGGCCCGGCAGGCGTTCCTGCTGCTGCGCACTGTCTTTACCGTTGCGCCAATCCTGTTCGGGTTGGACAAATTCACGAACGTCCTCACCGACTGGACGGTATACCTGGCGCCGCAGGCCACGGCCATCGTGCCGCTGACACCGCAGGCCTTTATGTACGTCGTCGGTGTGGTGGAGATCATCGCAGGCATCGCCGTGGCAGTCCGGCCGAAGTTCGGCTCGCTGCTGGTGGCGGCGTGGCTGGCGGGCATCATCATCAACCTCCTGCTGCTGGGAAGCTTCTACGATGTGGCCCTGCGCGACTTTGGGCTGCTGGTGGGCGCCCTTGCCCTCAACCGGCTCTCAATCCGTCCCGGGGCGGCCAAGGCCTGAGGGCCGGGAGCACCGCCAAAAACCAAGCCACCCAATTCCAGCAACCGCCGGCCCGCTGAGCCCTCCACCGGCGGTTCCTGCGTTACAAACCGGGGGGCCTGTCAGGCCGACGGCGGCAGCACCGGCAGGAAGCGGTTGACGTCATCACGGGCCGCACGCAACGAGGCGGCATCCGGGCAGGACACCGAAACATAGATGGACGATCCGGCGGTTCCGAAGACCCGCGCGAGGACGGCGGTCGACTTTCCGCCGGGTGCCGTTTGCTCCAGGGCCAGGACTTCCACCCTCCGGCCTGGTTCTTCCGCCGTTCCGCCCCACTGCAGCGTCGCTGTCTTCAGGTACGTGGGCTGGATAGTGGCGTCGAGGTATTGGTACAGGGCGACGGTGGATTCCCTGTCGTCCCCGCGCACCAAGGGAGCCTGGCCGGTATTGGCGCTGGCAGCCACAAGGCACCCGTCCGACTTCAGGTACTGGCTAAGGCCGGCAACATTGTCCTTGACCTGCTTCCATCCCGGCGCACGCTTCAATTCGTCAGCAATTCCTATGGGCACCCCCGGAGCCAGCACGCCGCCGGCCGAAAACGGCAGGTCCTGCGCCGCGACAGCCGCTGCGTCATGCCCCGGCGCGATGGTGGGCGTGGACAGCGCGGGGGTGGTTGCCGGCGCGGGGGGCACGGTGGGGTCCCGGACGTCCACGCTGCAACCGCCCAGCAGCACCGCTGCAAGGCCCGCTGACAGGAGCGGCACTCCCCTGCGCCATCCGCTGCCGGCCGGTCCCGCCGTCGTCGGCATGTCCTTCTCCATTCCACTGCTGTCCCCCGGCCGGTTCCCGGCCGCGCCATCAAGAGTCTAGACTCCGGCCCCGCCGGGAACCCGCAGGCCGTGGACAGACGTTGTCCCAGCAGGCCGGCGAACTGTGCTGGCTAGACTGGGCGAGGCACCTTCGATTCCCCGTTCGGATGCGCACAAGGATAAGGAAGATTGCTTGACCGAGAGCAGCAGCTCCCACTACCAGGTCCTGCGCGTGGCAGTCACGGCCACGGAAAAGGAGATCAAGGTGGCGTACCGGCGTGCTGCCAGGAAGGCACATCCTGACCACGGGGGCGACGCCGCCACCTTCCGCCGTGTGACCGCCGCCTACGAGACGCTGATCGACCCCCAGCGCCGGAAGGCCTATGACCGCTCCTACGCTGCCGGTACCGCAGGCGGCTCTTCATCCGGCGCCGGAGCCCATTTCGATGCCCCTGCCGCCGGGAGCCGGGCCTCCGCCACGGTCCACCGGCCGGGCAACGCAAGGAACACTGCGGGGGACCCGGCCGTCTACGTCCCGCCATACGACGAAGCCGATTCCGCCGGCGTTCCCCTGATCCCCTTCACCCAGGCCCGCCAGCAGGTGCACGGGATGCCGCGCAAGCGGGGAATCTTCGGGGCGGAAGCCCGCATCCAGCGGGAGCTGCGCACTGTCCAGCTGTTGTCGCGGCAGGTCCTGCCGGCCCTCCCGGCCGCCCGCCTCATCAACGGCCTGCAGTCCCCCGCCGACAACAGTCACATCGACCATGCCGTGCTGTCCGGTTACCGGCTGGCCCTGGTGAACTCGATGCTCCTGCCCAAGGGCGCCTACGCCTGGGACGGCCGGACCCTCAACCACGGTGGCCGGGCGGTGGCGCCCCCGCAGCTGGGCGCGGTGGTGCGCGCGATGCAGGACATCTTCCCGGAACTCAATGTCACCGGATGGACGGTGGTGCTCAGCCCGGAGGGCAACCTCCATGAACCCGTGATCGACCACCACCGGCGGCCGGCCGGCGCGCTTGAGAGCGTCCGGATCGTCAACGCAGCCGGCCTGGTGCGCGGCCTGAAGGAATTTCTGGCCTCGGGACCGGCACCCAATACAGTCAACGTCCCGGTCCTGGCAAGGCTGCTGCGCGGCATGCACTGAGGCGGTGGCTAGGATAGGGAGGTGTTCCGCATCCTGTTCCATGCTCCCGAAATCCCCGGCAATACCGGCAACGCCATCCGCCTTGCCGCCATCACCGGCGCCGAACTGCACCTCGTGGAACCCCTGGGGTTCGACTTCTCAGATGCCAAGCTGCGCCGGGCCGGTCTTGACTACCACGACCTCGCCGTCGTCACTGTGCACAAGTCCATCGCGGACGCCTGGGCCCACCTCAAGCCTGAGCGCGTCTATGCCTTCACATCGGATGGAACCACAAGCTATACGGACGTTGCCTACCAGCCCGGTGACGTGCTGATGTTTGGCAGGGAGTCGGTCGGTTTGCCCGAGGAGCTGAAGGTGGACTCCCATGTCACGGCCACGGTGCGGCTGCCGATGCTGCCGGCACTGCGCTCGCTGAACCTTGCCAATGCGGCCTCGATTGCCGTTTATGAGGCATGGCGCCAGCAGGGCTTCGCCGGCGCCCGGCTCTAGCCCGGGAAATCTTCAGCCCAGGAAATTTTCCCGCACGGACCCATCCCCGCGTCCCGCTGCGCCGAATGGCTGGTGGAAGCATTCGACGGGACCGAGGAGCGGCAGGTGACATTACTTGAGGGCGGTCCCGGCACCAGGTACCGCCACCTGTCCGGAACTGCCAATGATCCACCTCCGGGAGACTTATGCTTGGGAGTAATGGAAACTCCCAATGCGCCGAATGCCGAGTCCGCCGCAGCGGTAACCGAACCGCGGGTCGACCCCGGCCAACGGCTGTCGGCCCTGCTGGAACGGATCGCCAGGGGGGACCAGGCAGCGTTTGCCGAGTTCTACCAGCTCACCTCGCGCCGCGTTTTCGGTATGGCACGGCGTGTCCTGATCGACCCCGAGCTCAGCGAAGACACCACCCAGGAGGTCTTCCTCCAGGTGTGGCAAAACGCGGCGAAGTTCGATCCCCAGTCCGGGAGCGCCCTTTCGTGGCTGATGACCATCTCCCACCGGCGTGCGGTGGACAAGGTCAGGTCGTCGCAGTCTTCCACTGACAGGGAGGCGAAGTACGGGGCCAGCACGCAGGACGTTGACCATGACACTGTTTCCGAGGAAGTTGGCAACCGGCTCGAAGCCGAAGCCGTGGTCCGCTGCCTGGAAACGCTAACCGAAACACAACAGGAGTCCGTACGCCTCGCCTACTACGGCGGCCTCACCTACCGGGAGGTCGCAGAGCGGCTGAATGCGGCCGTTCCCACTATCAAGTCCCGCATCCGCGATGGGCTGATCCGATTGAAGACCTGTCTGGGGGTGAGTTGAGATGAACGGAATGGAGCACGGACATAACGGCCGCTCGAGTTCCTTTGGCGACACGGTGGCCATGGACCTCGCATCCGGTCGCGCCGTCGACCTCGCCGAACTCTACGCCCTGGACGCCGTCACCGAGGAAGAACGTGGCGCCATCGACGCCTACATGGCCAGCGCCCCCGATGCTGAGCGCCGGGCCTTCCTCGATCGGGTCCGCCAGGCCCGCGAGACACTTGCCCGCACCTTCCGGGCCGAGGAGGAGCCGCCGTCGGACCTGTTTGACCGGATCGTTGCGCAACTGCCGGCGCAACTGCCGGCGCAGGACCACAAGCCGGGCGGCAGCACTCCGGCACCCGCCGCGTCCGTCCCGCCGGCAGCCGGACTGCACGGAGCCGGACTGGATGAAGCCACGGACGAGCTCGCCAAGGCCCGCCAGCGCAGGGAAGAACGACGCCGGCCCGGCGGGACGCGCCGCTGGCTCGCCGGGGTGGCCGCCGCGGCAGCCATAGCGCTCGGTGGCGTGGGCGTCGGCGCATACCTTGCGGACCAGAACGATCCCGTGAACCAGGTGGTCCGGGCCACCGACGTGCGCGAAGCCTCGGTCAACGTCGCGGGCGGAGGCAAGGCCACCCTCCTGATTTCGTCCTCGCATGACGCCGCCGTGGTGAAGATGAGCGGCGTCCCCGCGCCGCCGTCAGGCAAGGTTTACCAGATGTGGCTCATCCCCAAGGACGGGTCCGCTCCCGTCTCCCAGGGGCTGATGGACGAAAAGGCGCTCTCCAAGCCGGCCGTGGTGCAGGGGATCCACTCCGCCGCAGCCTTGGGGATCACCGTGGAGCCGGTCGGCGGGTCCTCGGCCCCGACGCTGCCCACGGTCGCAGCCGCTCCGCTGGGCGCGTAACCGGCCAGGTGGCTCAGAAGCCCGCGATGGTTCCCGGTCCGTTGATTGCCACCACGTGGAAGGCCTCGGCGCTGCGGCCGTCGGCCAGTCCTGCCCGGGCGGCGTTGGCCTGCATGCTGCGCCGCACCGTCGCCTCCATCGCTTCCACATCCGGGTGCTGGCTGACGTGGACATGGATGGCTTCCAGCTTCGCCTCCACATGGTCAGTGACATCCACGAAGTGGTTTTCGCGTTCCTCCGGCCCCGCGTACAGCCACAACCACGGCAGCTTGTAGGCGGCCAGCCCCGCATCGGCCAGTTCCGGGTAGGCGAAAGGGTTCTCAAGGGCCGGGTATACGGCCCGGGTCACGGCTTCCCCCACCGCGAGGTGGTCGGGATGGCTTTTTTGGATCCGGCCCCAGTTCCGTTCCGGGTGCATGGACAGGACGACGTCGGGGCGGATCTGGCGGATCAGCCGCACCACCCCCTTCATCACCTCGTGCGAGGGTTCGAGGTAGCCGTCGCGCTGGTGGAGGTAATGGATGTCGGAGACGCCCACGAGCTCGGCGGCGCGGCGCTGCTCGGCGTCGCGCATCGCGATGATGTCCGGCCGGTGGGCGGGGTCGAAGCCGCCGGCGTCGCCATCGGTCATGATGCAGTAGCTCACCTCGACCCCGGCCGCCGTCCAGGCAGCGATAGTGCCCGCTGCGCCGAAGTCAATGTCGTCCGGGTGGGCCGCAAAACAGAGCACCCGCCCAACCCGGTGCGTGTCCGGGTTGAACGGGCTCTGTGCCTTTGTGGTGGAGGCAGTCAAAGAATCAGCCTTTTCGCTTCTTGATCTCCGCGGCGGCCTGCGGGAGGACATCGAAGACGTCCCCCACGATGCCGAAGTCTGCGATCTCGAAGACCGGCGACTCAGCATCCTTGTTGATGGCCACGATGACCTTGGACGTCTGCATGCCGGCCTTTTGCTGGATGGCGCCGGAAATGCCGGCAGAGATGTACAGCTGCGGGGACACGGTCTTGCCGGTCTGGCCCACCTGCGCGTCATGGCTGATCCAACCGGCGTCCGTGGCTGCACGGGAGGCACCCACGGCAGCACCGAGGGCATCGGCAAGCTCTTCCACGGGACCGAAGTCGCCGTCCATTCCGCGGCCGCCGGCCACCACGATGCGGGCGTCCGTCAGGTCCGGCCGCCCCGTGGCAGCCTTCTGCTCCCGCGCGGTAATGCGGGCAGCTGCGGTGCTGCTTCCGGCGGGAACCTCAACGGTTGCGGTTGCCGGGGTGGTGGGAGCAGCGGCCGGCTCCGGAGTGACGTTGTTGGCCTTCAGGGTCAGCACCGACACCGCGGTGGTTGCCTTGCAGGCGGTGTTGTAGGAGCCGGCCAGGACCGACTTGTGCGCAGTGCCGTCCGCGTCCACCGCGACGACGTCCGTGATAACGCCGGCGTTCAGGCGGATGCCCAGCCGCGCCGCGATCTCCTTGCCCTCGGGCGAGTTGTCCAGCAGGATGATGCCCGCGCCGGCGGATTCAGCGGCGGCGGCCAGGTAGGCGGCCTTGGGAGCCACGAGGAAGTCGTCCAGGTCATCGGTGGAGGGACGGAGGACGGTGCCCACGCCGTACTCGCCGAAAGCCGCCGCGACGCCGTCGGAGAGTTCTCCGTTGAGCACCACCGTGCTCTCCCCCAGGGAACGCGCCAGGGTCAGCAGCTCCAGGCTGCTCTTCTTCAGCGACGCGCCGGGGTTGTCAATGAATACAAGTACTTTTGCCATGTCGGGTTCCCTCTTAGAGCAGCTTCTGGGCGGCCAGGAAGTCAACGAGCTTGATGCCGGCGTCGCCTTCGTCGGTGATGATGGTGCCGGCAGTCCGCGGCGGCCGCTGCTCGGCGTTGGTCACTGTGGTCCAGGAGCCGGAAAGGCCCACCTGCGCGGGGTCCACGCCGATGTCGGCCAGGGACAGCGTGGTGATGCTCTTGCGCTTGGCCGCGATGATGCCCTTGAAGTTGGGGTACCGCGGTTCATTGATCTGGTCGGTGACGGACACGACGGCGGGCAGCGTAGCCTCCACCGTTTCGGAGGACGTGTCGGCGTCGCGCCTTGCCGTCAGCCGGCCGCCGTCGACCTCGAGCGAGGAGGCAAAGGTGACCTGGGGCAGGCCGAGCCGCTCTGCCAGCTGCGCCGGCACCAGGGAGGTCTCGCCGTCGGTGGACGCCATGCCGGTGATGACCAGGTCCACGTCGCCCAGGTGCCGCACGGCGGCGGCGAGGGCGAGGGAGGTGGCGGCGGCGTCCGAGCCCGCGAGTGCCTCGTCCGTCAGGTGCACACCCTCGGTGGCACCGATCTGGAGCGACTTCTTGATGGCGTTGACAGCCCCGGCCGGCCCCATGCTCAAGGCGATGACCTGGTTGCCGGCCTTGCTGCCGCCACGCGCTTCCGCCAGCTGCAGTGCGGCTTCCAGCGCGTACTCGTCAAGCTCGGACAGAATGCTCTCGTCGCGGTCGGTGGTGAAACCCTCGCCGTTGAGGTGGCGGTCGAATTGGGCGTCCGGTACATGTTTGACCAGGACTACGATCTTCAATGTCTCTTCCACTGTATTTACAGCAGCCTTCCATGCTTGTGGACAGCCAGCCGGGTGGGTCATGGCCTCGTAAATGCCCGGCAAACGGGTAAACCCTAGCTAACCATACCGGCGCACCCATGCGCCCTCTTCCGTTAACGCCTGTGTCAGGCGCCCGACCATGCGGGCATGACGACGGCGGCGTCCCCGCTCAGGTGGGACGCCGCCGTCGTCATGTGGGGGCTGGGCTGTACGCCGCCTTTCGGCGGCAGACGGCCTCCCGGTCAGCTGGCAGCTGCTCCCAGGGTGACGTCGAACGTCTGTTCCTTGCCGTTGCGCAGCACGGTGATCTTTACCGTGGCTCCGGCAGCCTGCTCCCGGACGGCTGCCGTCAGCTCGTTCGGCTCGCCGATGCTGAGGTCGTTGAACTTGGTGATGACATCGCCGACCTTGATGCCGGCCTTGCCCGCCGCCGAGCTTGCGTCCACGGACGCAACGTCGGCTCCGACCGAGAATTCGGAGGCAGCGCCGGAGGACGTCTTGGGCTTCACACTGACACCAAGCTGGCCATGCGAGACCTTGCCGTTGTCAATGAGCTCCTGCGCCACACGCTTGGCGTGGTTGATGGGGATACTGAAGCCAACGCCGATGTTGCCGCTCTGCGACGAAGTGGTGTTGGATCCTGCGGAAGCAATCGCCACGTTGACGCCGATGATCTCACCCTTGCTGTTGACCAGGGCGCCGCCGGAGTTGCCGGGGTTGATGGCGGCGTCGGTCTGGATAACGTTGATCGAGATGGACCCCTCGCTGCCGCTCTGCTGGCTCTGGCCCCCGCCGGGAGGCGCGAACTGGAAGCCCTGGTCGCCGCCCTGGGTATCGTCGCCGCCCTTGGGCGCGGCCGAGGAAGCCACACTGATGGTGCGGTTCAAGGTGGAGACGATGCCGTCCGTCACCGTGCCGGTGAGTCCAAGCGGGGAGCCGATCGCGATCGCGGTGTCCCCGACGTTGAGCTTGGAGGAGTCGCCCAAGGTGGCGGGAGTGAGCCCGGAGGCGTTGTCCACCTTGATGACGGCGAGGTCCGACAGCGGATCGGTGCCCACGAGCTTGGCAGCCAGGACCTTGCCGTCGCTGGTCCGGATTTCGAGGCTCGCGTTGGCGGTCTGGCCGTCAAGGGTTACCACGTGCGTGTTGGTCAGGATGTGGCCCTGGTCATCCAGGACGATGCCCGATCCCGTGCCCCCGGAGCCGCCGCTCGTCGCGCTGATCGTGACGACACTCGGGGATGCCTTCACGGCGGCTGCGGTGATGGCGTTGATGTCGTCCTTGTTGTTGACGATGACGGTGCCCGGCTGGCTGCTGCTGCCGATGGTGGACGTGCTGGAGCCCGCGTTTCCGAACAGTTCCCCGGAACCGACCGTGGCCACTCCCCCGCCGACAAGGCCGGCGGCGAGGATGCTGGCCACCAGGGTACCGACGCCGAACGTCGCCTTCCGCCGCGGCGCGTCCTTCGGGTTGTGGGCCAGGCCGACGCTGCCGTGCTGGGCCCCGTGGCCGGGCTGGGGGCCGTAATTTTGCTGGGCATACATGTGCGGACCGTTCGTGGGGGAACCGTCCGTGGGCTGCCCGTCCTGGTTCCGGGCCTGGCCGGAGGAAGCCTGCTGGCCGTAGAACGGCTGGCGCTGCGGGTACACGGGGCGGGGGCCGGCGGGGGCGTCTGCATCCACATGCTGAGTCGACCCCCGGTAGTCCCCGGGCTGCTGCTGGTCGTGCTGAGGCCAGGGATTCCGGTCGCCCGGGCGGTCGCCCTCGGGGACCGGGCCCGGGGTGTGATTCTCAGTCATGGGACTTCCTTTCATCCTTGTCTGCCATTAACTATGGACCGCGCCGCTGGAACAAGTTCGGATGTTTGCTGAGAGCTTCCTGAACGTACCTGCCCACCGGCCCGCGGGCGGGCTCCCGTTTCGCTGGCGGCATATTTGGGCGCATGGACTGAGTGTGGGGTGCACCATAGAATCAAGATGAATTGCCACAGCGACCTGCGGCTTCACACCAAGCGTGGGGGCGCTGCTGGATTCGACGACTGATTCGTCCCGAATCGGTGTCAGGCGTGCTGAAGGGTTGCACATGCGGTCAAAGTTCAAACGTATCCTCGCCGTGATCGGCCTTGCCGGATTGCTGGCGGTACCCGCCGGCGCGGCATGGGCCGAAGACCCGGTGGCCATCCCCTCCGGCACCAACATTGTTGACGACGCCGGCGTCCTCGGCAGCCGCAAGGGCGAGGTCCAGGACGCCATCCAGAAGCTCCTGAGGGACCACAAGTACAACCTTTACGTGGTCACCGTGAAGTCCTTCGAGAACCCAAGCGACCCCGTCCAGTGGGGCCAGGCCGTGGCCAAGGCGAAGGGCATGGGCAACGCCGACGTCATCCTTGCCATCGCCACTGACCAGGGCAAGTACTACTTCTCCCCGAGCAGCGCCAGCAGCATCTACTCCAAGCGCACCAACATTACGCAGAATGCCATTGCCGCCAACCTCGGTGCCGGGAAGCGCGACTTCGCCCAGGCCGCCATTGACACCGCCTCCGCCGTTGGTGATGCCGCTGGTGGCGGCAGCGGGACCGTGTCCTCCGGAGACGGAGCCGGCGCGGCGGTGCTTGTTGGCGCCGGCGTGGTCGTCGCTGGCGGCGGCGCCTACCTCTACTACCGCAACCGGCGGAAGAAGGCTGCCGCCGGCCAGGCCTCCAGCGGCAGCTACGGCCCGCAGGGTGCCGAGCTGGATCCGTTGGCCTCACTCAGCGTCGAGGAGCTGCGGCGCAAGAGCGGCTCGCTGCTGATCGAGGCGGACGACGCCATCAAGTCAAGCGAGCAGGAACTCGGCTTTGCCCAGGCACAGTATGGCGATTCCGCCGTCGGCAATTTCACCAAGGCACTCGACGACGCGAAAGCGCACATGAGCGAATCCTTCAAGCTGCAGCAGCAGCTTGATGACCACATCCCGGATACCGAGGAGCAGCAGCGCACCTGGCTGGGCGAGATCATCCGGCGCTCCGAAGCCGCCCTTGCCTCACTGCAGGAGCAGAAGGCGGACTTCGATTCCCTGCGCGAGCTGGAGAAGAACGCCCCGCAGGCACTCGCCGCGGTCAACGCCGGGGCCCAGCAGGCGGATGGGAAAATTGCGAGCGCGGAACAGTCCCTGGCGGCGATGCGGTCAAAGTACGCCGACAGTGCCCTCGCGCAGGTGGCGGACAACATCGTGCAGGCCAAGGAACGCCTGGCTTTCGTTCAAAACGCTTCCGCCACGGCGCAGCAGAAGCTCGGCGAAGGCGAAGGAAGCATGGCCGCGGTAGCTGTCCGTGCTGCCGAAGAGAGCCTGCACCAGACGAACGTCCTGCTGGACGCCATCTCGAAGGTTGCCGGCAACCTTGACGGGGCGCGCAACAGCCTCGAGGGGGCCGTGGTGGACACCTCGCAGGACCTCGCCCAGGCAAAGGCCATGATCCAATCCGGCGCCCACCCCGAACTGGCCGGGCCGGTGGCAGCCGTGGAGGCGGCACTCGCGCAGGTCAAAACCGAAATCCAGGGCGGAAAGATCGACCCCATAGCCACCCTCCAGCGGGTGGAAGGCGCCCACCAGACGCTGGACCAGGCGCTCACCGGCATCCGTGACCAGCAGGAGCAGGCCCGGCGTGCACAGGCTTCCCTGCAGCAGACGATCATGTCCGCGCAGGCCCAGATCAGCGCCACCTCCGACTACATCACCGCCCGGCGCGGCGGGGTGGGGACGGAGGCAAGGACACGGCTGGCTGAATCGCAACGGAACCTCGACTACGCCCTTTCGATTGCACGCACCGATCCCGTCACGGCCCTCACCTACGCGCAGCAGGCCCACGCACTGGCTGCCCAGGCGGCACAGCTCGCCCAGGCAGACGTGGACCACTTCGATGGCTATGCCAACCAGGGCTACGGCCGGGGCGGCATGTTCGGCGGCGGCGGAGGCGGCGGCCTGGGCGGCGCCATACTCGGTGGCATCCTGATCAACTCCATCCTCAACGGCGGCCACGGCGGCTGGGGCGGCGGAGGCGGCTGGGGCGGCGGAGGCGGCTGGGGCGACGGCGGAGGTGGCGGCGGCTGGGGCGACGGCGGAGGTGGCGGCGGCTGGGGCGGCGACGGCGGTGGCTTCGGCGGCGGCGACTTTGGCGGCGGCGACTCCGGCAGTTTCTAGAAGATGATCCACCGCGCGCCGGAAGATCCCGGCGCGCGGACAGAAGCAGTACACCACTGTGCACCGGTTCCCAGTGGTCAACACAGAGCAGGACGAAAGGCAAACACCATGGTTAAGCAGTCCATTTTCGGCCGGATCGCGCAGCTGGCGAAGGCGAACATCAACTCCTTGCTGGACAACGCCGAGGATCCGCAGAAGATGCTGGACCAGATGGTCCGCGACTACACCAACAACATCGCTGAGGCCGAGTCCGCCGTCGCGCAGACCATCGGCAACCTCCGCATGCTGGAAGACGACTACAACGAGGACGTCAAGAACGCGCGGGACTGGGGAAACAAGGCCCTCGCAGCGTCCCGCAAGGCCGATGAGTTCCGGTCCGCCGGCGATGTTGCCGACGCCGAGAAGTTCGACAACCTTGCCAAGGTGGCCCTGCAGCGGCAGATTGCTGCCGAGAACGAAGCCAAGGGTGCGGAACCGAGCATCGCTTCGCAGCGCGAAGTCGTGGACAAGCTGAAGACCGGCCTTGAGCAGATGAAGAACAAGCTCAACCAGCTGACCAGCAAGCGCAACGAACTGGTGGCCCGGTCCAAGACGGCTGCTGCACAGTCCCAGGTCCACGACGCCATCAAGAGCATTGACATCATGGACCCCACCAGCGAGGTGGGCCGTTTCGAGGAGAAGATCCGCCGCGAAGAGGCAAAGGTCCGCGGACAGCAGGAACTCGCCGCATCCAGCCTGGACGCGCAGTTCAACCAGCTGGAGGACCTGGGTGAGCAGACGGAGATCGAAGCCCGCCTGGCCGCCTTGAAGTCCGGGGGCGCCAAGCCGGCCCTCGGTGCGGGCAGCCCCGCAGCGGCTGGCTCAACCGTGGACGAGGCAGACTTCGACAAGCTCTGAACCGCGGGACACGCTTCCGTGACGCACGGCTGAGGGCCGGGACCAACGTCCCGGCCCTTCGCCATGTCCCCACTGTGTACCGTCCCACTGTGTACGGTCCCACTGTGTACGGTCCTACTGTGTACCGTGGTGGCATGGTTGCTTCTTCCGATGGAACATCCCTGGTCTGGCTGCGCGATGACCTGCGGCTTGACGACAACCCGGCCCTGGCAGAGGCGGCCCGGCTGGGCAATCCCACCACCGTGGTCTACATTCTCGACGGGGAGTCCGAAGGGGTACGGCCGCTGGGCGCCGCTGCCCGCTGGTGGCTGCACCATTCCCTGGTCGCTCTTGCCGCCGGGTTGGAAGCAAGAGGCTCGCGCCTGGTGCTTCGCCGGGGACCCGCCGGCGATGTCATCCGGGAAATTGCCACCCAGACCAATGCCCGCAACCTTTTCTGGAACCGCAGGTACGGCCTTCCGGAGCGGAGCATCGATGCCAGCCTCAAGGACTGGGCCGCGGAGAACGGAATCGAAGCCTCCAGTTTCCAGGCCAACCTTCTGTTCGAACCCTGGACGGTCCGCACCGGCGCCGGCGGATACTACAAGGTCTACTCCCCTTTTTGGCGGGCCTGCCTCGCCTCGCAGGATGTCCGTGATCCCCTGGACGCCCCGGAGGCGCTGCCGGAACCTGCCGCCTCGGGGCACGGCCTTCCGGCCAGCGACGCGCTTGCTGGCTGGAAGCTGCTGCCGGCCTCGCCCGACTGGAGCGGCGGCTTGGCGGACACCTGGGAACCCGGTGAACAAGGAGCGGCGCAACGGCTCACGGACTTCCTGGACGGTCCCATCGAGGAATACGGCACCGGCCGGAACATCCCGGGTGTCGAAGGAACCAGCCGGCTCTCACCCCATTTGCGCTTCGGCGAGGTCAGCCCCTTCCGCGTATGGCGCGAAATCCGGCGACGCCACCCCCGCAAGGTCCCGGCCGACGTCGGAATCTTCCGTTCGGAGCTGGGCTGGCGGGAGTTCAACTGGCACCTGCTGTACCACAACCCGGACCTTGCCACCCGGAATTTCCGGCCGGCGTTCGACAAGTTCCAGTGGGCCTCCCCTCAGCACGAGGAGCTGGAGGCCTGGCAGCAAGGGAAGACTGGCTACCCCTTGGTGGACGCAGGCATGCGGCAACTCTGGCAAACCGGGTGGATGCACAACCGGGTTCGCATGGCGGCCGCGTCCTTCCTGGTCAAGAACCTCCTGATGGACTGGCGTACCGGCGAGGAATGGTTCTGGGACACCCTGGTGGACGCCGACGCGGCCAACAATCCGGCAAACTGGCAATGGGTGGCGGGGTCGGGTGCGGACGCCTCGCCGTACTACCGCATCTTCAACCCGGTGACGCAGAGCAGGAAGTTCGACCCCCACGGCCGCTACCTGCGCATGTTCATCCCGGAGCTTGCCGGCGTCGAAGGCAAAGCGGTCCACGAACCCTGGACGGCGGAGACGGAGGGCTACCCCAAGCCACTGGTGGATCTGCCGGAATCACGGCAACGGGCCTTGGAGGCCTACCAGAAGCTCAAGGACGACTGAAGGGGCAGGTCAGCGGCTGACCTTGCCCATGAGCGAGGCAATGGGCCGCAGGAAGATCGGCCGGGCGAGGAACCAGGCGGCCACCATCACCACCACGGATGCCAGGAACACCCAAAAGCCGAACCAGGTGTCGTCGTCGCGGACACCATACATGTGGTTCAGGTTGCGCAGTGCACCTGTGGCCAGGACGAGGAAGACGTGGACCACGATGAAGGCCACAAAGTAGACCATCACCGGGAAGTGTACGGCGCGGGCCCATTCGATGGGGTACGCCTTGTTCAGGCCGGGGGCCTTCTTCGGCCATGCTGAAGACATCCGGAGGCCTGTGATGAACGCCAGCGGCGCGGCAATGAAGACGGTAGCGAAGTACGTCAGGAGCTGCAGCGCGTTGTAGTTGATCCAGCCGTCTTCAGTGGGCCAGTCCAGCGACGCGTATTGGAGGGCGGCCGACAGCGCATTGGGGAAGACGTCCCAGCTCGTGGGGACGATGCGGGTCCATTGCCCGGTGGCGAACAGCAGCACGGCGAAAACCAGCCCGTTCAATATCCAAAGGGCGTCCAGGGTGAGGTGGAACCACAGCTCCAACGTTATTTTTGCAGGCGCGTTTTTTGTGCGGATGAGGCCCTTGTTGTTCCGGGTCCAGTGGCCGCTCGGCTTGGTGGTGGTGCGCACCTGCCAGCCCGTACGGATGATCAGGAGCAGGAAGAACGCGTTAAGGAAATGCTGCCAGGCCAGCCACGCGGGGAACCCGACCGGAGCATTCTCCGGCAGTTCGGACTGCCCCGGGTAGGTGGCGAGGAAAGAGGCGACGGCGGGAAGTCCCACGAGCAGCCTGGCGATCAGCACCACCAGCACGAGCCCCACGAGGACGGCGGGAACCGCCCAGTAAAGCCGGTTCCGCTTTCCCGTCGCGGTGCCGGGCTTCTTCGTGGATGTGGCCATGGAACAACATACCTCTCAGGAATGACTGCGGGCCGCCCACAGATTGTGAGGCCCTGCGAAAGAGAATACTAGGAACTGCTGGCATCCAAGGAAAAAGAAGACCCCGTCCGGCGTAATCGCCGGCCGGGGCCTTCATAAGTTGCGGGGACAGGATTTGAACCTGTGACCTCTGGGTTATGAGCCCAGCGAGCTACCGAACTGCTCCACCCCGCGTCGCTCGAACAACACTACCCTATTTTTGCGGCCGCCGCGTCCACCACCGCCCCGGGCTCTCCGGGTGGGAGCAAGGGGTGCCCTGGTGCTCCATCGGAAGCAAGACGGCACAACAAAAGGCCCGGACATTGTTTCCAATGTCCGGGCCTTTCCCAGTTGCGGGGACAGGATTTGAACCTGTGACCTCTGGGTTATGAGCCCAGCGAGCTACCGAACTGCTCCACCCCGCGTCGCAAGAACTACTTTACCGGCAGGTGAACCTGGGGCCAAATCCTGGCGGCGTGACGTCCGTTACGCCAGCCCGGCCCCGCTCCCAAAGGGCGCGGGGGCCGGGCTGCCGCCGTCGAACTGCCTGGGGTGACTACTGCCCCGCTGACGGCGAGGGCGACGGGGATGCCGACGGTGCAGGGGTGGCCTCCGGAGCTGTCACCGGGATCTTGGCCTCAGCGTCCATGGCCTTCTGCAGGGCTGCGGCGATCCTCTTCTGGGCCTCGCCATAGGCAGCGAAGTCGCCGGCGGCGAGCGCCGACTGCCCGGCCTGGATGGCAGAGTTGGCCTCATCGAGGGCCGCCTTCAGCTGCGCCTTCGCGTCCGCTTCAGCGGGAGTGGCGGGCGCTGCGGGCCCGGCCGGAGTCTGGCCGTTGTTGGCCGAGTCACCGGCCGAAGCACCCGAGTCGCCGCCGAAGAGCTGCTTCAGCGCGGCATCGAGTGTGGGCGCGAAGCCCACCTTGTCACCGAAAGCCACCAGCACGCGCTGGAGGGTGGGGTACGAGGTCTCACCGGTCGACTTCAGGTACACCGGCTGGACGTACAGGATGCCGCCGCCGACGGGCAGGGTGAGCAGGTTGCCGTTCAGCACGTCCGAGGCACCTTGCCGCAGCAGGTTCAGGGCCTGGGAAACCGTGGGATCGGAGTTGAACTTGTTCTGCGCCTGCCCGGGGCCGGGCACCTGGGTTTCCGGCGGGATCTGCAGCAGCCGCAGCTTGCCGTAGCCCTCGGCCTTCACCCCGGCCTGGTTCCCGGCGTCGGAGTCGGCGGCGAGGAAGCCGTAGAGGACGTTGCGGGCGTTTCCGTTCACAATCTGCGGGATGAAGGAGGACGTCAGCTGGAACGCAGGCTTCTCCTGGTCCGGCATCTGCAGCGACATGTAGAACGGCGGCTGCTTGACATCCGTGTTGGAATTCACGGTGGGGTCGGCGGGCACGCTCCACGCGTCATTGTTCTTGTAGAAGCTGCGCGGATCAGTCACGTGGTACTGGCCCAGCAGCTCGCGCTGGACCTTGAACAGGTCCTCCGGGTACCGGACATGGCTCATGACGGCGCCGGACATTTCCGTGTAAGGCTTCACGGAGGCCGGGAAGACCTTCTGCCACGCTTTCAGCACGGGATCGGTGTCATCCCAGGCATACAGGGTGACGGACCCGTCGTAGGCGTCCACCGTTGCCTTGACGGAGTTGCGGATGTAGTTAACTGTGCTGTTGGGCAGCGCCACGGCCCTGCCAGTGGTGGTCTGGGTGTCGGCGGTGGCTTCCGACAGCTGCTTCTGCTGCGAGTACGGGTAGTACTGGCTGGTGGTGTAGCCGTCCACGATCCACTTCACCCGGCCGTCCACCACGGCTGGGTAGGCATTCCCGTCAACCGTAAGGTACGGCGCAACCTTCTGGACGCGTTCCCGGGGGTTGCGGTCATACAGGATCTGTGAAGCGGAGTTCACGCCGTCCGAGAGCAGCAGGTCCGAAGACTGGAACTTGATGGAGTAGAGGACCTTGTTGAAGAAGGAACCGACGTTCGGCCCGCCGTTGCCCTGGAAGGTGTACTGGGTTTCGCCGCCTTCACGGCCCGTCGGCCGGTCCTGTTCCCGCGGCGTGGCACCTTCGGGCGCGCCGACGATGGAGTATTCCGGCGAGGATTCGCCGAAATAGATCCTGGGCTCGTACGTGGAGTCATTGCCCAGCACGCCGGTGGAGGGGATGCCGGACTGCAGGAAGTCAGGCTTGCCGTCCACCGTGAATTTGTTGCCCTTGGCGGCCACGACACCGTATCCGTGCGTGTACACCACGTGCTGGTTGAGCCAGCCCTGCTGGTTGCTGGCCACGTTGGCCGGGTTCAGTTCACGCACCGCGATCACGGTGTCCTGGATCTTCCCGTCCACCTCGTAGCGGTCGACGTTCAGGGCCTCGGGGAACTGGTAGTACGGGCGGTACTGTTCCAGCTGCGCGAACGCGTCGGAGATCAGGTTCGGGTCGAGGAGCCGGATGTTGGCCGTCGTCTGCGCATCCGGTGCGAGGGCGCCCGTGTTGGCCGTGTTCGTGGCTTCATACCGGGTTTCCTGGATGCCGTCCAGGCCGTAGGCCCTGCGGGTGTTGTCGATGTTGCGCTGGATGAATTCCTTCTCCAGCGTCTCTTCCGACGGGCGGACCTGGAACTGCTGGATCACCCAGGGGTAGACCCCGCCGGCCAGGATGGACGTGATGATCAGCATGGCGGTGCCGATCACCGGCAGGCGCCAGCGTCCGATCACAGCGGCAACGATGAACAGGATGGCGACCAGCACGGCGGCCACGGCGAGGATGGCCTTGGTGGGGATGACGGCGTTGACATCCGTGTAGAGGGCACCTGCCCATCGGCCGCCGTTGCTTTGCACCGAGGAGTAGCGGTCAAGCCAGAAGTTCACCCCCAGGAGCACCAGGAACGCAGCGCCGGTAACGGCGATATGGATCTGTGCGGCGCGGCTGGTGAACACGCCGCGCTCCATCAGGCGGATGCTGCCGTAGAGGTAGTGCGTCAGGAGGCCCGCGATGCCGGCGATGACCACCACGCTGATCAGGAAACCGGTCACAAAGCCCAGGAACGGCAGCGTCATCAGGTAGAAGCTGATGTCCAGGTTGAACTGCGGGTCCGTCTGGTTGAAGCCCACCTGGTTGAAGAACAGCAGCACCTTCTGCCACTGGCTGGCTGCGGCGCTGCCGGCGAACAGGCCAAAGAGGATGGGAAGGCCTACCATCACCACGCGGCGGACCGGCTCAAGCTGCGCCTGGTAGCGGTTGAGGTTGTCCCGGATCTCCGAGTCCGGCGCGTAGACGGGCCGGGAGTTGTAGGCGATGCGGATCGCGAAGAACACGGCCGCGAACATGATTGCGAAGCCGGCAGCGAAAGTGGCGATCTTGGCCAGGTTTTCCGTGAGGAACACCTCGATGAAGCCCAACTGCCGGTACCAGAGGACGTCGGTCCAGACATTGGCGAAGAAGATGAAGCCCACAACCACCAGGGCAACAACAATAAGGGTGGGGGTCAGCGCGCCGCGCCGGGAAGGGGGTCTGCCGGTGGACGTGGTGCTGGCGGGACGGGACAAACTGGGTACCTCATAGCTGGTCGTCAGAATATTCGAAGCGTGCGTGCGGGCGACGTCCGGTACCGGTGAAACCGCTGGTCACGTCCGTCATCTTTGCCACGAGTGGCGGTAAAGCTTAGTTCCTGTCGAGTCTAGTTGGGCCCAGTCTAGTTGTGCCGCAGTCCAGTTGTGGTCCACCCTAGCTGCCCGCGCAGGCGGGCAGGCCGGCGGTGTCCTGCCCGCTGCCGGCGACCTCCACGGCATGCCGTGCCTCGGCCAGGTTTTCCACCCGTACTACCTGGAGGCCGTCGGGGATGTGGCCGGCCACCTCGTCGCAGTTGGACGCGGGCGCGAGGAAGAGGGTGGCGCCTGCAGACCGGGCTCCCCGCATCTTTTGCCCGATGCCCCCGATCGGTCCCACGGCACCGTCCGGCGAGATGGTGCCGGTGCCGGCAATATGCTTGCCGCCGGTCAGGTCTCCCGGTGTGACGGTGTCGATGATGCCCAGCGAAAACATCAGCCCCGCACTGGGTCCGCCCACCTTGTCCAGGGAGATCTGGACGTCGAAGGGGAAACTGAACAGGTACTTGAGCATGACGCCGAGGATGAACCGGCCCTGGCCGTTGTCCTTTGGGGTCACCTCCACCGTGACCGGCTGCCCGCCGCGGTCCACCGTGACCGAGGCCGGAGCGCCCGTGCCCGCAGCCAGCTCGTCCTGGATGACCGCAAGGGAGGTGATGTCCTTGCCGTTGATGGACTTCAGGATGTCGCCCTGTTCAATCCTGCCGGCGGAGGGCGAATCCTGGGAGAGGCCCGCGGCCTGGAGCTGCTGGCCGAAGGGAATCTTCAGTTCATGCAGCGCGGAGGCCACGGCGTTCTCCTGCGAGGTGGTCATGGCCACCGCGCTCTGCTCCTGGGCTTCCTCCTTGGTGGTGCCTGTCGGGTAGATCAGTTCCACCGGGTACACCGACTTGGAGCCGTCCAGCCAGGCCGAGAAAGCGCCGAGGATGCTGACGGGGCCCGTGGGACCGCCGTCCACGTACACGGTGGTCAGGTCCAGGCTGCCGGCCGCCGGGTAGGTTTCGTGGCCGGTGACGTGGATGACCGGACGCCCCTGGCTCTCGCCAAGGGTGTTGTAGGTGGGGCCCGGCGACTCAATGACGTAGGGCACGGGCAGCGTGCCCACCGCAATACCCAGCCCCAGCGAAGCCAGCCCGGCAACCATCATGGTGGAAACGCGCCTGCCCCGGGCGCCGTCGTCGGCCGCTCCCGCGCTTCCCCAGCTCTGTCCGCCAAAGGGGGCCCCATCGCTGACGGGCGGCGTGCCTGCGGGGAAAGAAACGTCGGGAACCTGGTCCTCGGAGGGGTGGCCGCCACGGGTTGTAGTCACCCCATCAACAGTACGCGGTGGCAGCGCGCCGGAGTGCTTTGCCTAGAGCGAACGACGGCGGCGGGCGGCAGACAGCCGACCACCGCCGGGGTACCGTGAAGGTTGATTAACAGTCACACCGACGATCGGCGGGATCATGACCTCCAATCCACTCAATCCGTCCAACGGCGACGACAACCCCAAGGATCCGTTGACCGAGATGCTGCAGAACCTTATGGGGGGCAAGGGGATGGAAAACTTCGACCCCGCCGAGCTCGCCAAGGCCGCCGGCCTGCCGAATGATCCCAACCTGCTGGCGCAGATGTTTTCCCAGGTCCAGGCGATGATGAGTGCGCCGTCGGAGGGACCCGTCAACTGGACCCTTGCGCATGACAATGCACGGCGGGTGGCCGCCAGCAGCTCCGACCCCTCTGTGACGGCCCAGCAGTCCCGGGACGTGGACGAGGCGCTGCGCCTCGCGGAGCTTTGGCTTGACCCCGTCACGGACCTGCCCGCCACCGGGCTGATCGGCCGCGCCTGGTCGCGTGCCGAATGGGTGGAAGCCACCCTGGGCACCTGGAAGCGGCTGACCGAACCGGTGGCGAACAGCATCGCCAACGCGCTCTCCTCCGCCATGACCGAGCAGATGCCCGAGGAGATGAAGTCCATGATGGGCGGCGCCTCCTCGATGCTGCAGAACATGGGCGGCGCTATCTTCGGCATGCAGCTTGGCCAGGCCATCGGGGCCCTGTCCGCGGACGTCGTCAGCTCCACAGACATCGGCGTCCCGCTCGCCGACCTCGAAATGGCCCTGCTGCCTACGAACGTTGCCGCGTTTGGCGAGGGGCTGTCGCTGCCCGAGAACGACATCCGCCTGTTCCTTGCGGTCAGGGAAGCCGCCCACGCCCGCCTCTTCGTCCAGGTCCCGTGGCTGCGCGGCCACCTCCTCGGCGCCATCGAGGCATACGCCCGGGGCATCCACATTGACACCTCCCGCATCGAGGAACTCGCCCGCGATCTGGATCCCAGCAATCCCGAAGGCATTCAGGAGGCCCTCTCGCAGGGCGTCTTCATGCCGCAGCGTACCCCGGCGCAGGACCAGGCCCTTGAGAAGCTCGAGACCGCGCTCGCCCTCGTGGAGGGCTGGGTGGATGAGCTCACCGCGGCCGCCACCGAAAAGGTGCTGCCGTCCGCGGGCGCACTGCGGGAAACGGTGCGCCGCCGCAGGGCGACGGGTGGGCCTGCCGAGCACGCTTTCGCATCCCTGGTGGGGCTGGAACTGCGTCCGCGCAGGCTCCGCGACGCCGCCACCTTGTGGGCTGCGCTGAAGGAAGAGCGGGGCATCGAGGGACGGGACGCCATCTGGCACCACCCCGACCTCCTGCCCACCGCTCAGGACCTGGACGACCCCAAGGGCTTCAGTTCCCGCCGGAAGCTCGCCGAGGCCAGCGACAGTGAGGTGGACGACGCCCTGCAGAAGCTGCTCAGCGGTGGTTTCGACGATGCGCCCGGTACTGATGGGCCCGGTACGGATGGCGCCGGCGGAAGCGGCGGAAACAAGGACGACGACGGCGGGCCGGACCAGCCCAAGGGCTAAGGCTGTCCGGCGGCCCAGCTCCCCGGCCGGAGTCGGCGTCCTAGTCTGCGTCGGCGGGCCAGGGGCCTTCGTCCGTTCCGTTCCCCTGCCCCTGCCCGGCTGCGCCGGCAGGGGCAGTCCGGTCTGTGCCGAGGCCGCGGGACGTGGCGAAGGCGACGCCCTCCAGGAAGGCTTTGGCCCGCCGGGTCTCGGGGTACGCCTCGAGCAGCTTCCAGAACGCCGCGTTGTGGCCCGCCACCAGGAGGTGGGCGAGTTCGTGCAGCAGGACGTAGTCGATCACCCACTGCGGCATGCTGCGTAGTTTGTCCGACAACCGGATGGTGCCCTCCGCGGGGGTGGCCGAACCCCACCGCGAGTTCTGGTTGCTGACCCAGCGGACCGACGCCGGGACCGCGCGGCCGCCAAAATACTTGGCGGAAAGCTCCGCTGCGTGGGCCGCCAAGGCTTCATCGCTGGCCGGGCGCCGCCGGCCGGCTGCCGCCCGCCGCTCCCCCTGCCGGTGGAGCTTCGCGAGCATCCGGTGGACCCATTCCTTCTCCTGCGCCGCGGTGAAGCGGGCCGGAATGGCAACCACCGCCGTCCCGTTCTCCCAGAATGCGGCTACCGTCCGGGTCCGCCGTGCCGACCGGCGCACTTCCACCGGTGCCCCGCCGGACGTCGTCAACCCGGCCGTTTGCTGCCGGCCCCGCTGGGCTGGGCCGGTCACAGGGCCGTGCTCTCGGCGAGGACCCGGAGAACGTCTTCGCCGTACCTTTCCAGCTTTGACGGCCCGACTCCGGCCAGGCCCGCGAGTTCCTCCAACGATGCCGGCCGGGCTTCGGCGATAGCCGTCAGGGTGGCATCCGTAAAGACCACGAACGCGGGCACTTCCGCGGACAGCGCCGCCTCGCGGCGCCAGTTCCGAAGGGCGTCGAACGTTTGTTCCTCGTAGCTGGGCGGACAGGCGTTGCAACGGCCCACCTTGCGTTCCGCTCCCGTGGCCAGCATGCTGCCGCAGACCCTGCACATGGCGGGCGCGGCTGCCTTGCGGCGGGGTGCAGGCCCCTTGCCACGGGCGCTGGAACTCGCAACCGAATCGGGCCGCAGCCCGTCCAGGAACCGGGAGGGCTTGCGGTTGGCCCGGCCGCCCGGTGTCCGCGCGGTGCTCCAGGACAGGAAGAGGTGCTCGCGGGCGCGGGTGATGCCGACGTACAGGAGGCGGCGTTCCTCGTCCACGGACTCAGGGGCGTCGGCGAAGGAGATGGGCATCAGTCCTTCGCTGAGCCCCACGAGGAACACCGCATCCCATTCCAGGCCCTTGGCCGCGTGGAGTGAGGCGAGCGTGACCCCTTGGACGGTGGGTGCGTGCTGCGCGAGCGAGCGTTCCTGGAGTTCGTTGACGAAATCGGCGAGGCCGAACTCGGGTCCCCGGTTCTGTACGAGTTCATCGGCAAGGGCCACGAGCGCCGCCAGGGACTCCCAGCGCTCCCGCAGGGCTCCGCCGCTGTGGGGGGCGGAGTCCGTGTAGCCCAGGGACGAAACAATGTCCCGGACCAGCTGGCCCAGTGGCTCGGGAGCATCGCTTTCAGCCACGGCACGCGTGGCGGCCCGCAGCTGGAGGATGGCGTCCCGGACCTCCTTGCGGGCGAAGAAGCGTTCCCCGCCGCGCAGCTGGTAGCCGATCCCGGCCGCTGCCAGCGCCTGTTCGTAGGCTTCGGACTGGCCGTTGGTGCGGAAGAGGACGGCGATCTCGCTGGCCGGCGTAC
The DNA here is from genome assembly GCF_058266945.1 of Arthrobacter sp. E70. Taxonomy (NCBI): domain Bacteria; kingdom Bacillati; phylum Actinomycetota; class Actinomycetes; order Micrococcales; family Micrococcaceae; genus Arthrobacter; species Arthrobacter sp. E70. The sequence goes on along the minus strand of NZ_JBYQFR010000003.1, from coordinate 64,597 downwards.
CGGCGTCGAGCAGTACTTTGATCTTCTGCGCCACCGTGGCTGCCTCGGCCTCATCATCGGAGCATTCGGTGAACTGGGGTGCCGGGCCGGCGGGACGCTGTGCCACGAGCTGCAGGGGCGTGGCCCAGGCGGCGTCGGCGGCCGGACCGCCGCTGCGCCGCCCGGCGAGGAGCTCGTTGGCGAGCTTCACCACCTGCGGGGTGGAACGGTAGTCCCTGATGAGCTTGACCACGCTGGCCTGTGGGTAGCGTGCCTTGAAGTCGAGCAGGTGCCGGGGCGAGGCTCCCGTGAAGGAGTAGATGGTCTGGCTGGCGTCCCCGACCACGCACAGTTCGTCGCGGCCGCCCAGCCAGAGCTCAAGGAGCCGCTGCTGCAGCGGGGAAACGTCCTGGTACTCATCGACCACAAAGTGCCTGTACTGTTCCCGGACGGTGGCCGCGACTTTCTCGTCCTCCTGCAGGATGCCCACGGTGATCAACAGGACGTCCTCGAAGTCGATCACGTTGCGGTCGGTTTTGACGTCCTCGTAGGACTGGAAGACGCGTGCGACGGCGGTCAGGTCGAATCCGCCCGGCGACCCCCTGCCCTGGGCGTTCTCCAGGTAATTGGCGGGCGTGAGCATGGACACCTTGGCCCATTCGATTTCCGATGCGAGGTCCCGGATGGAGGCGCGGTCGGTGCTGAGCCGCAGGCGCCGGGCAGCCTCGGCAAGCATTTGGGCCTTGTGGTCCAGGAGGTTGGGCAGCGTTCCGCCCACCGCCTGCGGCCAGAAGAACTGCAGTTGGCGCAAAGCGGCGGCATGGAAGGTCCGGGCCTGCACGTTCCCCGCCCCCAGGTCCCGCAGCCTGCTGCGCATCTCCGCTGCGGCGCGGGCCGTGAAGGTCACGGCGAGCAGCCGCTGCGGACTGTAGACGCCGGAGTGGACGCCGTACGCGATGCGGTGGGTGATGGCCCGGGTCTTCCCGGTCCCTGCCCCCGCCAGTACGCAGAGCGGGCCGTTGAGGGTGCTGGCCACCTCACGCTGTTCCGCGTCCAGCCCGCCGAGGATCCGGTCCTCAAGGGAGGCTGCTCCGTCAAAATTCTCTGTAGTCACTTCTGCTGCTTTGTGTCTCGACTACCGCGTGCTGGAGTCTGGTGGATGAAATTGCTAGGCGCCGGCCAGGTCCCGGATCCGCCCGCCGAACCAGTGCTCAATCAGGGAGCGGGCAATGGAGAGCCTGCTTGAAATGGTGATTTCGCCGCTGAGGACTGCTTCCTGCAGTTCCTCGCGGCTGAACCAGCGGGCCCTGGTGACCTCCACGCCGTCGGGCGTTGCCCGGGCGTCTTCGGTGACGGCGGTAAATCCAAGCATAAGGGAGGCCGGGAACGGCCATGACTGGGAGCCCAGGTACTGGCAGGCTGTGACCCGGACCCCGACCTCCTCCTGGATCTCCCGGACGACGGCCTCCTCAAGGGACTCGCCGGGTTCGACGAACCCCGCCAGCGTGGAATAGTTGCGGGCGTCCAGAGGTCCGCCTCCACCCAGCAGCAACCGGCCATCCGGCCCCACCACCGTGACAATGATGGCCGGGTCCGTGCGCGGAAAGTGCTCGGAGTTATCCGCCGGGCAGCGCCGCACCCAGCCACCGGCTTCCACCTCCGTTGGCGTGCCGCAGCGCGGACAGTGGGTGTGGCCGGCGTGCCAGTTGGCGATGGCGCTCGCTTCCACGAACAACGCGGTGGACGTGGCAGTCAAATCCCCGGCAACTTCCCGGAAACCGGCCCAGGAGGCCCCGTGCGGAATACCTGCCGTTCCGGGCTCAAGCGGCTCGGGCAGGACAAAGAGCAGCAGTTCCGTGCTGGCCGGAAGGTCCGAGGCCGGGAGCGCCGATCCCAGGTAGACCACCAACTCGGGGCCGGCGCCTGCCTTTCGAAGCTCCGCCAGCAGTTCCTTGGCTCCGGTCAGGACCATCCTGCCGTCCTTTACCAGGCCCTGCCGGCCGGACAGGACAGCGGCCATGGCATCTTCTGTTGCCAGCAGCTCATCCACCATGCCTGGCCTGCTGCGAGCGACCGATCCGCGGTCCACCAACGCCGGCCGCACCGGGAGCAGGGTATCCACCAGGTGGTTGGCCGGCGGCCCTGCCGGAATGGTTTGGTGGACTGGAATGACAGACTCCGCATGGCTCATGAGACCACCGTACTTACTGGTGCCGACATTCCGCATTTCCTTTGCGGGTTTCCGGGGCCCCGGGCGGAGGAAATCCAGCTATCTGAGGACTCGCCGCCTGCGGACCGCCTTCCGGGGCGGCACGCAATCTACCGTGGAACGGTGAGAAGAAAACCGATTGAACTGGCGGCCATTGCAACCGCGGCAGTCCCCGGACTGACGCCGACGGCCGTTAGCTCTGCGCCGGATGATCCCGCGGACTTCGATGCGGCACTGCTGCTGGACTCCGAGGGCAAACGGTGGCGGGTCAGGTCGCCACGCCACGCTGAAGCCAGTACCCGGCTCGAAACCGAGTTCCTGGTCCTGCGTGCTTTCGCCCCGGCGGTGCGGGCCGAGCTGCCGTTCCTGATGCCCACCGTGGCCGGCAGCGTGCGGTTGGGCACCCTGAGCACCTTTGTCTACTCGCATCTGGCGGGCACCACGCGCAGCGTCGAGGAACTGACATCCGGACCGGAAAGCCTGGCACGGGAAATCGGCTCCGCCCTCGCTGCCATCCACGACCTCCCGCGGTCCCTGGTCAGCAACGCGGACCTGCCCAGTTACACGCCGAACGAGTTCCGCCAGCGGAGGCTGAACGAACTGGACCAGGCTGCCACCACCGGGAAGATTCCCGCGGCATTGCTCCGCCGCTGGGAGCACGCCATGGAGGATGTCTCCTTGTGGCGGTTCAACCCGAGCGTGGTCCATGGGGACCTGCACGAGGACAACCTGCTGGTAGAGGCCGGGCGGGTGACGGCGGTGACCGGCTGGACGGACCTGCGAATCGGCGACCCGGCCGATGACTTCGCCTGGCTGGTGGCATCCAATGAGCAGGACTTCGTGGATGCCGTCCTGAAGGCCTACACCGCTGCCCGGCGTGATGCCCCGGACCAGCACCTGCTGCGCCGGGCAGCCCTGTCCGCGGAGTTTGCCCTGGCGCAGTACCTGGTCAAGGGCCTCGCCGCCGGAGATCCTGCAATGGTCTCCGAAGCTGAGGGGATGCTGGAGAGCCTCGCCAGCGACATTGCCGAATTCGGCGGCCAACCCATCAGCGTTGAGCCCCTCCCCACAGCTGGGAACCGTGACGGGTCAGTGCCGTCAACTGGGGCCGGCACTGCCGCGGGCAGTACCGGCCCTGCCCACGGCGGGCCAACTGCAGGCGGCAGCAGCGTCGTGACGCCAGCAGTCACCGTGGCGCCCCTGCCCGTCCAGCCCGCGGTCACTGTCGTCCCCGTTCCCCAACCCGCCGTGGACGTTGCGCCCATCCCGGCTGAGCCGCAGCAGGCCGTCACCGCGAACGGCGCCGCGAGGGCAGCCGGAGGCCCTGGGCTGGAAGCCGGAGGCACCGGGCTGGAAGCCAACGGGCCGGAGGCCAAGGGGCCGGACGACACGTCAACTGCGGCGATCTCCATCATCAACGTCAAACAAGGCTGACCCGGCCCGGGCTGCCGGCCAGCCTTCCTCGGCGAAGGTGATCGCCTTTGTCGCGGAAAGCCGGCCCGCAGCTCAGGCCCCGGCCAGCGCTCCCGCCACGATGGCCTCCAACTCGGCGGCCGTTCCCAGATCATGGGGCCGCACCACAGCGTTGTCGGCCACGTAGAAAAACGCAGCCCGCACTTCTTCAAGCGGAACCTCTTTGAGGCGCGCCCAGGCCAGCCGGTACGCGGCAAGCTGGATCGACCGGGTCTTCAACTGGGCCGCGGAGGGCCTGCGGCCGGTCTTCCAGTCCACCAGGTCCCAGCGGCCGTCGGCGTCGCGGAACACGGCATCGATCCGTCCGCGAACCACTACCTCCCCTACGCGGGTTTCCACCGGGACCTCTACGAAAGCGGGGGACCTGTCCGCCCAAGGAGAGGCACGGAAGGTGGCCACCATGGCGTCAAGGTCGTAGGCGGCATCAATGTGGTCGTCGGATCCGGGAGCTTCGCCAAGGTCCAGCATTCCCGCCGTCCCGTAGTACTCCTCCACCCAGGCGTGGAATGCCGTTCCCTTGCGCGCCGACATGCCGGGTTCGCGCGGAACAGGACGGCGCAGCCGTCCGAGCACCGCTGCCGGATCCTCCCCCAGGTCCACCAGGGTGGACGCCGAGATGTGGCTGGGGAGGTGGACGTCCTGGCCGCTGGACCGTCGGGCCCTGCGGTCCAGCAGCAGGGCTGCTTCCCGCGCCCATCCAGCCGCTGCGCCAGTCAGAGGGGGCCTTGCGCCATCAGCTGGCTGCAGCTCCGTTCCTCCGGACTCCATCGCCCGGAGGACACGCTCCGCCGCCCTCTCCATGGCCTGCCTGCGGCCGGGGACAAGGCGAAGGCGCTCCCCCGTGCGCGGGTCGACGGGCCCCTCCAGCGGATCATAGGGCCATCCGGCCACTTCGGTTTCAAGCGTCAACGGACTCGACCCGGGCAGCGCAGCTTCCTCCTGGGACAGCGGATGAACCACGGCGTTGGCACCCGACGCAGCGCTTTCACCGTGGACAAGGCCCTCAAGCCCGGCCAGGAAAGGGGACATTTCCGCCTTACCCGCCCGCGAGCCCACCCAGGCTGCGCTGGACACCCAGAGGACATGCTTCGCCCTGGTGTAGGCGACATAGGCCAGGCGCCGCTCCTCCGATTCACCGTGGGCCTGTACCGCGGCCTTGTAGTCCTTTTCGGCATCCAGCCAGCCCTTCTGGTCCGGCTGGTCAAGGTCCCACTGCGGCAGGTCGGCGCGGTCCCCGCGCAAGGGCCAGGGCAGTGCCGCGGCGCCGCTGCTCCAGCGGGAGTCCCTGTCGCTGGGAAAGGCGCCCGCGTTCAGCCCGGGAACAAAGACGACGTCCCATTCCAGTCCTTTCGAAGCATGGACCGTCAGAAGCTGTACTGCTTCCCGGTTTACGTCGGTGGCTGGTGCTTCCAACCCGTTTTCCTCGGCGGAGGCAGCTTCCAGCCAAGACAGGAAGGCCAGGACGTCCACCCGCTGGGAGGTGCGCAGGAATCCTGCGGCGGCGTCCTGGAAGGCATCGAGGTTCCGCCGGGCCTGGTGGATGCTGATCCCTGGGCGGGCGGCAACCTCGATGTCCAGCAGCATGGCCCTCTCCACTTCACCCAGCAGGGTGGTGAGATCGTCACCCAGATAGCCGCGCAGTTGCCTCAGTTCTACTGACAACCGCGCCAGCCGGCTCCGGGCCTCGGAGCTGAGGGACCTGCCGTTGGACGACACCCACCCGTCCCGCGGCAGGAAGTCCACAGCTTCGACCAGGCTCGCGGCGTCGGTCAGGTCACCTTCAAGGATGGTTTCCCCTGCATCGGCGCCCTCGTTGCGGGCACCGGAATCATCGGCCTGGTCGTTCCCCGGGACCGCCATCCCCCGGCGCCGGGCCAGCTGGCCGGACCAGTCACGCAGTGCCATGAGGTCGGCGGTTCCAAGACGCCACCGGGCACCGGCAAGCAGCCGCATCAACGCGTCGGAGCGACCGGGATCCGCAAGGACCCGGAGCGTGGCGACGAGGTCAACGACCTCCGGGGTGTCCAGGAGTCCGCCGAGGCCAACGATCTCATAGGGGATGCTCCGGGCTTCGAACTGCCGCCGGACTGCCTCCATCTGCGCCCGCCGGCGGCACAGGACGGCGATGGCCGGGGGAACCACAGAGCCGTCCGCCTTGCGCTCGAAATCGGTCACGCGGTACTTCACGACGTCATCCGCGAGGGCGGCGGCCTCGTCCACATCGCTGGCAAAGCGTCCCAGCACCACCGTTCCGTCCACGGCATTCGGGCTTGGCTGCAGTGGCGGCACGTCCGAGGCGGCGCCCCTCCCGCCCGCGGGCGCCTGCTGCGCCGCTGCCTTGCCAAGCGACTGGGACATGACGTTGGCCGCCGCAAGGATGGAGCGGCCGTTCCGCCAGGCAGTAGTGAGGTAGGACGTGGGCGCAGGCGCCCAGCCGTCAGCTCCTCCCGGTTGGCCGGTGCGGACGGGGAATTCACGCACGAAGTGGAACAGCTGCCCGGCCGAGGCGCCGCGGAAGCCGTAGATGGACTGGTTCGGGTCGCCCACGGCCGTCACTGCATGGCCCCCGCCGAAGAGCCTGGAGAACAAGACCAGCTGGGCGTACGACGTGTCCTGGAATTCGTCCAGCAGAACCACCTTGTACCGCTGCCGTTCCATGGTGGCAGCCAGCGGGACGTCCTGGGCCACGCGTGCTGCGAGGGCCACCAGGTCACCGAAATCGAGCGCACCGCGGGCGCGTTTGGCCGCTGCGTACCGGCCTACCATGTCAGCGACACTGGCCCTCGTCCGCAGCATGCCGGCGAGGTCGGCGGCCGCCTGGGGTGGATTTTTCTTCTTTTCGGCCAGGTATGGCAGGGCCTCGTATTCGGCGAGCCGTGCCATCAGCCACGCCTCGACGTCCTCCGGTTCCTGGAGGTGCTCAGCGCACTCGCCAGCGAGCTGGATAACGGCCTTGACCAGCGTGGACTTGGCGGCCCTGAAGTGCGTGTATTCGCCGTCATAGGCCTCCACCACCTCGCTGGCAAGTTGCCACGCCTGGGCACCACCGAGCAGGACGACGTCGCGTTCCACCCCAAGCCGCAGTCCATAGTCAGAGACGATGCCGCTGGCGAACGAATGGTAGGTGGACACCTTGGGTTCCAGAGCGTCGCTGCTGAGCAGGCCTTCGGGGAAGACCTGATGCCCGGTGTCCTTTGCGGCCAGCCGCTGCAGGGCCAGCAGCTTCGCCCGGATGCGGCTGGCGAGTTCACCAGCCGCCTTCCGCGTGAAGGTGACGCCGAGGACTTCTTCGGGGCGCACCCAGCCGTTGGCGACGAGCCACACCACCCGGTCAGCCATGGTGGCTGTCTTGCCGGAACCGGCCCCGGCGATGACCAGGCGCGGGGCCAGCGGAGAGGCGATGATGGCCGACTGCTCGGCGGTGGGCTGGTTTTTCTCACCGAGCAGCGCAGAGAGTTCTTCGGGACTGAAACGCGGCGGCGGGGGCGCCTCCGGAAGGACCAATGCTTCCCTGGCCTCGCTCACTCGGTTACCTGCCTTCCGCGGACGCACAGGGGGCACACCTCGGGGAGCCGGCAGCCGTGGCCGCCGTGGCTGCCCTTGGCTGGATCATGCCGTGCCGTGAATTCATTGCCGCCCATGACGGCCGCAGCTTCCATCACCATGTCCAAGGCCCAGTTCTCCTGCGGGTCAATGGGTTCCTGCTGTTGGATGGCCGGACTTTTCGCCCCGGTCCCCAGTTGCGCCAGCACCGCCCCGCCGGACAGGCCCGGCCTGTCACCGGGTTCTGCGGCGAAGCCGCCCGCGAGGACGGCCGCCTGGTACGCCCCAAGCTGGGGGTGCCGGGAAAGCTCAGCCTTGCCTGGCTGCCGCTTCCCCGTCTTGAGGTCCACGACGACCAGCCTGCCTTCGCCGTCAATCTCCAGCCGATCCACCTGGCCGCGGAGCGTGGCCGCGCGCGGCGACGCGTCACCAACATCCACCCCGCCAAGGGATACCTCGAAGTCCTGTTCGACCCCCAGGAGGCTGCGGCCTTCGCTCCTCATCACCAGCACATACTGCGCCAGCTTCCGCACCATCGCTTCCGCGCGCTGGAAGTCCAGCTTGCCCTCCCAGTTGTCCTTCATTCCGAGGGCCGGCCAGCGGCGGACGAGCTCAGCAACGTACTCCGAACCGGAGGCCTCGGGCATGTCCTGGGCGATAACGTGCACCAGCGTGCCCAGGCTTCGTGCAAAGTCCGTGGCCGCTTCGCCGCCGGCTGCCTGAACGAACCAGTCGAGCGGAGACTTCTGCACCGTCTCGACTTTGGAGGGAGATACGAAGACAGTGCCTCCGGGAGGAACCACCGGCTCAAGGGACGTCAGCGGTGCCAGCCCCCACCAGCTTTCCGGGTGGGCGCCTGCGGCCGCCGGCTCAGCTGCAGCAAGATGCGCCAGTACCCTGGCAGCTTCTTCGGCCTCGGGCGCCGCGGCCGCCTCAAGCTGGGCGTACTGCCGCAGCTCTGCGACAAGGGCACGCAGGGTCATGGGCCGATCCACCCGGGTGAAACCGCGGGCCTCCTCCCCCGCTTCCAGGGGTGCAACGAAGTCCAGGAAGGATGACGGCTGGTCGTCTTCGGACGAGACGGCGGTGCAGATGAGCAGTTCACCGGCCCTGGAGACGGCGGTGGAGAAGCTGCGGAGTTCGTCGTACCGGATGTCACGCAGGCGGCTGAGCGGGTCGCGCTGAAGGGCATACTCCGGCCCGTGCTCAACGGCATCCGCATACAGGGTGCTGCCGAGCAGTTCGCCACGGAGCCGTGTATTGGGCCACACCCCTTCCTGCAGGCCCGCGATGATCACCATGGGCCATTGCCGGCCTGCCGCGCTGGCCGGAGTCATCAGTTCCACGGCGTCGTCCAGCTGGGCACGGGCGGCGAGGGTGTCCATCGGCAGCTCCTGGCTCAGGAGGTACTCCAGGAACTGTTCGGGTCCGGCACCGGGCATCTGGTCCACGTAGCGTTCCGCGGTGTGGAACAGCGCCATCATTGCGTCCAGGTCCCGGTCCGCGCGTGAGCCGTGGGGCCCTCCTGCGAGCGCTGTTTCTGTCCAGGCCGAGGAGAGGCCGGTGGAATTCCACAGCGCCCAGAGCACCGATTCCGCGTTGGCTCCGGGCAGGGCTGCCGCCTCCCGTCCGGCGTGGATCATCCGGGCCGTCCGGCGGGCGGCACGGCCTTCGATCCCCAGGGCTCCCAGTGCGCCAGGTTCCAGCAAGGCTTCGACGAGGAGTGCGTCGCTGCTGCGGCCGCCGCCCCCGAGCAGTTCCTCACGCCGAAGTGACTGCCGGAGCCTGCGCAGCTCGATGGAGGTTGCTCCGCCGATCCTGGACGTGAGGAGGGATACCGCAGCCTCCGGGGTAAGCAGTGCCGGATCCAGTGCGATGGCAAAGGCATCCAGGAGCGGACGCACTGCCACCTCGTCCCGGACCGCGGATTCGGCCACCGGCACGCGTACCGGGATCCCCTGGCCGGACAGGTACCGCTGCAGCTCGCTGACCTGGCCGCCGTTGCGAACGATCACTGCGATGTCCGCCAGGTCCCGCCCGTGGTTGATGTGCTGGTCCAGGATGCGCTGTGCGACGTAGCGCAGTTCGTGGACCGCTGTGGGAACCAGGTGGGCTTCGACGGCGCCGGCGGGCCGGAGGGTCCCGGGCTGCTCCAGTTGCCGTGCCATTTGCCCGCCCGCGCGCTGCGAAATGCGTCCGGCGACGTTGAGCCATGACTCCGCCACGGCGGGCGCCAGCCCGTGGGCGTACCGAAGGGGACGTTCGACGGCGGGCCCCTTCGTTGACAACAGCCGGGGCAGCTCAGCCACCAGGTCAGGCCGCGCCCCCCGGAATCCCTGGACGACGGTGTCCGGGGAGGAGGTTATGAAACAGTCTTTGCCGGCAGCGATATCGGCAAGGAGTTCGAAGATGGCGGGGTTCGCCTCCTGGACGTCATCCACCAGGATGAGCTGCAGGCGGGCACGTTCGGCAGCAAGGAAAGCCGGGGCGTCCTGGAAGATCTGCCGGGCGGCCGTGATGATGCCGGCGGGGTCGAACGCCTCCGGCATCCGAAGGTCAAGGACGTCCCGGTACTCCGCGTACAGCGCGGCTGCCGCCTTCCAGTCCGGCCTGCCGCACTCGTTCCCCAGCTGCTCAAGGTCCGCTGCCGTCCGCCCTGACTCGATGATGCGGTCGAACAACTGCCGTACTTCCTGGCGGAAGCCGCGGGTCTCCAACGCCCCGTCAAGGTCCGCTGGCCACGGCAGCTCAAGTCCCGGCAAACGGTGGCCCTCGAGGAGTTCCTTGATGATCAGGTCCTGCTCCGGCCCGGACAGGAGGCGGGGCGGTTTGGACAGGGGAATAACGCCTTCGGCTTTGGCCCGCCTGATCACGTCAAAGGCATACGAGGCCCACGTCCGGGCCGGTGTGGTACTCAGGCTCCTGTCCAGGCGGGCGGTGAAACGGTCCCGCAGGAAATCCGCCGCAAGCCTGGTGGGCGCGAGGATCAGCATGCGTTCAGGGTCGACGCCGTCGCGGAAGACGCGCTGGACCGCTGCTTCGATCAGCACCGTGGTTTTTCCCGTTCCCGGCGCTCCGGGAACCATCACGGGGCCGGCGCCCTGGGGGACGTCAACGGCAGCCTGCTGGTCCGGCGTCAGCCTGACGCCCGCCGCATGGACCCGCCGCGGAGCCAGCAGCCGGAGGGCTGCTGCTGCTGTCCTCGCGCCCCCCGGGGTGGCAGGGCCGAAGGCCTGGTCCAGGTCCCGGGGACCTGTCAAAGGAAGAGTTACCGTCACAACGCCATTCCATCATCCGGCACCGACAATTGATGGAGCCCGCGCTCCAACCGGTCCGCTACCGCGTCGATACGGTCGAATTCATCGTCGGTGGGCGCCCAGCGTGCGGCTGCCAGGTCAACCCGCCACCTGCCTTCGCCCGTCCGGAGGCAAGACTCGAATGCACCCAGCAGCGGGGTGCCCTCATCAACGTACAGGAGCAGGGCCTGGGCTTCGTGTCCTTCGGGCGCATGGCCGCTCGCCTTCAGGACGCGCCACCAGGGGACACCGCCGCCGTAGTGGCTCATGACGGACCCCACCTGCCGGGGCCCCCCTGATCCCAGCAGCTCGGCAACATCCCCGTACGAGACCGCGGATCCCGCCGGTACCAGCCTCACAATGGCCAGGACCGCCTGCACGTACTCAATCCGCATTGATCCAATGTAGCCGCAGTGGCGTTCCCCGGAATTGTCGGAGCCTCCCCGTAGCGTGGAACCATGAGTACCTGGAACACCCTGCCACGAGCCGCATTCGACCTCGAAACCACGGGCCGGAACTCCCGCGCGGCGCGGATCGTCACCGCGTCGATCACAGTGGTGGACAACAGCGGTGAGGTTATCAAGGAGCACGAGTGGCTGGCAGATCCGGGCGTGGAAATTCCCACCGAAGCCAGCGACGTCCACGGCATCACCACTGAACAGGCAAGGCGGGACGGCCGGCCTGCCCAGGAGGTGACCGGTGAAGTTGCCGCCGTCCTCCAGGAGCTCTTCGACTCAGGCATCCCGGTGATCGCCTTCAATGCCAGCTACGACTTCACCGTCCTTGCCGCGGAGTCCGCGCGCTACGGCATTCCCCAGCTCACCCGGTTCCCGGTGCTGGATCCCTACATCATGAACAAGCAGGTGGACCGGTACCGGAAGGGCAAGCGCACCCTCACCGCGCTGTGCGAGGAATATGGTGTTGTCCTTGATAATGCGCATACGTCGGCGGCGGATGCCCTGGCCACGCTTCGGGTCCTGGACGCAATGGCCGGGAAGTTTCCCAAGCTGATGATGCCGGCCAGCCAGCTGCACCAGTTGCAGGTGGAATGGGCGGTCAGCCAGGCGGCGGATTTCCAGGGCTATCTGCGGAAGACCAAGCCGACGGCAGTGATTGAAGGGGACTGGCCCGTCCTTCCCCCGCAGGATGCCACCACCGGAGGGTTCTAGGTCCATCAGGGGCACCACGCCAGACATTGCGATGCATGTCACAGTCACGCTGCTTCACAAATAGTGCGCGAATCGCGCCACAGGGTTCGCCTCACAGCCCTACCACCTCCCGGTGCTGCATCCACAGTGGTCTTTTACGGAAGGATGTTCGCAAAAAGGCCGTGCACACCTCCTATGATTCGCAAATCGGCTGCAATTCACACTAGTGAGACAATAAAGTTTTGCGGTCGCCCCCTGCCCCCGGCCTGCTGGACCAGCGCCGGACAGGTGCCAGATGCCAGAGCGCAGCATTGCGGCCCGGTCGACTTATGACTCAATGAAAGTGACAAGCTGATGAAAATCAAAGCGTTGAAGTGGCTTACGACCGCTCCCGTTGCCCTGGCCCTCGCGGCATCCCTGGCAGCCTGCGGCGGCGGCTCCTCCCAGCCCAGCGGAACCCCCACCGACGCCCTCAAGGGCAGCGACCAGCAGACACTTGACAAGTACACCACCGCCGAGGTCACCCCGATCGACAAGATCGACAAGACCAAGCTCGGCCTCATCACCGAAGGCACCCTGCGCGTGGGCACCCTGTCCGACGCCCCGCCCAACATTTTCATCGATCCTTCCGGCAAATTCACCGGTTACGACAACGAGCTGCTGCGCGCCATCGGTGACAAGCTGGGCCTGAAGGTCGAGTTCGCCTCCACCGACTTCTCCGCACTGCTGTCCCAGGTCGCCAACAAGCAGTTCGACGTCGGATCCTCCTCGATCTCCACCACTGACGCCCGCCGCAAGACCGTTGGGTTCACTAACGGTTACGACTTCGGCTACATGGCGGTTGTCACCAAGAACGACGCGAAGGTCACCGGCTTTGCCGACCTCAAGGAAGGCGTCCGCATCGGCGTCGTCCAAGGCACGGTGCAGGACGACTACGTCACCAACACCCTCGGCCTGGAGCCCGTGCGTTTCCCCGACTACAACACCGTCTACGGGAACGTGAAGAACGGCCAGATCGATGCCTGGGTTGCCCCCTCGCAGCAGGCCACCGGCCAGGTCAAGGAAGGCGACAACACCAAGATCGCCGAAAAGGTCGTCAACACCCAGAACTTCACCGCCTACGCAGTGAACAAGGACAACCAGGCCCTGATCGATGCCCTGAACTCGGGCCTCGACGCAGTGATCGCGGACGGCACGTGGACCAAGCTGACCGCCGAGTGGTACAAGGACCGGCCCACCGCCGCCGAACAGACCCCGCAGGGCTGGAAGCCGGGCAGCAAGGCCGTCCAGATTCCCGCCAAGTAATCCCGGCGTTCCATGGATATCCTCAAGCAACTTGCTGACACCTTCCTCGACTGGAAGGCGATGGGCGAAGTCATCCCCAAGATGTTCGCCGTCGGTTTGCCGAACACCCTGGTGCTCGCCATCATTTCAGGAATCATCGGGACAGCCCTGGGAATGCTGCTCGCCCTGATGGGGATTTCCCGGAACGCAGCAGCCCGCTGGGTCGCACGTATCTACACGGACGTCCTGCGCGGCCTTCCGCCGGTACTGACCATCCTGGTCATCGGATTCGGTTTTGGACCCATCGTCCGTGAACTGACCGGCTCCACGAGCCCCTATCCGATGGCTATCGCCGCCCTGTCCCTGATGTCCGGTGCCTACATCGGCGAGATTTTCCGCTCCGGCATCCAGAGCGTGGACAAGGGACAGCTCGAGGCGTCGCGCGCCCTGGGGTTCGGCTACGGGGCGTCGATGCGCCTCGTCGTCGTCCCCCAGGGCATCCGCCGCGTCCTTCCGGCCCTGGTCAACCAGTTCATTGCGCTGATCAAGGAATCCTCCTTGGTGTTCCTTTTGGGCCTGCTGGCCAGCGAACGCGAGATCTTCCAGATCGGCAAGGACGCAGCCGCCACCACAGGCAACCTGTCGCCCTACGTTGCTGCGGCGGTCTTCTACCTGGTGCTCACCATCCCGTTGACGCACTTCGTCAACTACATCGACTCCCGGCTGCGCACCGGCCGGCCTGAAAAGAAGGAACCGGACGAGGCCGCGGCCGTCGTCGGGAAGGGAGCCCAGGCATGAGCGAGTTCGCGTCGGGAACGCTGAGCGCAAAGAACATCCACCTTTCCTTCGGTAGCAACCATGTCCTGCGGGGCATTGACCTGCATGTGCCCCAGGGCACCACGGCGTCGGTGATCGGCCCGTCCGGTTCCGGCAAGTCCACCCTGCTGCGGGTCATGAACCGGCTGATCGAACCGGACCAGGGCGACATCCTGCTGGATGGCCGTTCAGTCCTGAAGGACAACCCGGATGAACTCCGGCGCCGGATCGGCATGGTGTTCCAGCAGTTCAACCTGTTCCCGCACAAGACGGTGGAAGAGAACGTTTCCCTGGCCCTGCGGAAGCTGCGCAAGCTCCCCAAGGAGCAGGCGCGCAGCGAAGCGTTGGAGCAGCTGGACCTGGTCGGCCTGAAGCACAAGGCCGATTCCCGCCCGGCGAACCTCTCCGGCGGCCAGCAGCAGCGCGTGGCGATTGCCCGTGCGCTGGCCATGAAACCCGAGGTCATGTTCTTCGACGAGGCCACCTCCGCCTTGGACCCCGAGCTGGTTAAGGGAGTGCTGGCGCTCATGACGGACCTCGCCAAGGGCGGCATGACCATGGTGGTGGTGACCCACGAGATGGGCTTCTCGCGCAACGTCTCCGACGCCGTGACCTTCATGGACGCCGGCGTGGTGGTGGAGTCCGGCCCGCCCGAGCAGATCTTCACCGAGCCCCGGACGGACCGGCTGAAGGGCTTCCTGGCGGACGTCCTGTAGCACCTGGAACAGAAAAAGAATCCCCGCCTGCAGCCTGCAGGCGGGGATTCTTCGGTTAAAGCCCGACGGCGGGCCTAGCCCTGGGCGGCAGCGGCGGCCCTGGCGGCGGCAGGCAGCGCGTCGTAGATCCGGTTCATGGCGTCATCGTCGTGCGCGGCCGAGAGGAACCAGGCTTCGAAGACCGACGGCGGCAGGTATACCCCGGACTCCAGCATGGAGTGGAAGAACGGTGCGTAGCGGAACGCCTCCTGCGCCTGCGCGTCGGCGTAATTGTGGACGCCGTGCGCCGAGGTTCCGAACGCCACCGAGAAGAGGTTTCCGGCGAACTGGATGGAGTGGTCCACGCCTGCCGCGTCCAGGGCCGTGGAGACGGCGGAGGAGAGTTCCAGCGAGCGGACATCGATGAAGGAGTAGACGTCGCGGGTGGCGTTCGTCAGGGTGGCGACGCCCGCGGCCATGGCCACCGGGTTCCCGGACAGGGTGCCTGCCTGGTACACGGGACCGGTGGGTGCGAGGTAGTCCATGACGTCGGCACGTCCGCCCAGGGCCGCCGTCGGCATGCCGCCGCCGATGACCTTGCCGAAGGTGAGCAGGTCCGGGGTCCAGGGATCGTCGGAGTCCGGCGCGCCGCCGGTGAGGCCCCAGTAGCCGGAGTAGCCGGTACGGAAGCCGGTGAGGACTTCGTCGACGATGAGCAGGGCACCGTGTTCGCGGGTGATGCGGGAGAGGCCGGCGTTCAAGCCTTCTGCGGGGGTGACGACGCCCATGTTGGCGGGCGCGGCCTCGGTGATGACGGCCGCGATGTTGGGTCCGTGCGAGGCGAAGGCTTCCTTGACAGCCTCGAGGTCGTTGTAGGGCAGCACCAGCGTTTCGGCGGCGGTGGCCTCGGTGACGCCGGCGGACCCGGGCAGCGCGAGGGTGGCCACGCCCGAGCCGGCGGCGGCCAGCAGCCCATCCAGGTGCCCGTGGTAGCAGCCGGCGAACTTGATGATGAGGTTGCGGCCGGTGAAGCCGCGGGCCAGCCGGACGGCGGTCATGGTGGCCTCGGTGCCGGTGGAGACCATGCGGAGGCGTTCGACGGCGGGGACGCGTTCCTGGACGATGGCGGCCAGGTTGGCCTCGTCAGGGGTGGAGGCGCCGAAGGACAGGCCGCGGTCCACGGCGGCGTGCACGGCGTCGAGGACGGCCGGGTGGGCGTGTCCCAGGAGGGCCGGGCCCCACGAGCAGACGAGGTCCACGTATTCCTTGCCGTCGGCATCCGTCAGGTACGGCCCTTTCGCGGAGACCATGAAGCGCGGCGTTCCGCCGACGGACCCGAAGGCGCGCACCGGTGAGTTGACCCCGCCCGGCATCAGCTGGCGGGCGCGGTCGAAGAGTGCCTCGTTGCGAGGATTGCTGGAAGTCATGGTTCCTATTCTCTCAGGTAGCAGGACGGGCAGGGTTAGCCGGCCAGCAGTTCAGCCACGCGCGGGGCGACGGCGGTGCCGATCAGTTCGATCGAGCGCATCATGGCCGAATGCGGCAGGGGCCCGTTGCTGTATTTGAGGTCGAAGCGGTCCACCCCAAGGTCGCGCTTGAGCCGGACGATCTTTTGCGCCACCGTTTCCGGCGATCCGACATAAAGGGCGCCTTCCGGGGCGCACAGGGCATCGAATTCGCCCCGCCCGGCCGGACCCCAGCCGCGCTCGGCCCCGAGCTTGTTCCGCAGCTTCAGCCAGTGCGGGAACAGTTCCTCCCGGGCCTGCTCGTCGGTTTCGGCCACGTGGCCCGGCGAGTGGGTGGCGACCTGCTGCATCGGGTGGCCGTACTTGGCCATGGCTTCGCGGTACAGGTCCACCAGGGGCCGGAACCCGCGCGGCTGGCCGCCGATGATGGCGAAGATGATGGGGTAGCCGTAGTGGGCGCACCGCAGGACCGACTCGGGTGTCCCGCCAACCCCGATCCAGGTGGGCAGCAGGTGGTGCTCGAGCGGCGGGAAGACGCCCAGGCCATGCAGCGCCGGGCGGGTACGGCCCTCCCAGTGCACCGGCTTCTGCGCCCGCACCTTGTCGAACAGTTCCAGCTTCTCTTCGAACAGGACCTCGTAGTCGGCCAGGTCGAGGCCGAACAAGGGGAAGGATTCGATGAAAGATCCGCGGCCGAGCATGACTTCCGCCCGGCCGTTGGAAAGGGCGTCCACGGTGGAGAAGCGCTGGAACACCCGGATGGGATCGTCCGAGCTCAGCACCGTCACTGCCGAGCCCAGCCGGATGCGGGTGGTGCGCGCCGCGGCGGCGGCAAGGAACACCTCGGGCGCTGACACGGCGTAGTCCTTGCGGTGGTGCTCCCCCACTCCAAAGGCGTGGAGTCCGACGGCGTCGGCCAGCTGCGCCTGTTCCAGCAGCTGGCGCAGGACTTCAGCGGGCGACTGGGGGCTCCCGTCCGGTTTCTCGCCGATGTCACCGAAGGTGTTGAGGCCGATCAGGATCCGCCCGTCCCCCACCGGGGCGGTGGGGGACGCCGGCACGGTGGTCACCGGGTTTCCTTCAGCCAGCCGGCAAGCTCGGCCGCCCAGTAGGTCAGCACCGTGTGGGCGCCGGCCCTGCGGATCCCCAGGACCGACTCGGTGATGGCGGCGCGACGGTCGATCCAGCCGTTGGCCGCGGCCGCCTCGATCATCGCGTATTCACCGGAAATCTGGTACGCGGAAACGGGCACCGGGCTCATGGCGGCGACGTCCGCCACGATGTCCAGGTAGCTCATGGCGGGCTTGACCATGACGATGTCGGCGCCCTCCGCCAGGTCCAGTTCCACCTCGCGCAAGGCCTCGATGCGGTTGCCGGCGTCCATCTGGTACGTCCGGCGGTCGCCCTTGAGCTGTGAATCCACCGCTTCACGGAACGGGCCGTAGAACGCAGATGCGTACTTCGCGGCGTACGCGATGACGGAGGTGTTGACGTGGCCGGCCGCGTCCAGCGCCGACCTGATGGCGGCGATCTGGCCGTCCATCATGCCGGAGGGGCCGAGCATATGGGCGCCGGCCTCGGCCTGTGCCACGGCCATCCTGGCGTAGATCTCCACCGTGCGGTCGTTGTCCACGTAACCGTCAGGGTCGAGCACCCCGCAGTGGCCGTGGTCGGTGAATTCGTCGAGGCAGACGTCGCTCATCACCACCAGGTCATCCCCCACCTCCGCGCGGACGTCGCGGATGGCCTTGTTCAGGACGCCGTCCGGGTCGAGGGAAGCAGTGCCTTCGGCGTCGCGCGTTTCGGGGATGCCGAACAGCATGATGCCGCCCAGTCCCAGTTCCACGGCCTCGGCCGCGGCCCGTTTGAGGGTGTCGGTGGTGTGCTGGACCACGCCGGGCATCGACGTGATGGGGTTCGGTTCGGTGAGCCCCTCGCGGATGAAGGCGGGCAGGATGAGCTCGGCCGGTGACAGCCGGGTCTCGGAGGTCATCCGCCTCATGGCCGGGGTAGTGCGCAGGCGGCGGGGGCGTTGGCTGGGGAAAGTCATGGTCCTGTCCTTCGTGGTTCAGGGAATCGGGGATGGATTGCCATTGGATACTGCCTGCGCGTCGTCAGGGCGGGTTCAGGGCCTTGGCGACGGCGGCCACCAACCCTTCCGGCGTGGGCTCAGCCGCCACGGCGGCCACCGGAAGGCCAAGCGCGGCGGCCTGGTCCGCCGTCGAACGCCCTATGGCCACCAGCCTGCAGGCGGTGAGCGGGGCGAGGGCGGAGATGCGGCGCACGGCACTCGGCGAAGCGGCGATGACGGCGTTGATGCGGCCGGCCGCGATGTCCGCTGCCGCCGTTTCCGGCGTCACGAGGGAGTACGACGGCGGCCGGCGGCCGTCGTCCGGATCCTCCATGGGCACGGCGAGCCTCCGCTCCGCAGCCGCCGGGTAGTCCACCGTCCGGTAGGCGGTCACGGCGGTCACCGCGCTGCCGGCGGCTGCCATGCCCTCGGCCAGGGCGGGTGCGGCGATGTCGGCCTGCGGCAGGAGGACCTTGCCCCCGCCGGGCCAAACGGCGAGGAGCCCGGCGGCGGACTGTTCGCCGGGCGGGGTGAGCGCCACGGTGAGCCCCTCGGCTTCCAGCAGCCGTCGCGTGGCCGGTCCGATGGCGGCGATGCGCGTGGCGGCGGGAACCAGCCGGCCCAGGCCGAGGCCCCGTTCCTTGGCTTTGCCTGTCAGCACGTGGATGGTGGTGGCGCTGCTGGCCACCAGCCAGTCAAAGGCTCCCGCTGCCAGGGCGTCGCAGGCGACGTCCAGGGCGTG
Organism: Arthrobacter sp. E70; assembly: GCF_058266945.1. Taxonomy (NCBI): domain Bacteria; kingdom Bacillati; phylum Actinomycetota; class Actinomycetes; order Micrococcales; family Micrococcaceae; genus Arthrobacter; species Arthrobacter sp. E70. The sequence goes on along the minus strand of NZ_JBYQFR010000003.1, from coordinate 45,875 downwards.
CTGGTCCGGGGCCCGCTCAAAGTCGATGAGCGGAAGCAGCACCGGCTGGGCGCCGGCCGCGGACAGCGCCTCCACCAGCGCTGCCGAACGCTCCGGACTGCGCGTGACCAGGACCCGGGCCCCCCTGAGCGGGGTGCCGGATCCGGGCCTGCGGGAAGGCTCTGTCATCGCCAGGTCAGGACGCCTGCAGGTCCGCGATGCCGGCAGCCCCGGCGGCCAGGAGGACTTCGGCCAGTTCGATGCCCAGGAGCGTGGCGCCTACTTCCGTCAGGCCATCCGTGGCGCGCTTGTCCCGGACCGTGGCGGTGCCGTCGACTGCGCACACCACGGCTTCAAGGTGGAGCATGCTGCCCTTGCGGTAGGCGTAGGCGCCCACCGGGGCGGCGCACCCCGCTTCCAGCCGCGCCAGCAGGGCACGCTCCGCCGTGACGGCCAGGCGCGTGTCGGAATCATCCAGCGCGGCCAGCGCCTGGGCGAGGACCCCGAGGGATCCTTCGGTGGAACCCGGCCTGGGGGGCGCATCCGCGGTGCGGCATTCGATCGCGAGCGATCCCTGGCCGGCGGCGGGAAGCATCACGTCGGTCTCCAGGTATTCACTCACGGCGTCCAGCCGGCCAATCCGCTCCAGGCCGGCGGCAGCCAGCACCACGGCATCCAGGTCACACGACTTGCCGGGCACCACATCGTCCGTGGTGTTGCCGGGGAGCCCGGGAACACGGCCGAGGCGGGTGTCCACGTTGCCGCGGATGTCCACGATGTCCAGGTCGGCGCGGGCAGCACGCAGCTGGGCTGCACGCCGGGGCGAGCCTGTGCCCACGCGGGCTCCGGCGGGCAGGCCGGCAAGCTTGAGCCCGTCCCGCGCGCAGAGGACGTCGCGCACGTCCACGCGTCGCGGCGTCGCGGCCAGGCTAAGGCCGACGGCGGCGCCCGTGGGCAGGTCCTTCAGGGAGTGGACGGCAACGTCGCACTCGTCACGCAGCAGTGCGTCGCGCAGGGCGGCGACGAAGACGCCGGTGCCGCCCATCTGGGACAGCGATCCGGTGAGGACGTCGCCGTCGGTCCTGATATGGACCAACTCGACCGGGAAACCACCCACGGCAGCCAACTGGTCGGCCGTCTGCTGGGTCTGGGTCAGCGCAAGCTTGCTGGCACGGGTACCAATCCGGACGGTCACGGCTGGACCGTCTCCCCGGCTGCGCCGGAGGGAGCACCTGTGCCGGCCGGGTAGGGATCATGGCCGGTGCCCACGGTGGTGTCGGCCCCCGCGATGGTGGGCTTCTCGCCGCGGAAGTTGGCGCAGCATCCGGGGCGGCAGACGTCATACCAGGGGCCGAGGCCGGTGACGGCGGGACGGTCGCTGATGTTGTTGGCCACCGTCCGCTCGCAGATGAGGTCCACCAGCCCGGTCACGAACTTGCGGTGCGTGCCAGGCGTGGGCACGCGGGTGGCAGCCAGGCCGAGGTTGGCGCAGGTCTCCATGGCTTCGGTGTCCAGGTCCCAGACGACTTCCATGTGGTCGCTGACGAAGCCGAGGGGAACGATGACGATGCCCTTGACTCCCTGGCCGGCCAGCTCCTCGATGGCGTCGTTGATGTCCGGCTCCAGCCACGGCACGTGCGGGGCACCCGAGCGGGACTGGTACACCAGGGACCACGGCGCGCCCAGCCCGGATTCCTCCTGGACCCGGTCGATGACCGCGGCGGCGTTGGCGAGGTGCTGCGCCACGTAGGCTGAGCCTTCCTCGAACTCGCGCGGCTCGCCCTCGGACCGGCCCGCAGCTTCTGCGTCGCGGGTGGGGATGGAATGGGTGGCGAACAGGATGTGCACGGGGGCGTCCGGCGTTCCGGCTTCGGCGAGCTTGGCGCGGACGTTGGCGAGCCCGGCAGCGGTTCCTTCGACGAACGGTTCCACGAAACCGGGGTGGTCGAAGTACTGGCGGACCTTGTCCACCTCCAGCTTGCCGTCCAGGCCTGTTTCCGTCAGCGCCATGCCGATGTCCTCGCGGTACTGGCGGCAGCTGGAGTAACAGGAGTAGGCACTCGTGGTGAGCATGAGCACCCGGCGGTGTCCGGCGTCGTACGCGTCCTGCAGTGTCTGCGGGATGTACGGGGCCCAGTTGCGGTTGCCCCACAGCACCGGCAGGTCGATGCCGCGGGCGGCCAGCTCGGCTTCCAGGGCTGCCTTGAGCTCCCTGTTCTGCTGGTTGATGGGGCTGATGCCGCCATTGGCACGGTAGTGGTGGGAAACTTCCTCAAGCCGCTCGTCCGGGATGCCCCGGCCGCGGGTGACATTGCGGAGGAACGGGATGACGTCCTCCTGGCCTTCCGGGCCGCCGAAGGAGGCGAGCAGGACGGCGTCGTAATCCTTGGGAGCCATGCGGCCTGCCTCGGTGACGGGGTTGACGGCCGGGGCCTGCGGGTCCAGCGGGCTCATGCGAGGACCTCGGCAACTTCGTCGGCGGTGATCCGGCGGCCGGTGTAGAAGGGGATTTCCTCGCGGACGTGGTTGCGCGCCTCCGTGGAACGCAGGTGCCGCATCAGGTCCACCAGGTCCACCAGCTCCGGTGCTTCGAGGCCCAGGATCCATTCCCAGTCCCCCAGCGCGAAGGAGGAGACGGTGTTGGAAATGACCTGCGGAAAGTCCCTGCCCAGCAGGCCGTGGTCGCGGAGCATCTTGCCGCGCTCGGCGTCGGGCAGGAGGTACCACTCGTAGGAACGGACGAACGGGTAGACGCACAGCCATTCCGCGGGGGTGACGCCACGGGAGAACGCCGGGGTGTGGTTCTTGGCGAACTCGGCCTCGCGGTGGACGCCCATGGCCGACCAAACGATCTCGGTGCCGGCGAACAGGCTGCTGCGGCGGATGTCCCGGATGGCCTGCTGCAGCGCCTCCGGCTTGGGTCCGTGGAGCCACACCATGACGTCGGCGTCGGCGCGCATGGCGGAAACGTCATAGCTGCCGCGGTGCGTCACGCCGGCCTCGGCGAGACGTGCCAGCAGCGCCTCGAAGTCGGCGGCAGCATCAGCGCTGCGGAGCACAGGCTCGGACCGCTTGAATACCGTCCACAGGGTAAAGAACTGCTCGGCTGATTCTTCGGTTTTAGTGACAGATTCGGCAGAAGTGTGGCTCATGGTTACAAGTTTGCCCCTTCGCTACCCTCAAGTCGAAACCGAAAACTTCTACAACTCGTAGAAGTGATTAAAGTCACTGCATTTCCGATTCGCCGCGCCAGCGCACGGCGCGTCACCAGGGCCTGCGCAGGCGGAAGAACACCAGGCCGGCGGCGGTTCCGATCCCCACCAGTCCAACCCCCAGCCACACCATGGCATCCGGCAGCCCGGCAATCGGTGCCGTGGATGAGGCGGCGCGGTGGCCGGCAGCCGGCACTCCGGCGGCCTGCGGGGTTCCGGCTGGATGCGGCTGCCGCGCGAACGCCGTCGGCAGGGCCGTGCTCGTAGTCCCCGGAACCGCCGGGGCGGCTGACCCTGCCCCGGCTGCCGTACCGGTTTCGTTGCCTTCGGACGGCGCTCCGGGGGCTGCCGTTGCCGGTCCCGCCTGCGTTCCACCCTCTGCCGGCACCGCAGGGCGGGGGACCGCGTCGCGCGGGGCCTGGGCCGCGCCGCCGGCTGCCGGCGGGGTGGCCTGGGCCGCCGCGGGAGGAGAGGGAGCGGTTGCCGGAGCCGGGGCTGCCGGTGCGGCGGAAGCCTGTGACGAGGTGGGCGCCGCAGTTGAGTCGCTGGGCGCGGAGGACGTGCTGGAGGGCGAGGGAAGCGGAAGGTTCGGAAGGGGCAGCGTGGCCGCCAGGGAGGACTCGGAGGCCGCGGAGGTGGCCTGGCCCGTCGTCGCACCGGCAGCGAGGGAAGCTTTGACCGCCGGAAGCAGCGGCGCTGGCACGGACAGGCTGGCGCGCGGGGCCGGCTGCGGCCTGCCGGAAGCCTGCGCCGCGGGACCGCGGGGCGGAGATGTTGGATCGTCGGCGAAGGACGCCGGAACGCCGGTTGAAAGAACCAGTACCGCCCCGACGGCCGCAGCTGCGGTGCCGCGTCGGAGCCCCCCATGGATACCGGTCCGGGACATGGAAAGCTCGGACCTGTGTTGAACCATAGTCATCGACACTATCCAGACCGCAGGCCCGATTGGAAACCGGCCAGCCCGCTTCAGGGGTCCTCCGGCACGGCCTGCAGCGCCGCATTCGTGCGGCTGACCTGCAGCGATGCTCAGCCGGCGAGCAGCCCCCGGATTTGTTCCCGTGTGTCAGCCACCACAGCGGCGAGGCCATTGCCGGCAACCCAGCCTCCGACGACGGCCAGGCTGCCGGCCGCCGTGCAGGCCCGGCGGATGTCCGCCACCCGGGCACGGTGTCCGACGGCGGCGAACGGCAGCGATCCGCGCCACCGCACGACGTCCCAGCCCACCACGTCTTCCCTGCCGAGTCGGACGTCCAGGAGCGCGGAAGCGTCCCGCAGCGCTGCCGTCAGCAGCTCATCGTCCGTTTCCGGGCCGCCGGCCTGGGCCGCGGCGCCGTCCACCCTCCCGTAGGAAAGCCGCACCACGTGGCGGCCCGGACCGGCCGCGGCTGTCAGCCAGTCCCACTTTCCGGTGGCATGCGTCAACGCCTTGGCTTCAATGCCGGGCGTCTGCGGCGCCACCAGGATGCCCGTCCCGCGCGGCCGCCGGTCCAGCTCGGGCTTGTCCATCACGAGGGTCACGAGCTTGACGTCCGGGCCCGGGGAGGGCTTCTTCCCTGCTATGGCGGGGACGGCAGCTTCCAGCAGTCCGACGGCGGCCGGGCCGTCGACGGCGACCACCAGCAGGGCGGCGTCGAACGCCTTTCCCGCGGCGGTGATGTGCCAGCCCGACGGGGTCCGCGTGGCCGACGTTGCCGCGGTTCCTGTCAGCAGCGTGACATCCCGGCGGCGAAGGTCCGCCACCAGGGCGCTGACCAGTGTGTGCATGCCGCCTTCAAGGCCCGCGACGGCGGAGCCGGCTTTGGCCGGCTGGCCCCCCGCGGCTGCGGGAGCGTTGGCTGCGGCCCCGGCAGGCCGGCGCCGTTGCGCGGACACGGCGGCAGCGAGGGAGCCGTGTTGCTGCAGCCCTGCGCGCAGGCCCGGTGCCACCATGTCGACGTCGAGCAGGGCCGGGTCGGCGGAATGGACGCCGCCCACCACGGGCGAGACCAGCCGTTCCAGCACGCGGGTTCCCATCCTCGCCCTGACCAGGGCGGAGACGCTGGTGACACCGGCGCCCGCTCCCACGGAGGCGGGCAGGATTCTGTCCACAGAGGCGCGCAATGCTCCCAGCAGGCCGAGGGAACGGCGGACCTCCGGATCCCAGGGGTTGGCGGGGATACCAAGGACTCCGGTCTTGGGAAGTTCCCGGGGGCCCTCGGGAAGCTGCACCCAGGCGCCGCCTGGGCGCGGAGGGACAATCTTGTCCGCAAGGCCCAGTTCGGCGGCAAGGCCGGAGACGGCGTCGGACCGCGTAGCGAAGGATTCGGCGCCACTGTCCAGCGTGAGGCCGGCCACCTCATGGCTTCCCACGCAGCCGCCCCACTCCGTGCCGGCCTCCAGCACCGTGACCTGATGGCCGGCGGCGGCGAGTTCGCGGGCGGACAGCAAACCGGAGATCCCGCCCCCCACAACGATTGCCGGGGTGGACCTGGCCGCGGAGGTGCCCATTGGACTACTCCGGCGAGATTGAGTGGATCAGTTCCACCACGCGCGTCAGCACGGCGGGGTCCGTTTCCGGCGGCACTCCGTGCCCGAGGTTCAGGACGTGGCCGGGAGCCCCGGAGCCGGCGGCGATGACGTCGCGGACGTGCGCTTCCAGGATGTCCCAGGGCGCGGCCAGCAAAGCGGGGTCGATGTTGCCTTGCAGCGGCACCGTCCCGCCCAGGCGGCGGTTTGCTTCGTCCAGCGGCAGCCGGTAGTCGACGCCAACGACGTCCACGCCGACGTCGCGCATGGCAACGAGCAGTTCCGAGGTGCCGGTGCCGAAGTGGACCAGCGGAGCACCCAGGCGCCGGACGTGGTCCAGGGCACGGGTGGACGCCGGTGCAACATACTTTGTGTAGTCGGCCAGGCCCAGCGAACCGGCCCAGGAGTCAAAGAGCTGTCCGGCGGACGCGCCGGCCTCCAGCTGCGCCTGCAGGAACATGCCCGATGCGTCGGCGGCCCAGTTGGCCAGGGCGGCCCAGGTCTCCGGGTCTGCGTGCATCATGGTGCGGGGACCCAGGTGGTCGCGGGACGGCTTGCCTTCCACCATGTACGCCGCAAGGGTGAACGGCGCTCCGGCGAACCCGATCAGCGGGGTCTTGCCCAGTTCAGCCACGGTCAGGCGGACCGCTTCGCGGATCGGCTCCAGCGCCTCCCATGTCGGCTGTGGCAGGGCTGCCACGTCCGCGGCGGTACGCACGGGCTTGTCCAGGACCGGCCCCACGCCCGGCACGATGTCCACACCGACGCCGGCAAGCTTCAGGGGAATGACGATGTCGGAGAAGAAGATGCCGGCATCCACGTCATGGCGGCGCACGGGTTGGAGCGTGATCTCCGAAGCGAGTTCCGGCCGGAGGCAGGAGTCCAGCATGGCAATGCCCTCGCGCACCTTCAGGTACTCCGGCAGCGACCGGCCGGCCTGCCGCATGAACCAGACGGGACGGCGGGAGGGCTTGCCCCCGCGGTAGGCCGTGATCAGCGGGGAATCCGCGGTGCGGCCATCCAGCAGCGGGTGGTCGGCGGCAAGGGTGCCGGCAGCGGAGACGGCGGGGCTAGGAGTCATGCTTTTGATTGTGCCGAAAAAGAGCTGCAAAAGATAACGACAACCTGTCTGCCCGGGCCTGCTCCGCGCACCCGTGGCGGGAATCACAGCCCTAACCGGCGGCCGGAGCGGCCGGGGGTTGTTCTACCAAGGTGCGAAAAAGCTATGATTGGTCTGCTGTGGTTCTTTTCTCATTGGTGGCTACACACGCCGACATCGACCTTGAAACCGTCGCTCAGTTGAGCAACGGTTCCTCCGGCATTGCCGCATCCGCGCTGACGGAATCCCCGGCAGTAGCGGGCGCTGTGGTCCTGGCCACCTGCAACCGCTACGAGATCTACGGGGAAGCCCGCAACCCGGACGACGTCGAGGCCGCCCGTGCGGCCCTCGTGGCCCGCATCAGCGAGGCCAGCGGACTGGCCGAGCCCCTCGTGTCGCGTTCCTTCAGTACCCGCACCGGCCCCGAAGTGACCCAGCACCTGTTCGCCGTGAGCGCGGGCCTGGACTCCGCCGTCGTGGGTGAACGCGAGATAGCCGGCCAGGTGCGGCGGGCCCTGATCAATGCCCAGCACGAAGGCACCGCGAGCTCCGGGCTGGTCCGGCTGTTCCAGGCCGCTTCCAAGACGGCCAAGGACGTCGGCGCGCAGACCGCCCTCGGTTCCCGCGGCCTTTCGATTGTTTCCGTGGCGCTGGACCTCGCAACCGATCTGTCCGAGAACGCCGACTGGTCCGCCAAGAAGGTGGTGGTCTTCGGGACCGGCGCCTACGCCGGAGCCACCATGGCGCTGCTGCGCGAACGCGGCTGCACGGACATCTCCGTCTTTTCCTCCTCCGGGCGGGCCGAAGGCTTCGTGGCAACCCGGGGCGGCACAGCCCTGGACACCGAGTCGCTGCGGCCCGCCGTCGCCGCCGCCGACGTCATGATCGGCTGCAGCGGTTCCGACACGCGGGTTGAGGCGGACGAACTGGCCCTGGTCCGCGCAAACTCCCCGCAGCCCCTGATAGCCATCGACCTCGCACTCACCCACGATTTCGACCCCGCGGTGGGCGAACTGGACGGCGTCGAGCTCCTTACCCTCGAGTCCGTGCGCCTGGCGGCGCCCCAGGAGCAGGCGGAATCCCTGGCCCAGGCAAGCGGCATCGTCAAGGGCGCCGCGAAGGCGTTCGAGCAGGAGCGCGAAGCCCGGTCCGTGGACTCTGCCATCGTTGCCCTGCGCCGCCACACGATGAACGTGCTGGACGCGGAGATGGAGAAGGTCCGTGCCCGCCACGGGTGCACCGCCGCTGCCGAGGAAGTCGAGTTCGCGCTGCGCCGGATGGTCAAGCAGTTGCTGCACGTGCCCACCGTGCGCGCCCGCGAACTGGCCGCCAACGGGCAGCAGGACGACTACGTGGCCGCCCTTGAGGCCCTGTACGGCATCACGGTGGAGCAGCCTGCTCCCTCCCCCGCCGCAGCGGCAGAATGCCCGGTGGACCACCGCGGCCTGGAAACCGCCTGACGCCGGTCACTTGCCCTATCAGATATGGCTGCCAAACCACCGGTTTGGGAGCCATATCTGATAGACCAACCGGTCAGTAGACGGGCTTCTGCGGCTCGACGTCGCGCACCCAGGCCAGGATGCCGCCGTCGAGATGGCTGACCCTTTCATAGCCGGCCTGGCGGGCCGCTGCCAGCACGTTCGCAGAGCGCGTGCCAGCCTTGCAGTGGAACACGATGTCACGGTCCTGCGGGAGTTCGTTCCACGCCTCCCCCGCCAGGATCCGCCCCTGCGGAATGAGCTTCGCGCCGTCGATCCGGACGATGTCATATTCGCCGGCTTCCCGGACGTCCACCAGCTCGAAGTCCTTCAGCCCGGCCTTCCGGGACGCCAGCATGGTGGCCAGCTGCGTGGCCGTCACGGTGTGTTCCTTGTCCGTGACGGCTTCCGGTGTGATCCCGCAGAACGCTTCGTAATCGGTCAGCGCGGTGATGGGTTCCGCGGCAGGGTCCTTGGCCACGCGGATCTCGCGCCAGCTGCCGCCCAGGGCGTCAAAAAGTGCCACCCGGCCCAGCAGGGAACGCCCGACGCCGGTGATCAGTTTCACTGCCTCGGTCACCATGAGTGATCCCACGGCGGCGCACAGCATGCCGAACACGCCACCCTCGCCGCAGGAGGGCACGGAACCGGCCGGTGGGGCCTCCGGGTACAGGTCGCGGTACGTGGGGCCGTGCTTTTCCCAGAACACGCTGACCTGGCCGTCGAAACGGAAGATGGAACCCCACACGTAGGGCTTGCCCAGGATGGCAGCGGCGTCATTGACCAGGTACCTGGTGGCAAAGTTGTCGGCCCCGTCGAGGATCAGGTCGTAGCCGGCGAACAGGTCCAGGGCGTTGGATGCGTCCAGCCGGACGTTGTGCAGGCGGACGTCCACCAGCGGGTTCAGCGCCGTGATGGCGTCGCGGGCAGATTCGATCTTGGGCCGGCCCACGTCGCTGACGCCGTGGATCACCTGGCGCTGCAGGTTGCTGAGGTCAACCGTGTCGTCGTCGACGATGCCAAGTGTTCCCACACCGGCTGCGGCAAGGTACAGGAGGGCCGGCGAGCCCAGACCGCCGGCGCCAATGACGAGCACTTTGGCGTTCTTGAGCCGCCGCTGGCCGAGCGCGCCGATTTCGGGAATGATCAGGTGCCGTGAATACCGCTCAACCTCTTCGGGGCTGAGCTCCCCGGCAGGTTCCACCAGCGGATCCAGGGACAGGGTTGAAACATTTGCGGTGAAAGACGAAGCCATACTTCAATGTATGCCCCGGGATACTGCCCGGTCATATTACCGCGCAGTAAAGTGAAGGTAACTGCAATGGAAAGAAGGATAACTGTGGTCCCTGAAGCACGGGCTGACCGCCCGCCCGCAGCCGAACCGCAAGCTCCCTCCCGCCCCGCAGGCCAACGGTCCGCCCGGCTCCCCCGGGACGAGCGGCGCGCGCAGCTTCTCTCCGCAGCGCAGGAGGTCTTCGTAGCCAACGGTTACCACGGTGCCGCGATGGACGAGATCGCCGAGACGGCGCATGTCAGCAAGCCCGTGCTGTACCAGCACTTCCCCTCCAAGCGCGAGCTGTACCTTGCCCTGTTGGAAAGCCACCTTGCCTCGCTCACCGAGCTGATGCTGGGGGCCCTGAACTCCACCACGGACAACGATGAACGCGTCCAGGCCGTCATGCGCGCCTACTTCCACTTCATTGCCAGCGATGACCAGGCGCACCGCCTGGTGTTCGAATCGGACCTGATCAACGATCCCGATGTCAGCTCGCGGCTGGAAACCTTCAACCGGACGTTTGCCGATGCCATTGCACGGGTGATCGCCGAGGACACCAAACTCCCGCACATCGAAGCCGAGCTTCTGGGCCGGGGCCTGGCCGGGATGGCGCAGGTCAGTGCCCGGTACTGGCTCGAAACGGACGGCAATCTCGACCTCGATGTGGCCAGCGACCTGATCTACCGTTTAGCTTGGCGCGGAATCTCTCGCTTCCCCAAAGAGTCCTAGACTACAAATAAGACATCATCAACCGAATTGACTGGCTGGGAGGCCCCCTTGGAAATTAAGATCGGCGTTCAGAATGTGGGCCGGGAAATCGTGCTGGAATCGACGCAGGACGCGGAGACAGTGGCCAAGGTTGTCGGCCACGCAATCACCGAAGGAAACGAACTGCGGCTGAAGGATGACAAAGGACGCCTGATCATTGTTCCGGGAAATGCCCTGGCATACGTGGAGATCGGTGCTGAAGAGGTCCGGCGCGTAGGTTTCGGCCAGTTCTAGTCCGGCTGCCGGCTCGTTCCTGCAAGGAGATCCATGCTTTCGCTGACCATTGTGGTGCTGGCCACCGTTGCCGCGGGTTTTATTGTCTGGGCCAATGACAGGCGGCATGCCAAGTACGGTGCGGGAGTTGCCGCCGGAGTCGCCGCAGGTGTCGCGGCGTTGACGTGGATCATCCTGATGGCGGCCGGATGTGGCTACCTGCCGGGATTGACCTGGCTGCCGTGGATCCTGCCCGTGGTGCTCGGCACAGCGGCTTCCATCGGTGCCGTTGCCTACCTTGGACGCACCCGTGCGCGCCATGACATGGAGCGGCTTACTGCCATCCTCCGCCGCTGAACAGGCTACAACTGGCTGTGGCCACCACCCTCACGGGGTGGTGGCCACAGCCAGTTAAGGCGTTCAGAGGAACTCGGCGCGGCCTTCCATGGCCGACGACGCCAGGGCGTGTTCGCGGCGCGGGATGCGGCCGGCTGCCTTTGCCATCCGCCCGGCGACCACCGCGTGCTTGAATGCCTCGCCCATTAGGGCGGGGTTCTGGGCCCGGGTGACGGCGGTGGCCAGCAACACGGCGTCGCAGCCCAGCTCCATGGCAAGCGCGGCATCGGAGGCCGTGCCGATGCCGGCGTCCAGGACCACCGGCACCGAAGCGCGGGAAACGATGAGCTCGATGTTGTGCGGGTTCAGGATCCCCAGGCCGGTGCCGATCGGCGCGCCCAGCGGCATCACCGCAGTGGCGCCAAGGTTTTCCAGCCGCAGTGCGAGCACCGGATCATCGTTGGTGTAGGCAAAGACCTTGAAGCCGCGGTTGACCAGTTGTTCGGTTGCCTCCACGAGTTCGACGGCGTCGGGCAGGAGGGTCTGTTCGTCGGCGATGACCTCCAGCTTCACCCAGTCGGTCTCCAGCGCCTCCCGGGCCAGCTCCGCGGTGAGGACGGCGTCCCGGGCCGTGAAGCAGCCGGCGGTGTTGGGCAGCACCCGGATGTTGTGGTCCACGAGCAGCTGGAACAGCGAGCCGGTCTCAGCAGTTGAGTAGCGCCGCATCGCCACTGTTGTCAGGGCGGTCCCGGACGCCAGCAGTGCGGCGCCGAGGCCGTCCAGGCTCGGCGCGCCGCCGGTGCCCATGATCAGCCGGGACGCCAGTTCAACGCCGTCGATCACCAGGGCGTCGCCCGGACCGGCCTGGCCGGCGGGGTTGATGGTGCTGGTTTCGGTCATGGTGTCAGCCTCCCTGTACTGCGGTCACGAGTTCGATGTCGTCGCCGTCTGCGAGCGCCGTGGCGAACCATTGGCTGCGGGGCACCACCTGGGCATTATGCGCGACGGCGACACCCAGCTTCCTGCCATCGGTCGCCTGGCCGTCGGCCGCGAGCGGACGGCCGGTGACCTGGCTGACGAGCACGGTGATGGAAGCGCCGTCCGCTACGGTGTGCGGGTTTCCGTTGAGGATGATGTTCATGCTGTCTCCTTGATGTGGGTGCCAGCGGCCGCCAGTGGCCGCGAGAACCGGTCCGGACTGAACGGCGACCAGCGGGGATCGGCGGTGCCGTCCAGAAGGTCCCGGCAGATGGCCGCTGCCGCGGGGGTGAGCAGGACGCCGTGGCGGAAGAATCCGGTGGCGATAATGAGGCCGGGAATGGGCGCACCGGACCCGTCGGGCACAGGCACCCGACCCAGCAGCGGGGCGTTGTCCGGCGTTCCGGGACGGGCACGGGCTGTGCATTCGAGCAGTTCCAGTTCGGCGACGGCCGGCACCAGCGCCTGGGCGTCCCGGAGCAGTTGGTACACGCCGCCGGCGCTCACGGCGTCGGAGAGCGCATCCTCCCGCTGGGTGGCTCCAATCACCACGGTTCCGTCCTGGCGCGGAACGATATATACGGGAAGCCCGTGGACCATGCCCCGCACCGTCGAGGTCACCAGCGGCCGGAGGTGCTGGGGGACGGCGAGGCGGAGGATGTCCCCGTGCACGGGGCGGAGGGGCAGGCGCAGCCCATCGGGCAGTCCCCCGAGTCCAGGAGCCTGCAGACCGTTGGCCACCACCGTTTCGGTGGCACGGATGGTGCCGCCGCCTGCAAGGCGGACCCCGGCAACCGTTCCGCCTTCCCACAGCAGCCCGGCGGCCCGGTCCTGCACCGCAAAGCCGTCGGCGGCTCCGTCAACCGCAAGTTCGGGGGTCCGGCCAGCGGCACCGGCAAGGGCCAGCCGGAGGGAGGCCACAAGCCGCCGCGGATCCACCTGGTGGTCGGCCGGGGTGTCCAAGGCGCAGGAAATGCCGGGGCTGAGCAGGGGCTCGCGCCGGCGCGCCTCGCGCACGGTAAGGGGTTCCACTTCCAGGCCGTTGGCCCGCTGCACCCCGCGCAGGTCCATCAGCGCCGCGCGGTCGGCGGCGTCGGCACCCACGGCGAGGGTCGGCGTCGTCAGGTATCCGGAATCCGCACCCGTTGCGGCGGCAACGCCGGCAGCGAAGCCTGGCCACAGCGATGATGACTCGAGCATGAGTTCCAGGAGGTCCTCCTCCTGGTAGTGCAGTTCGCTCACCGGTGCCAGCATGCCCGCAGCGGCCCAGCTGGCGCCGCTTCCCGGTGCGTCATCCACCAGTACCACCGACCGCCCGGAGCGCTGCGCCTCCCAGGCGATGCCGTGCCCCACTACTCCCCCGCCGATGACGGCAACGCCGGCATGGATGTGGGGATCTTCGGACCCGGATGAATTGTTGTGGGAAATGCCCATCTGTTTCCTTCCCTACGCCGGCATTAACCGGATCAGGTCAAGCGGTCGGCTCTGACGCCCTCTCAGCCCGGCGCTTTATGACAGCTGCCGCAGGCTCCCGCAGTACCTGCCCAGTTTAGAGGAACTAGGCTTGCACGCATGAATCAGTCCCCCTCATTAATTCCTGCCCTCGACACCGCCCGCCTGTACCTCTGCACGGACGCGCGCCGGGACCGCGGCGACTTCGCGGAGTTCGTGGACGCCGCGTTTGCCGGCGGTGTGGACATCATCCAGCTGCGTGACAAGGGCATCGAAGCCGCGGAGGAACTGGACCTCCTGGCGGTGCTGAAGGAGGCCGCACTGCGGCACGGCAGGCTGTGGGCGGTGAACGACCGGGCGGACATCGCGGTGCTGTCCGGGGCGCCGGTGTTCCATATCGGCCAAAAGGACCTTCCGCTAGCCGCTGCCCGCACCCTGGTCAACGGCAACGCCGCCATCGGGCTCTCCAGCCACACCCCCGGCCAGGTGGACGCCGCCCTCGCCGCCACGGGCGGCCCTTCGGGCCTGGACTACTTCTGCGTTGGCCCGATCTGGGCCACGCCCACCAAACCCGGCCGGGCCGCCGTCGGCCCTGACCTGGTGAAGTACGCCGCCCAAGCCTCAGGCGACGCCGGGGACCCGGTGCCTTGGTTCGCCATTGGGGGCATCGACCACGGCAACGTGCACCAGGTGGTGGAAGCCGGCGCCCGCAGGATCGTCGTGGTCCGCGCGATCACGGAGGCTGCCGATCCTGCCGCCGCAGCGGCCGCCCTGCTCGACGCGCTGGACAGCGCCACGTCCTGAGCCTGCGCTATCGGCGTACTTGGAGATACGCTGAGTTTTGTGTCACACCATCGGCTCGCCCCCAACGTCCACGACCACAAGAATGCCCTTGAGGAAGCGTTGGGTGCGCTCCGGACGGAACTGGAGCTGCCCGGCCCGTACCCGGCAGAAGCCGTCGAAGACGCCGAAGCAGCGGTGGCGTCGCTGCAGCTGCCCTCCTACGACCTGACCGGCGTCGAATTCGTGACCATCGACCCGGCCTCGTCCACGGACCTGGACCAGGCGGTGTTCATCGAACAGGAGGGCACCGGCTACCGGGTGCTGTATGCGATCGCGGACGTGCCGGCATTCGTTGCCCCGGGGGGTCCGCTCGATGCCGAGACGCGCCGCCGGGGCCAGACCTTCTATGCGCCGGACGGCCGCATCCCGCTCCATCCGGAGGTCATCAGCGAGGGGGCCGGCAGCCTGCTGCCCGGCCAGGAATGCTCCGCTTTCGTCTGGCATTTCGTGCTCGACGGCGACGCCGAGGTTTCCTCCGTCGGCGTCAGGCGTGCGCGGGTCCGCAGCCGCGAGAAGCTCAGTTACAAAGGTGCGCAGGCAGCCCTCGACGACGGCAACGCCCACCCCGTGCTGCACCTGCTCCGCGAGGTGGGCCTCAAGCGGGTCCAACTCGAGCGGGCACGCAATGGCGCCAGCCTGAACATGCCGGAGCAGGAGATCGTCCAGTTGCCCGACGGCGGCTTCCGGATTGACGCCGTCCCGCAGCTTCCCGTCGAGGACTGGAATGCGCAGATTTCGCTGATGACCGGCATGGCCGCGGCGCAGATGATGCTTGCCGGCAAGGTGGGCATCCTGCGCACCATGCCCGCGCCGGATGAGCGGTCCCTGCGGCACTTCCGGCTGCAAACCGAGGTGCTGGGCAGGCCGTGGGATGGGGAAATGAGCTACGGCGAGTACCTGCGGTCCCTGGACCCCAGGGACCCGCGCCAACTGGCCATCATGCATTCGGCCGGCATGCTGTTCCGGGGTGCCTCCTATACCGCCTTCGACGGGACCGTCCCGGAAGACGCCGTCCAGTCCGCGATTGGTGCCGCATATGCCCACACCACCGCCCCGTTGCGCCGTCTGGTGGACCGCTTTGTGCTGGTGATTTGTGAGGCGTTGAGCAACGGCGGGGATGTGCCCGCCTGGGCCCGTGAGGCCCTTCCGCTGTTGCCGGGGATCATGGCAGGTTCAGACCAGCTGGCGTCACGGATGGAGCGGCTGGCCCTGGACACGGTGGAGGCCGCGCTCCTGGTGAACCACATCGGGCAGGAGTTCGATGCCATCGTGATCTCCGGCTCCAAGCCGCAAAACGGGAACGGCAACGGGAAGGGCGGGAACGGCAACGGCAGTTCGGGGATCATCCAGGTTGCTGAGCCGGCGGTGACCGCCCGCTGCGCCGGCGAGCTGGAGTCAGGGACCAAGGTCCGGGTCCGGCTGCTGGCTTCGGACATCACGGCGCGGCAGGTCCACTTCGAACTCGTTCCCTAGGCGGTCAGCTGCCACCGTGGTGGTCGGTACCGCGCATGCGCACTGCGACCACCATGCCGGACGCAGCGGTAAGGAGGGCGACGGCGGCAGTGGCGGCGGGTATCCCGAAGGCGTCCGCGAGCACTCCAGACAGCAAGGCACCCACGGCGAATCCGCCGTCGCGCCACAGCCTGTAGATGCCCACGGAGCGTGCCCGCCAGGCGGGATGTGCCACATCCCCAATGGCGGCGAGCAGGGTGGGGTACACCATGGCCGTACCTGCGCCGAGCAGGATGACGGCGGCGAGCCAGGTGCCAAAGTCCGTGCCGGCGGCCACCAACCCCAGCGCTGCGGCTTGAACCAGCATGCCCGCGGTGATCAGGGTTTTCCGCCCGTACCTGTCCGACAGTGCACCGGTGACGAGCTGGCCGGCGCCCCACACAGCCGGATAGACGGCGGCGAGGATGCCGATCTCGCCCAGGCCCAGCCCGGCCGCGGCGAACAGGACCGGGAAGAGGCCCCAGGCCAGGCCGTCATTGAGGTTGTTAACGAGTCCGGCCTGGCTCGCGGCGGAGAGGGAGCGGTCCTTGAAGCTGGTGAGGGCGAACACCTGACCCGTGGTAAGCCCCGAGCCCGCATGACGGTGCGGCCCGGAATGCCGGGCGGCTTCGGTTTTCGCATGGTCGTGGGTCTCCCGCACCGCCAGCACAGTCAGTCCGAGGCCCAGTGCAATGTAGGCGGCGCCGAGGAGGAAGGGTGCGGGGCGAAGGCCGTAGGTGGAGGCGAGGTACCCGGTGGCCAGCGCGGTGACGGCGACGCCCAGGTAACCGGCAGCCTCGTTGAAACCCATGGCGAGGCCGCGCTGCCTGGGGCCGACGAGGTCCATTTTCATGATCACGGCGGTGGACCAGGTGAGGCCCTGGCTGATGCCCAGCAGCACGTTGGCCGCGACAATCCAGCCCCAGGATGGGGCGAGGATGAGCATCAGCGGGACGGGGATCGCCGCAAGCCAGCCCGCCACGAGGACGGGTTTGCGGCCGTGCCGGTCGGACAGGGTGCCTGCGAAGTAGTTAGTCACAGCCTTGGCCAGGCCGAAGGCGAGGATGTACGTCAGCGCCCCGGTGTACAGGTCAAGGTGGAAGGCCTCGGAGGCGAGCAGGGGCAGGACCGTGCGTTCCTGCCCGAGGGTTCCACCTACCAGGGCGTTGACCGCCACCAGAAGCATGAACTGGGCCAGGTTCTCCCGCAGGCCCAATATTGCTCCGGCAGGTCCCGCAGTGTGTTGCGGTGGGTTGCCATGTGGCATCGGGGTGCTCCGTCCTGGTCGTTGGGCATGAGGATGGCCCGGGCGCGCGGGGGACGCGCCCGGGCCGGGAGCCCGGGCAGGAGGGGGGTCCTGCCCGGGCGGTCTTTGGCCGGCTGGCTAGGCGGCGGGGACGCTGTTCTGGAACGCGTTCCATGCGGCGTAGCTGCCGTCGAGTTCGACGACGTCGTACCCGGCGCGGCGCAGGGCGCTGGCGGCTACGGAGTTCCGCACGCCTGACTGGCAGTAGGTGACGATGGTGCCGCCGGCCGGCAGCTCGTCGAGGTGCCACATGACGCGGCCACCGCTGAGCTGGTACGAGCCCGGCACGTGGCCGGCCTTGTGCTCGGTCTTGTTGCGGACGTCCAGGACCATGGCGGCGTCGAAGCCCTCGAGGTCCCCGGGCTGGATCAGCTTGGGGGTGAAGGTGGGCAGCCCCTCGATGCTGGTGAGGTAACCGGCCACGTTGTCGATGCCGACGCGGACCAGGTGGTCCCACATGTCCTGGGCCTGTTCCTGGTTGTTGGCCAGGAGCACCAGGGGGTTCTTGTCGGTTTCGGGGTTGACCACCCAGGCGCCGTAGCTGGCCACGGATTTGCCGGCAGGTACGTTCAGGGACCGGACCACGGTGCCTTCGTGGACCTCGCTGTTGGAGCGGGTGTCGATGAAGGTCAGGGCGTCTTCTGCCAGGCCCTTGGCGACCTCTGCGGTGGCCAGTTCCTTCAGCGGTGCACGCTCGCCCATGACGTCGGGTCCGACGCGGTTTTCGCGCTTCATGCGGCCGAAGTAGGCGTGGGCGTCGGGCTGGCCGTCGAGGAGTTCGTCGATGAAGCCCTGCTCGTCGTTGGCTGCGAGGTAGGGGCCCCACCAGGCGTAGAGGCGTTCGTAGCCGACCGTGGAGGACGGGATGGCGCCCAGGGCCTTGCCGCAGGCGCTGCCGGCGCCGTGGGCCGGGTGGACCTGCACGTAGTCGGGCAGGGTGAGGAACTTGTCGCGCAGGCTGGCGAAGAGCTGCTTGGCGCCCTCGAAGCGGGTGTCGATGCCGCCGGCTGCCTCGTCCAGCAGGTCCGGACGGCCCAGATCTCCGGAGAAGACGAAGTCTCCGGAGAGCAGGTAGCCGGGCTGGTCGCTGAACGCGCCATCGGTGACCAGGAAGGACAGGTGCTCGGGGGTGTGGCCCGGGGTGTGGAGGACCTTGATGCTGATGTTGCCCAGGGTGATGGTGTCGCCGTCGTAGAGCCGCTCGCCCTCGAACCCGTACTGCCAGTCGGGCCCGCCCTCGCCGGAGACGTAGATCTTCGCGCCGGTGGCGGCGGCCAGTTCGCGGGTGCCGGAGAGGTAGTCGGCGTGGATGTGGGTTTCGGTGACTGCCACGATCTTCATGCCGTTCTTCGCGGCAAGGTCCTGGTACACGGCGATGTCACGGCGGCCGTCCACCACGATGGCTTCTCCCTTGGCCTGGCAGCCAATGACATAGCTGGCCTGGGCGAGGTCTTCGTCGTAAATGCGCTCGATAAGCATGTGGTGCTCTCCTTCAGTTGAAAGGGGATGTGGGGTGTTCTGAATCCAGTATAGATACCCCCAGGGGTATCCTGCAAGCGGACTGCGGCCTGGGTGTTTTACCTGTTGGCCAGTCGTTGAAGGAACCTGCGGAGGCGTGCCGGCGCGGCGCCGGGGCCCTGCCTGGGCGGCTCTTCGGGGGCTTGTTGATAGGTGACGGGGTGGCCTCCCCGGTACCACTCCGTGATTCCGCCGGCCACGTTGACCACGGTGTATCCGCGGTCGATGAGGATGCGGGCGGCCTGGCTGCTGCGCTTTCCCGACCCGCATAGCAGGTGGATGGAGGTGTTGGGCAGGTCGTTGAGCCGGGAGGCCAGTTCATCCAGGGGGATGTTCAGGCTGCCCGGCACATGCGCGATGCCGTGTTCCTCCCGGCTCCGGACGTCCACGAGCGTGGCGCGGGGCCACACGGCGGCGAGTTCATCTGCCGTCACTGTGCGGAACGTTCGTTGGCCCGGCACTGGATCAGGCGTGCTGGTGCGCTGCCTCTGCGCGGGCCTTCTCCACGTCCAGGTCCTTCACGGCCTGGATGACTTCCTCCAGGCCGGTGGCGTTGAGGGCTCCGGGCTGTGAGAAGACAAGGGTCTTGTCCTTGAACGCCATCAAGGTGGGGATGGCCGTGATGTTGGCTGCGGCGGCCAGTGCCTGCTCGGCTTCGGTGTCAACCTTGGCGAACGTGATGTCCGGGTGGCGTTCTGCGGCTGCACTGAAAATTGGTGCGAACATGCGGCAGGGGCCGCACCAGGCTGCCCAGAAGTCGACGAAGACGATGTCGTTCTCCTCCAGGGCCTGGGCGAAGGATTGTTCGGTGATGTCGATGGCTGGCATGGTTTGCGTGTCCTTTCGGGCGGGGAGCTTGTTGGTTGCCCCGGGAAGGGCGGGGCGGGCTTAAGCGGTGGGGAGTCCGGCGCGGGTCCAGGCGGTCATGCCGCCGGCCATGGTGTCTGCCTTGTAGCCGACACCATTGAGGGCATCGGCGACGGCGGCGCTGCGGTTTCCGCTGCGGCAGACAGCGATCACGGGCACGGCCGGGTCGAGCTCGCCCAGGCGGGCCTGCAGCTGGCCCATCGGGATATGCACTGCGCCCGGGATCATGCCCTCGGCAACCTCGAAGTCCTCGCGGACGTCCAGGATCCGGGCAGTGGAGCGGCGCTGGTTGGTTTCGGTGATGGTGATTTCAGCCATGGGAGTTCTCCTTTGACATGGGTTTGCGGCTGGTGGGTGGAGCTGGGTTAGCGGACGGGTTCGCCGGCCTGGCGCCAGGCGGCCATGCCGCCGCGCACCGAGTAGGCGTCATATCCCTGGGCGGCAAGGAGCCTCGCCGCCGAAGCGGAGCGCACGCCGGAGGCGCACACGGCGATCACCGGGCGGCTCTTCTGGAGTCCGGCAGTGCCGCCCTGCAGGCGGTCCAGTGGGAGGTGCCTGGCCTGCGGAGCCCTGCCGGTACGCCATTCCTGGGCAGACCTGACGTCGATGAGCGTGGCGCCCGAACCCAGGAGCTCCTTGGCGTCCGCCACTGAAATCGTCTTATAGGGCTTGCTGAAGGCCTTCTTGAGGGAGTCGAGAAGTCCCATGGTGTTCTCCTGTTGGTAGGGGTCAGGCGGTGACGGTGCCGGCGGTGACCCATGCGGCGACGGCGAAGATGAGCACTGCGAATGAGATGCGGATGTGTTTGTCGTGCAGGCGGCGGGCGAGGCGTGCGGCGATGAGGGAGCCGAGGATGGCCGGGACCGCGAAGGCGAGGGTGGTGGCCCAGTCGATGGTGTAGCCGGTGGCATGGGCACTGAAGCCGGCGGCGGAGTTGACCACGATGATCGCCAGGGAGGTTCCGACAGCCTGCTTCATGCGCAGGCCCAGGAAGATGGTGAGCGCTGGGGTGATGAGGAACCCGCCGCCCACGCCGAGCAGGCCGGTGAGGAACCCGACGAGCAGGCCCACGCCTACCGCTTTTGGCGCGCAGGTGCGGAAGGCCCGGTGTGGGCCGGTGCTGCAGGAGCCTTCGGTTTCACGGGGTTTCCTGAGCATCCGGATGCCGGCGGCGACCATGATCGCGGCGAACGCGAGCATCAGGATGTTCGGGTCCAGCAGCCTGCCGACGGCGGCGCCGGCCCAGGCTGCCGGGATGCCGGCCCCGCCGACCAGCGCGATGACGGGCCAGTTCAGGCCTTCCCTGACCCTGGGCAGCAGGGCGGCCAGCGAGGACACGCCGACCACCAACAGTGACGTCGGGATCGCCTGGGCCGGGCTCATGCCCACCCCGTAGACGAGGGCCGGGACGGCGATGATTGACCCGCCGCCGCCCACCACGCCCAGGACGATGCCGACGACGAGCCCCAGGGCCAGGGCAGGGATCATGCCGCTGCGTCCTCGCCGGTGGCCTGCACGGGAAGCTGCAGGATGGCGCTTTCGCGGGTGGGTTCCTTGGCGGCCTTGTTCCACGGCATGGCCGAGAGGGCCTTGCCCATGGCGCAGGTGTTGGTCGCGGCCGAGAACGTCAGCCCGGTGCCGATGGCGCCGGCGAGCATGCGGACCTTGGGTGAGACAAACTTGCCTCCGGCCAGGCCCAGCATTACCAGGGAGCCTGCGGCGAGGCGGACCTGGCGTTCGAGGTCCCAGCGGTCCTTGCCCTTGACCACGCCACCGCCGGCGGCGGCGAAGCCGGGAACCCCGCCGGTGAGCACGTAGGCGGTGTCCAGGCCAACGGTGGCCATGCGCTGGCGGGCCTGCTCGGCGCGGACGCCGGACTGGCAGACCAGGACCACCCGCGAGCCCAGCCGCGCGGCGAGCTCGTCGGTGTGCTCCGACAGCAGCGGCAGCGGCACGTTGTAGGAGCCGCGGATATGCATGGACTCGAATTCGGCGGCCGAACGGACGTCAATCACCACCAGGTCCTGGTGCTCTTTGATCCAGGTCTGCAGCGTCTGGGGAGCGAGTGCGGTCACGGCGGTTGCCTTGGAAGGGGAAGTCATAAGTGGCCTCTCTGGAAGTATCGGGGGAATACCCCACCGAGTATTACAGATACCCCCGGGGGTAGTCAAAACACCCGTGGGGGTATATAGTTGACGCAGGAACTTACCGATGGAGACCCCTCATGGAACTGAACCCCACCGAACTCACCCCCGTGATCAACCGCCTCAAGCGCGCGCAGGGCCAGCTCGCCGCAGTCACCCGGATGCTTGAAGAAGGCCGCGACTGCAAGGACGTCGTCACCCAGCTGGCCGCCGTATCCAAGGCCCTTGACCGCGCCGGCTTCGCCATCATCGCCACCGGGCTGGAGCAGTGCATCGTCCAGAAGGACGAAACCATGGACCGCAAAGACCTGGAAAAGCTCTTCCTCTCCCTCGCCTGAGAGCCAAACTGCCAGACAGCCCAAACCGCCTGACAGCCTGACCCCCAGCGGCCCGAACTGCAGCCCAACCAAGGAGTCTGACATGGGTTACACCAACAGCGTCACCGTCCCCATCGCCTGGGACGAAGCAGTCCAGCGCACCCGCGACGCCCTGGCGGCGGAGGGTTTCGGCATCCTGACGGAAATCAACGTCCGGAACACTTTCCAAGCCAAGCTCGGCGCCGAGGCCGCTGCCGCCGTCGGGGATTACATCATCCTCGGCGCCTGCAACCCCGCCCTCGCCAGCCGTGCCCTGGCGGCCGAACCCGAAATGGGCGCCCTGCTGCCCTGCAACGTCGTGGTCCGGAGGGCCCCGGGCGCGGGCGAAACAACCATCGAGGCCATTGACCCCCAGACCATGGTCCAGCTCAGCGGCGCCCCTTCCGTCAAAGAAGTGGCGGACGACGCCGACGCCCGCCTCCGCCGGGCCCTGGACGCGATCGCGGGGTAGCGACTGCGGCCCTCCGTCCCGCTGCGGCGGGTGGGACTGCTGGGCCGCCTGCGTGCACGCCGGCGCCGAAACCGTGTTTTCGGCTCCTTGCGGCTAGACTGAACACGTAGAAACGGATGCCCGGTCGTTGATTTCCATGTTTTGAAACCAACAAGCCCGCCCCTACGCGATCTTGAGATTCACCCGCTGGTCGCCAGTGCCAGCATTTAGATAGCCCGCGATCGGCTTCCACTGGAACTGCGTGTGCGCCCGAGCGTGCTCCGGAACGGCCAGCCCCGGCCGGCCCGTCGAGCAGGCAGCGCCATTGCCCAAATGAATAAGGAAACTCCCCTGTGAGTGAATTGCATACCCACCAGCTTTTGACCGATGCGTCCGGCACGGAGACGATCGAGCCGGAAGAGACCATCATCTCGGACGAGACGCCGCATGAAATCGCGGAAAAGTCCTTCGCCGACTACAACGTCCGTGCGGACATCGTCGAGTCCCTGTCCGATGCCGGGATCACCCACCCCTTCCCCATCCAGGCCATGACCCTCCCGGTGGCATTGTCCGGCCACGACATCATTGGCCAGGCAAAGACCGGCACGGGCAAGACCCTGGGCTTCGGCATCCCCGCGCTGCAGCGGGTCATCGGGCAGGACGACCCCGGCTACGCGAAGCTGGCCGTTCCCGGCGCACCGCAGGCCCTGGTGGTGGTCCCCACCCGTGAACTCGCGGTCCAGGTGGCCAACGACCTCCAGACCGCATCGACCAAGCGGAACGCGAGGATCGCTACGATCTACGGCGGCCGCGCCTATGAGCCCCAGGTGGAGTCCCTGAAGCAGGGCGTTGAGGTGGTCGTGGGCACGCCCGGCCGGCTGATCGACCTCTACAGGCAGAAGCACCTGAGCCTGAAGAACGTCAAGATCGTCGTGCTGGACGAAGCCGACGAAATGCTGGACCTCGGCTTCCTGCCGGACGTGGAGACCCTCATCGCGGCCACTCCCGCCGTCCGCCAGACCCTCCTGTTCTCCGCCACGATGCCTGGGCCCGTCATCGCCATGGCGCGCCGCTACATGACCCAGCCCACGCACATCCGTGCGGCTGACCCCGAGGATGAGGGCCTGACCAAGCGGGACATCCGCCAGCTGATCTACCGCGCGCACAGCATGGACAAGACCGAAGTGGTGGCCCGCATCCTGCAGTCCCGCGGCCGTGGGCGCACCATCATCTTCACCAAGACCAAGCGCACCGCCGCGAAGGTGGCCGAGGAACTGGTGGACCGCGGATTCGCCGCCGCCGCCATCCACGGCGACCTGGGCCAGGGTGCCCGCGAACAGGCGCTGCGGGCGTTCCGCAACAACAAGGTGGACGTCCTGGTGGCCACCGACGTCGCCGCGCGTGGCATCGACGTGGAGGATGTCACCCACGTCATCAACTACCAGTGCGTGGAAGACGAAAAGATCTACCTGCACCGCGTGGGCCGCACCGGACGTGCCGGCAACAAGGGCACGGCCGTCACATTCGTCGACTGGGACGATGTTCCCCGCTGGGCGCTGATCAACAAGGCACTGGGGCTCAACGTGCCCGAGCCGGTGGAGACCTACTCCTCCTCGCCGCACCTCTACACGGACCTGGACATTCCCGAGGGAACCAAGGGCCGCCTGCCGCGCGACAAGCGGACGCTTGCCGGCGTCGACGCCGAGGTGCTCGAGGACCTGGGCGAGACCGGCAAGAAGAACAGCCGCGGTGGCAGGGACCGGGACGGCCGGGGCCGCACCCGCAGCAGCGGCAGCCGCGAAGGCGGGCGCAGCAGTGAAGGCGGGCGCAGCAGCGACTCGGCGTCCCGCTCAGGCCAGCGCCGCCGTCGTACGTCCGACTCTGCCACCACCGCTGCCGCCGGCGAGGCCGCCGCTCCCGCAACAGAGGGAGAACAGCCTGCGCGTGCCCGGCGTACCCGCACCCGTACACGCCGCCGCAACGGCGAAGTGGTAGCCGGTGCCGACAAGGGCACGCAGCCTGGCACCTCCGAGGGCTAACTGCCGGAGATGACTGACACTGTTTGGGCGCCGGACGGCGGCAGCCTGGTGGTGCACGCAGATAATGCGGCGTACCTCCCGACGCTGCCGGACGGCGCCTTCACACTGATTTACGTGGATCCGCCCTTCAACACCGGCCGGCCGCAGCAGCGCCAGGAAACCAGGATGGTGGCCAACGCCGGGGGCACAGGCGACCGCGTGGGCTTCAAGGGCCGCTCCTACGACACCGTCAAGGGTGCCCTGCACCGCTACGATGACGCGTTCAGCGACTACTGGTCGTTCCTGGAGCCGCGGCTCGTGGAGGCGTGGCGGCTGCTGGCCGAGGACGGCACCCTGTACCTGCACCTGGACTACCGCGAAGTGCACTACGCCAAGGTGATGCTCGATGCCATCTTCGGCCGCGAATGCTTCCTGAACGAAATCATCTGGGCCTACGACTACGGCGCCCGCGCTAAAAACCGCTGGCCCACCAAGCACGACAACATCCTGGTGTACGTCAAGAACCCGGCGAAGTACCACTTCGACAGTGCCGAAGTGGACCGGGAGCCGTACATGGCGCCCGGACTGGTCACACCCGCCAAGCGGGAGCTGGGCAAGCTGCCCACCGATGTCTGGTGGCATACCATCGTCTCCCCCACCGGCAAGGAAAAGACGGGCTACCCCACGCAAAAGCCGGAGGGCCTGGTCCGCCGGGTTGTTGCGGCCTCAAGCCGGCCGGGCGACTGGTGCCTGGACTTCTTCGCCGGCTCCGGCACCCTCGGTGCGGTCGCCGCCAAGCTCGGCCGGAAATTCGTCGTGGTGGACCAGAACCAGCCAGCCATCGACATCATGGCCAAGCGGTTGGGTGCGCACGCGACAGTTACATCGTTCCCGGCCACGTGAACCGCTGGAGGGTCAGGGCCGGATGACGGCCGAACCGGTGCCCAGCGCCTCAATCCGTGCCAGCACTTCCGGGGTGGTGACGTTCTCGCCGAGCAGGTTGGGCTTGCCGGTCCCGTGATAGTCCGAGGAACCTGTCACCAGCAGGTCATGCCGGGCGGCGAGCCGGCGCAGGAAGCTGCGCCCCTCTTCCGGGTTGTCACGGTGGTCGATCTCCAGGCCCGCCAGGCCGGCGTCGATCATCTCCCGGTAGGTGCGCTCCCCCACGATCCTTCCCCGCGCCGATGCCACGGGATGGGCGAAGACCGGCACTCCACCGGCCGCACAGACAAGTTCGACGGCGGTGGCCGGGTCGGGTGCGTAGTGGGGGATGAAGTACCGCGAGCGTGAGGTGAGGATGGAGGCGAAGGCTTCCGAACGGTCCTCCACCACACCCGCCGCAACGAGGGCATCGGCAATGTGCGGGCGGCCCAGGGTCGCCCCCGGTGCGACGTGGTGGATCACGTCGTCCCACGTCAGCGGGTAGTCCTCGGCCAGCAGCGTGACCATGCGTTCGGCCCGGGTCAGGCGGGAATCCTTGGCCTTGGTGATCTCTTCGAGGAGGCCCGGGTGCGTGGGGTCGTGCAGGTAGCTGAGCAGGTGCACGCTGATGCCCTCGTCCGTCCGGCACGAGACCTCCATGCCGGGCACCAGCGCCACGCCGCATGCCACCGCGGCCGCGGCAGCCTCGGCCCACCCCGCCGTTGAGTCATGGTCGGTCAGCGCCACAGCGTCCAGGCCCGCACGGGCAGCTGAGGCCATGACGCCGGCCGGGGTCTCGGTGCCGTCGGAGACGTTGGAGTGGGCATGCAGGTCAATCCTCACTTGTCCAGCCTAGTGGACGGCGGATCCGGGGTGCCGAAGGGCTGTTCGCGCAGCCGCGACGCTGGTGAGACGATGGTCCCGTGAACGATGCCGAAAACACCCCCAACTCTGCTTCCCAGCCACTGGAGGAGCGTGTCAACAACCGCTCACAGCGGCCCAGCTCCGACGCCTTCAAGGCTTTCATGGCCAGCAACTGGGCACCTTCGAGCCAGGAGACCCCCGAGCGCGATGCCGTAGCCGCCTACGCGGCGCGCCGGCGCAAAGCCATCTCCGCCCAGTTCATGGGCGAACGCCTGGTCATCCCCGCCGGCCCGCTCAAGGTGCGCTCCAACGACTGCGACTACCGCTTCCGCCCCCATTCCGGGTTCGCCCACCTCACCGGCCTGGGCCTGGACCATGAGCCTGACGCCGTCCTGATCCTGGAACCGGTGGGGGAAGGAAAGGGCGACGACGGCGCCAACCACCGCGCCACGCTCTACTTCCGGCCGCTGGCAGGCAGGGACACGGAACAGTTCTACGCAGATGCGCGGTCAGGCGAATTCTGGATCGGCGCCCGTCCCACCCTGGCGGAGTTCGAAGCCCGGCTTGGCCTGGCCACGGCCCACATTGACCAGCTGGAAACCGCCATCACGAAGGATGTCGGGGCCCCGGAAATCGGCGGCATCTCCATCCGCCTGGTCCGCAAGGTGGACGAAAACATAGACGCCCTGGTGGACACCGCACGCTACAACACTGCCAGGGACCCGGAAAACCTGGACCTCGAGGCCCTTGACGCCCTCGATGAGAAGCTCAGTGAGGCGCTCTCCGAACTGCGCCTGCTCAAGGATGAGTGGGAAATCGAGCAGATGAAACTTGCCGTGGCAGCCACGGTGGAGGGCTTCGAAGAGGTGGTCAAGGCCCTCCCCCGGGCGCTCACCCATGCCCGCGGCGAGCGCGTAGTGGAGGGCGCCTTCTTCGCCCGCGCACGCGAAGTGGGCAACGAGCTGGGCTACGACACCATCGCCGCTTCAGGCAACAACGCCACCGTGCTGCACTGGACCCGCAACACTGGCCGGATCCACTCCGGCGACCTGCTGCTGCTCGACGCCGGCGTTGAGGTGGACTCGCTGTACACAGCCGATGTCACCCGCACCCTTCCGGCGGGCGGCACGTTCAGCGACGTCCAGCGCAAGGTCTATGAGGCGGTCCTCGACGCAGCTGATGCTGGGTTCGCCGCCGCACAGCCCGGCACCAAATTCCGTGACATCCACACGGCGGCAACGACGGTCCTGGCAGAGCGCCTTGCCGAGTGGGGCCTGCTGCCCGTCAGCGTGGAGGAGGCCATTAGCAGCGAGGGCCAGCAGCACCGCCGCTGGATGCCGCACGGCACCAGCCACCACCTGGGCCTCGATGTCCACGACTGCGCCCAGGCAAAGCGGGAGCTGTACCTGGACGGCGTCCTCACCGAGGGCATGGTGTTCACCATCGAGCCGGGGCTGTACTTCAAGAAAGAAGACCTTGCGATCCCCGAGGAGTTCCGGGGCATCGGCGTCCGCATCGAGGACGACGTCCTGATGACGGCCGACGGACCTGTCAACCTCAGCGCCGCCCTGCCGCGGAAGGCAACGGACGTTGAGGACTGGATGGCCGGAATCTACCGGACCGAAGACGCCTGATACCTACTGTTACCAAAGGGGGGCCGCCGGATTCCTTCCGGCGGCCCCGCTTTGCGCCTGCCTTCCGGCAGCTTTGGTTTCCTGGCAGCCTACGGCCGCGGGTCACCCCGGTGCTGGTCGTCCTCCACGCCGTAGTGTTCCCCGCCGGTCTGCGAAGCGGCATCGTGGCCGGCCTCGTGGCCCGGCGCGTGTTCCGGTGCCGCTGGTTCCTGGCCGGGATGCTGCGGGGCGCCGGAACCGGGCCCCTGCGGCAGGCGGACGCCGTACTGCGGCCGGCCATCGGGCAGGTCCGGGTAGCGGACTGAGCGGACCGGCTGCTGGTGCTGGCCGCCGTCGTACTGCTCGCCATAGTGCTGCGGACCGCCCTGCTGCTGGGCCCCCTGCTGCTGGCCGCTGTCGGGGTAGCCCTGGCTGTCCTGCGCGGAAGATCCGGAGGAGCGCTGGCCGTAGGGGTCATTCCAGCCGGCGGGGCGGGCAGGGCCCTGGCCCTGCTGGTCCTGGTGCTGGTACGGCTGGTTGTAGTAGTCGTGCTGGGTGTACGGGCCGTGGCCTGAAGCTGCGTCGGACCGCGTCATGGGCAGCTGCTGCAGGAGGCGCCGTGCCTCGTGGGCCGCTTCGGGTGCCACGATGACGTCATAGTTGGTGGCCACCACCTGGCTGGTGGAGGTGAAGTCCCGCTTGCCGCGCTGCATTGCGTACGTGACGATGCCGAAAAGCATGAAGAAAGCCGCGCCCATGAGCACGGAAGTCAGTATGGAGAAGTATCCCGGCGACGGCGCGAAGAAGGACAGCATGACCCCTACGAAGAGGCCGAACCACATGCCGCTCAGTGCCCCGGAGAGTGCCACCCGGGGATAGCTCAGGCGCCCGGTGACCCGCTCCACCATCTTCAGTTCGTTGCCCACGATCGACACCATCTGGACCGGGAACTGCTGGTCCGCCAGGTAGTCGACAGCCTTCTGGGCGTCGAGGTAGGAGTTGTAGGAGCCAACGGTGTCACCGGTGGGAACAGCCCGGGCGTCGTCCGGACCGTTCGCGGCGCCGGCCTTGGGTGCACCAAAAATGTTCGACATAAATCCATTCTTGCCCATGCAGGTGGGTACTGCCTGTAAATTCAGCTAAAAGTGAGCAGACTCGGTAGCCTGTAGGAGTGAGCACAACACCTACCCGCGTCTTCGTGGCGCGCCTTTTGGGACTCGACGTCTTCGACCCGCTGGGCGACCGGCTGGGCCGCCTGCGCGACGTCGTTGTGCTCTCCCGCGGCACCCAAGGGGCCCCGCACGTGGTGGGTATCGTGGTGGAAGTTCCGGGGAAGAAGCGCGTTTTCGTGCCCATGACGCGCATCACCTCGATCGACCAGACCCAGATCATCTGCACAGGCCTGGTGAACCTCCGCCGCTTTGAACAGCGCGGCGCCGAAACGCTGGTGGTGGCCGAGATGTTCGACCGCCGGGTCACCCTCCGCGACGGCAGCGGCGACGCCACCATTGAGGACATCGCCATTGACCAGCACAGGTCCCGTGACTGGTTCGTCAGCAAGCTCTTTGTCCGGCGCGGGCACTCGCTCTCGCCGTTGAGCCGGCTGCGCCGCAACGAGACCCTGATTATCGACTGGGCGGACGCCCAGCAAGGCCAGAAGACCGAGCCGCAGGCCGCAACCCAGTTCGTGGCCAACCACGAGGACCTCAAACCCGCTGACTTCGCCGAGGCTCTCCAGGAGATGAGCGATAAACGCCGCTTTGAGGTGGCCAGCGAACTGCAGGACGAACGTCTCGCGGACGTCCTCCAGGAGCTCCCGGAAGACGATCAGGTGGAGATCCTCTCGGCCCTGGACGTCCAGCGTGCAGCCGATGTCCTGGAGGAGATGGATCCGGACGACGCTGCAGACCTCCTGGGAGAGCTGCCCTCCGCCCAGGCGGAGGAACTGCTGCAGCTGATGGAGCCCGAAGGCGCCGAGGACGTCCGCCGCCTGCTGGAATACGACGAGGACACCGCCGGCGGCCTGATGACCCCCGTGCCGGTGATCCTTCCGCCGGAGGCCACCGTCGCCGAAGCCCTGGCCCACGTCCGGCGCGAGGAGCTCTCCCCCGCCCTGGCGTCGTCGATCTTCATTGCCCGGCCGCCTCTGGAAACACCGACGGGTCGCTTCCTTGGCGTGGTGCACATCCAGCAACTGCTGCGTTTCCCGCCGTTCGAGGCACTGGGCAACCTGGTGGACAAGAACCTTGAGCCGCTGTCCGACCAGGCCCACATCAGCGAAGTGGCGCGGACGCTGGCCACCTACAACCTGAACTCACTTCCGGTGGTCAATGACGCCGGCCGGCTGGTGGGGGCGGTGACTGTTGATGACGTATTGGATCATTTGTTGCCGGACGACTGGCGCGCCCATGATGGCGAAGCCCCGATAAGAAGGCTCGGTGGCCGCATTGGCTGATATCAGTGCTCCGAAGAACCCCAACCAGCGGAACTTGGCCAAAGCGGAATCAAAAGGCAGCCTCGACACGCCCCTGAGCGGCAGGCAACGGATCCTGCCCACCTTCCGTCCGGACCCGGACGCGTTCGGGCACGCCACCGAGGCCTTTGCCCGGTTCATGGGCACGCCCCAGTTCCTGGTCTACATGACCGTGTTCTGCATCTTCTGGCTGGGCTGGAACACCTGGGCCCCCGCGGAATGGCAGTTCGACTCCAGAGACCTCGGATTCACCCTGCTGACCCTGATGCTGTCCCTGCAGGCTTCCTATGCGGCTCCGCTGCTGCTGCTGGCCCAGAACCGGCAGGATGACCGCGACCGCGTCTCGCTCCAGCAGGACCGCCAGCGTGCCGAACGGAACCTTTCCGACACCGAGTACCTCACCCGCGAACTCGCCTCGCTGCGCATTGCCCTGCGCGAAGTGGCCACCCGCGACTACGTCCGGGCCGAGCTGCGTTCGCTCCTTGAGGACCTGCTCGAAGCCCAGGAAGAGCTTCGAACGCATGACACCTCGGCTCCGGGGTCGCACGAGTCCCCGCGGGACAAAGTCAAGGACAAACTGCGTGACCAGCGGGACCGGCAACGGAACCCGCGCACCCAGCAGATTCCCCGGGTCAAGCCTGGCCACTCCACCCCCGACCGCTAGCCCCCAGCACCTGCACCCGAAAGCCGGTTCCCAGCCAATGAGCTCCCCCCTGGATACTCCGATGCCCTCCGGATCCCCGCTGGCTCAGGCAGTCAATGCTGCCCTGGCCACGGTCATCGACCCCGAGCTCCGCCGCCCGATCACCGAGCTCGGCATGGTGGACTCCGTACAGGTTTCCGACGACGGCCGGGTCACCCTGGCGGTGCTGCTCACCATCGCCGGTTGCCCGCTGCGGGACACCATCACCGCCGATTCCGAAAAGGCACTGTTCGCCGTCCCCGGCGTGAGCGCCGTCGACGTTGAGCTCAAGGTGATGGACCAAGCCCAGCGGGACGCCCTCAAGGAGAAGCTCCGCGGTGCGGGCGCCCAGCGCACCATCCCCTTCAACCAGCCCGGCTCACTGACCAAGGTGTACGCAGTCGCCAGCGGCAAAGGCGGGGTGGGAAAGTCCTCGGTCACCGTCAACCTGGCCGCCGCCCTGGCAGCCCAGGGTCTGCGCGTTGGCATCGTGGACGCCGACGTCTACGGCTTCTCGGTGCCGGCGCTGATGGGAATCACCCAGGCACCCACGCAGGTGGACGACATGATCCTTCCGCCTGTCGCCTACGGCGTGAAGGTCATCTCCATCGGCATGTTCGTCACCGGCAACCAGCCCGTGGCCTGGCGCGGTCCCATGCTGCACCGCGCCTTGGAACAGTTCCTGACCGACGTCTACTTCGGCGACCTCGACGCCCTGTTCCTGGACCTGCCGCCGGGTACCGGAGACATTGCCATCTCCGTGGCGCAGCTGCTCCCGGGCGCTGAAATCCTGGTGGTCACCACGCCCCAGGCCGCGGCCGCGGACGTCGCCGAACGAGCCGGCGCCATCGCCACCCAGACAGGACAGAAGCTGGCAGGCGTCATTGAGAACATGTCCTACCTGGAGTTGCCCGATGGCGGCCGGATGGAATTGTTCGGCAGCGGGGGCGGCGAAGTCCTGGCGGAGAGGCTGACCGCCACCGTGGGCACGGAGGTGCCGCTGCTGGGCCAGATTCCGTTGGACATCCAGCTCCGGGAAGGCGGGGACACCGGCCTTCCGATCGTGCTGGGCCAGCCGGGTACGCCCGCAGCAGCGGCACTGGCGAAGATTGCCGGCCGCCTCGCCACGAAGCCACGCGGCCTCGCCGGCATGAAACTCGGTTTGCAGCCCCGCTGAGCAGTCCTACGTGGCTTCCGTGTCGAACGGGGCGGCTTCGCCTGCAGGGAGCCGCTCCACTACCCGTTCGGGCCGGGCGGGAGTGCTGGCGACGGCGGCCGCACCGGAGACTGCTGCCACCGCGGCGGGGGCATTGGCGCTGACGGGCTTGGCGTCGTCGTCGAGCAGCGCTTCCTTGATGATGCGCCGGGGATCGTACTGGCGGGGATCGTACTTCTTCCAGTCGACATCGTCGATGTCGATGCCCACTTCTTCCTTGATCTGCTCGCGGGCGCCGGAGGCCATGCGGCGCAGTTCCTTGACCAGGTTCGCCAGCTTTTGGGTATATTCGGGCAGCCTCTGGGGGCCGATCACCAGCACACCGATGATCAGCAGAAGGATAAACTCCGGGCCGTTGATACCAAACACTTTAGGAAGATTACCCTCTCCGGGCTGCCAGCGACGATTCCCGGCCGGGTGGATGGGAAACAGTCTGTGTCACGGGGCGAACAGCGCCGCGATCTTGTTGATTCCGCGCTCCAGCCGCATTTCCAGGGGTTCCCCCGGCGCTACGGATGGTGCCGGCTGGATGGACGCGTCCACGCCTTCCGAGGCGGTCTCGGCCAGGCGCCGGAGGATGGGCACGGCGTCGTCGGCCTGGTCCGCCGGAAGGTCCGAGCGGTAGGTGAAGGTCCGCCCCACCGCACGGTAGGTTGCAGACCAGGGCGAGGTGCTCCAGACCTGGAGGAGCCCGCTTTCGGGGTTGCCGTCGCCGGATGATGCACCACCGCCCGGCTCCATGGCTCCAGGAGCCGGCGTCCCGGGGCTTAGGGGGTGCTGTTCGGTGATGGTTGCATGATGGGAGCCGTCACTGAGCCGCAGCTCTACAGCGGGCTGCCCCTCAACCACCAGCGCCTTGGCTGCCTCCAGGTGGAACCCCATGGCTTCCAGTTCAGGGCACGCCCAGCCCTCGGAGCGTAGCCGGCCCACCTGCTCGGCATTCAAGGTCCTGCCGTCAGCGGGCGTTTGCGACGAGACATGCGAGAAAGCGGCCGTGCTTCCGGCTGCGTTGGCGGCCAGGGGATCCCCCGCTGCGGCGAAAGCCCCGACCGCCAGCACTCCGGCCGCGGCAACCGTTCCACCGGTGGCCATGGCCAGCGCCCGGGCAGCAGTACGTGAGGGCCCGCCGTTATGGGCCGGAAGGGGTGCCTGGGCGGCGAGTTCGGAGGTGCGTGAAAGCAGCCGCTCGGTCAGGTCCTGGCTGGCCGGCGGAATGGGAGCCTCGCGGAGGCGTTCCAGGTATTGCCGCTCCCGGCGCACGGTGGCGGCACATTCGTGGCACGCCTGGAGGTGGCTGCTGGTGCGCTGATGCCTGCCGCCGAAGGGGAACTGGGGCTTCATGCGCCGATCAGAGGATCCCGGCGATGCGCGGCATCGAGAGTTTGCGGCGGGTCTGCTGCGGGCGGGGGTCCCGGTGGGCGAGCTTTTCCCGGAGCATGGTCCGCCCGCGGTGGATGCGGGACCGGACCGTCCCGAGCTTAACGCCAAGGGCCTCCGCCACCTCGTCATAGGACAGCCCCTCCAGGTCGCACAGCACCACCGCCGCGCGGAAATCCGGCGGAAGTTCCTCCAGTGCCGCCTGGACGTCCAGGTCAAGGTTGTTCAACTCAAAGCTCTGCTCGGGTCCGGGCTCACGGCCGGGCAGCCGGGACTCGGCGTCCTCGGCAAGGGCGTCGAACCTGATGCGGGTCTTGCGGCGCGCCTGGTCAAGGAAGAGGTTGGTGGTGATCCGGTGCAGCCAGCCGTCGAGCGTTCCGGGCTTGAAGTTCTCCAGCGACCGGAAGACGCGGACGAATACCTCCTGGGTGAGGTCCTCGGCGTCGAACTTGTTTCCGGTCAGGCGGTAAGCCAGCCGGTAGACCTTCGCCGAATGGTTGGTGACCACTTCTTCCCAGGTGGGGCGGACCCACTCATCGTCGGGATTGTTGACTGCAGGGACAGGTGCCACAACTGAAGATGACATCGTCCACTCCCCTCGTGGAATGCTAACGCCCGGATACTGTTGACATCTCTGATTCGGCGCCGGTCACCTTTTGGATGAGCGGATAATCATCATGTCAAACTTGGCTGGGAATTTCCTGACTGCGGGCGGACTTCAGCCTTGGGCGCAACGGCTGCTTCCACGGCGGGCCCGCCTGGACACAGTAGGCTTGGGGAGAAACTCCCCCTTCCGCCCAGAAAGCGATGATTCATGAGCGCCGACAAGTCCAGCAGCTGGTCCTATGCAGAAGATCTGCCCGCTGAGGATGAGGTCATGCTCCGGGCCAGGGAGCGCTCCTTTGAACTGGGGGTCAGCGCCATCAGCCCCGGCGTGGGCGCCGTCCTCACGGTCCTCGCGGCCGCTTCCAAGGCCCAGACCGCCGTCGAAATCGGCACCGGCGCCGGAGTGTCCGGCGTGTGCCTCCTGCGGGGCCTTGGCCCCCAGGCTGTCCTGACCACCATCGACGTGGACGTGGAGCACCTGCGGGCGGCGCGCGAGGCGTTTGCCGAGGCCGGCAGCCCCGCCAACCGGACCCGGACCATTTCCGGCCGCGCCGGTGACGTGCTGCCGCGGCTGACGGACGGCGCCTATGACCTCGTGTTCATCGATGCGGACAAGCCCGGACTGCCGGGCTATGTGGAGCAGGCCATCCGCCTGCTCAAGCGTTCGGGCCTGCTGGTCATCAATGACGCGCTGGACAAGGATAAGGTGGCCAACCCGGCGGGACGCGAGCCCAACACGGTCACCCTGCGCCAAGTGGGCAAGGCAATCCGCGACGACGAGCGGCTGGCATCAGCTATGCTGCCCACCGGGGACGGCCTGCTGGTGGCCGTCAAGAAGTAGGCGCGGCCGGATACAGGACAGGGCCCGCAGCCCCAGGCCGCGGACCCTGTCCGGCACAATTACTCGGTGACGCCTACGAGGCAGTCCTTCAGGTTGGCTGCCTCGGCAGCGTTCAGTTCGACCACAAGACGCCCGCCGCCTTCGAGCGGGACGCGCATGATCAGGCTGCGGCCCTCCTTGGTGACTTCCATAGGGCCGTCGCCGGTGCGTGGTTTCATCGCCGCCATGAGGAATTTCCCTCCATTGTGTCCCAGGACCAATCAGCCCGGGCGGGCTGCGTCCGCATGTCGATCAGGCTGCGATGGCGGGGTGCATTCCCACCGCCAGGGCTGCGCGTTTTCTTAATGCTTATGTCCTTGCTTACCTATCATTATCGCGGAATTACCCGCCCGTAGCTAATCGATGGACATTTCCGGCAACCGGTGATTCCCGGCCTGACCTGCGCCGAAGCTTCCTTTCCTAGGGCGGATAGTCCCCTCCGCCGGGCAGCTGCGCCCAGGCCCACAACCACACGATCCAGACGATCTGCAGCAGCAGGAACATGGTGACCACGGCCCCCCGGTACGCCCTGGACCGGGAGAGCAGCGCCGCGCCCAGGGCCAGCGGAAACAGTGGCAGGAGCATCCTGAACGTGCTGGTCTGCGGGTGCAGGAACACCAGCAGGTAGCCCATGTAGCAGGCGCACCATATGCGCAGTTCGACGCCGAGGCGCACCACCGGCGGCACGAACAGCAGCGCCGCGAAGAGACCCGCGAAGACCAGGGGTGCCAGGATGCCCAGCACGGGGCCGAAGAGGTCGACGCCGGCATCGAACCAGGGCTTGAACGGCACCAGGTCGTGGCCCCGCCACACGGTTTCAGTCTTGGTGTAGGCGAGCGGGTCACCGGTGGCAGCCCACGCCGCCGCCGGCCACGCCAGGGCTGACAGGCCCGCGACGGCGGTAAGCCCGGCCAGGCCCGCGAGGTCCGCGAGGGAATGGGCTTCTTCGCCGGGAGCACTCCCCCGCTCACCCCTGAACCGCGCCACGGCACGCAACACGAGCAGCAGCCCCAGGCAGGCAGCAAAGGGAACGCCCACCGGCCGGGAAAGGCACAGGAGGACCACCACGGGGATGGCCCACAGGTATTGCCGCCGCACCACCAGCAGCAGTGCCGCTGCCAGGAGCAGGAGTGACAGGGGCTCGGCGTACGGAACCTGCAGGACGGCCGAGACCGGGAAGGTCGCGAAGAACGTCACCCCCCACATCGCCGGTGCATGCGCGGCTTTGCGCCGGAAGAGCGCGTAAACCACCAGCGCGGCGCCCCAGCCGGCCAGCATGGCGATGAGGGTCAGCGAGGCGGCCGGCTTCAACCCGGTGAGGCTGCTCAGTCCGCCGGCCAGTGCCGGGAAGAGGGGGTAGAACGCCCACGTGTTCTCCTGGACGTTGCCGGCAGCATCCGTGGGCAGGACCGACGGATACCCGCCGGCGATGACCTGCCCGTACCAGCGGGCATCCCAGATGTTGATGAAGTTCCAGTAGTCCGGCTTCGGTGCGAACCAGGGGTTGGCGCCCTGGTGCAGGGCCGCGGCCATGAAGATGAAGGCGCTGGCCAGGCGCGCGCTGCCATAGACGGCGGTGACCTGCAGCCACCAGGGCCATCGGCGGACAGCCGATGCCGTCCGCTGGGCCAGCACTGCGGCGGATGCCAGGGGTGCCCGGCGCCCCGTCACCGTGCTCACTGTCCGCCCTTCCCGGCAGGCGCGCCTTCGCGGCCGTCCGCGGCAGGACTTTCGGAAATTGGCTGCTGGGCAGGACCTTCACCCGTGGCCGACCCGCCGTCGGACGCAATCCGCAGCGCCGCCACCTGCCCGCGCAACTCCGCAATGTCCGCATCCCTGGCGGCCAGTTGGTCCCGCAGCTCATCGAGTACCTGGTCCACCTGGTCCATCCGGTATCCGCGCAGGCCGAGCGAAAAGCGCACCCGGTTCACGTCCTCCGGGCCGGCATGCGACGGCAGCAGCACGGGAGGCAGATTGGCGGGAGGCTCGTCAAAGCCGCCGTCCAGCAGCACGGGCAGCGGCGAACCGCCCTCCTTGCGGGACCGTCGGCCCAGGCCGGCCCAGAGAACCGCCGCGACCAGCACCACGGCGAGGAAAACCAGAAAGAAACTCACGGTTCCATCGTGCCAGACCGGACGCCGTCGCCTACTCCGGCCGCTGCTCGCCGTTCAGCGCCGGAGTGATGGCCTCGTGCAGGACGCGGTCCACGGCTTCGGCGGGGTCGTCCACAAGCTGGATGAGGTCAAGGTCCTTTTCCGAAACCATGCCTTCAGCCACCAGGGTGCCCTTGATCCATTCGATCATCGGGCCCCAGAAGTCCACGCCGAGGAGCACGATCGGGAAGGAGGTGACCTTCCGCGTCTGCACCAGCACCATGGCTTCGAACAGCTCGTCGAGCGTTCCCAGGCCTCCGGGCAGCACAATGAAGCCCTGGGCGTACTTGACGAACATCGTCTTGCGGGCAAAGAAGTAGCGGAAGTTGATGCCCAGGTCCACCCACTGGTTCAGGCCCTGTTCGAACGGCAACTCGATGCCCAGGCCAACCGACACTCCGTTGCCTTCGACGGTGCCGCGGTTGGCCGCTTCCATGGAGCCGGGACCGCCGCCGGTGATGACCGCTACTCCCGCTTCGGCAAGCTTGCGGCCAACTTCCACGCCCATTTCGTAGTAGGTGCTGCCGGGTTTCGTGCGGGCGGAGCCGAACACGCTGACCGCTTTTCCAATGTCCGCGAGCGCGCCGAAGCCTTCGACAAATTCGCTCTGGATCCGCAGGACGCGCCACGGGTCGGTGTGCACGAACTGGCCGGGGCCCTTGGTATCAAGCAGATGTTGGTCCGACATTTCCACCGCGGCCTGTTTGCGGCGCAGCTCAAGGGGACCTTTACGGCGCGGCTGGGAATTCTTGGCCGGATCTGCATTGATACTCATTCCCCTAGGCTAACCTCCAACTCCAGGTATCTCTTGAATCACGATCAGCAGGAACTTGGGGTGATTGGGGTCATAAGGCTGCGTTGTTCAACTAGATTCTTTCCTATGACTACTCATGTGCCCGGCGATGCTCTCGTCTCCCTGAACGCCGTTAACAAGCATTACGGCCAGCTGCACGTTTTGAAGGACATCAACCTGCAGGTCCGCAAGGGCGAGGTTGTTGTGGTCATCGGGCCCTCCGGCTCCGGTAAGTCCACCCTCTGCCGGGCCATCAACCGCCTGGAAACCATCGAGGGCGGAACCATCAGCATCGACGGCAAGGTGCTGCCCGAGGAAGGCAAGGAGCTCGCCCAGCTGCGCGCCGACGTCGGAATGGTCTTCCAGTCCTTCAACCTGTTCGCCCACAAAACCATCCTCGAGAACGTGACACTGGGCCCCATCAAGGTCAAGGGTGTTTCCAAGGCCGCCGCGGAGAAGGATGCCATGGCGCTCCTGGAACGCGTCGGCGTGGGCCACCAGGCACCCAAGCTGCCGGCCCAGCTTTCCGGCGGCCAGCAGCAGCGTGTTGCGATCGCCCGTGCCTTGGCAATGAAGCCCAAGGTCATGCTGTTCGATGAGCCCACGTCCGCCCTCGACCCCGAAATGATCAACGAGGTCCTTGATGTCATGGTCCAGCTCGCCAAGGAGGGCATGACCATGATCGTGGTGACGCACGAGATGGGCTTCGCCCGCAAGGCCGCGGACCGCGTGGTCTTCATGGCGGACGGCCAGATCGTCGAGGACGCCACTCCCGAGGAGTTCTTCACCAACCCGAAGAGCGACCGCGCCAAGGACTTCCTGTCCAAGCTCCTCACCCACTGACCACCCGAACACCACACTTCAGTTCGCATCCAGGCCGGAAACCCACGGCCATCAATGAAAGGAATGTCATGAAGGCATTTATGTCCCGGCGGAAGTCCTTCGTCGTGGCGGCTACCGCTGCCCTCGCCCTGTCCCTGAGCGCCTGCGGCGGCGGCGACTCCGGAGGCTCCAGCAACCCGAGCCCGGTCGAGAAGCCGACGTTCGCTGCCGGAACCACCATGGCGAAGCTCTCCTCTGCCGGAACCATCAAGATCGGCACCAAGTTTGACCAGCCGCTGTTCGGCCAGGTGGGCCTGGACGGCAAGCCCGTCGGTTTCGACGTTGAAATCGGCAAGCTGATCGCCGCCAAGCTGGGCATCGCAGCAGACAAGATCGAATGGTCCGAGACCGTTTCCGCCAACCGCGAGCCCTTCATCGAGCAGGGCAAGGTGGACATCGTCATCGCTACCTACACCATCAGCGACAAGCGCAAGCAGGTTGTCGACTTCGCCGGCCCGTACTACGAAGCCGGCCAGGCCCTGATGGTGAACAAGGACAACGACACCATCAAGAAGCCCGAAGACGTCAAGGGCAAGAAGGTCTGCTCCGTCACCGGCTCCACCCCGGCCGCCACGATCGTGGACAAGTACGGCGCCGAACTGGTCCCTGCCGCCACCTACTCCGCCTGCCTGGAGCCGCTGCGCAACAAGCAGGTTGAAGCCGTCACTACGGACAACGTGATCCTCGCCGGCTTCGTCGACAAGGAACCTGACGCCTTCAAGCTGGCCTCCGACGAAACCTTCACCAAGGAGCCGTACGGCATCGGCCTGAAGAAGGGTGACACCGAGTTCCGCAACTGGATCAACGACCAGCTGGAATCCTTCGAAAAGGACGGCTCCTACAAGAAGGCCTGGGAGGCAACTGCCGGTTCGGTCATCAAGACCGCACCCAGCCTGCCCGCCATCAACCGTTACTAAGTAGCGTCCGCAACGCTGCCGGGGCTGCACAACGGCCCCGGCAGCACCGCCTTCATCCGTCCACGCATACAGTCGAAGGATCTTATGGACGTCATCATTGAAAACCTGCCCCTGTATTGGAATGGTTTTCTCCGCACACTCTTTCTGTCCGCTGTTTCCGGAATTTTCGCTCTGATCCTCGGCACCCTGCTTGCCGCGGCGCGCGTTTCCCCGGTTGCGGCGCTCCGCGGTTTCAGCACCGTCTACGTGGAAGTCCTCCGCAACACTCCGCTGACCATCGCCTTCTTCTTCGCAGCCGTCGTGCTCCCCCGGATCGGGGTCAAATTCGAGCAGTTCGAGATCGCCGCGATCATCGCCCTGAGTACCTACACCGCCGCGTTCATCGCCGAAGCTGTCCGCTCGGGTGTCAACAGCGTCCCCGTCGGCCAGGCCGAGGCGGCGCGCAGCATCGGCATGAAATTCGGCCAGGTGCTTTCGCTCATCATCCTCCCGCAGGCGCTGCGGACCGTGATCCCGCCGCTGATCAACATCCTGATCGCCCTGGTCAAGAACTCCTCGGTGGCCGGCGCCTTCTTCGTCCTGGAATTGTTCGGTTACGGCCGCCAGATGGCCAATGCCAACGGTGATGCCGTCATCGCCGTCCTGCTGGGCACCGCGTTCTTCTATCTGCTCCTCACCGTTCCGCTGGGAATCCTTGCCAACACGGTGGAACGAAAGGTGGCGATTGCCCGATGAGTTCCGTCCTTTACGACGTCCCCGGCCCCAAGGCGCGCCGTATCTCCCTGATCGCCTCCATCGTCGGCGGCCTGCTGATCCTTGGCCTCCTGGCCTGGATCGTCATGACCCTCGGGCAGCAGGGCATCTTCGAAGCACGCCGGTGGCAGATCTTCACCCGCGCCGACGTGTGGCGGCTGCTGGGCAACGGCCTCGGCTCCACCCTTTCGGCGGCGGCACTCGCGGCGGTCATCGCGTTCCCGCTGGGCCTGCTGCTGTGCCTGCTGCGTATTTCGGACGCCGCCGCGATCCGGGTCCCCATGAGGGTCATCCTTGAGTTCCTCCGCGGCATGCCGGTGGTCCTGATGATGCTCTTCATCCTGCTGGGGTTCGGCACGTCCGCGTTCATCGCCGTCGTGGCAGGCCTGGTGCTCTACAACGCGGCAGTGTTCGCCGAGATCATCCGCGCCGGCATCCAGTCCCTCCCCCGGGGGCAGCGCGAGGCAGGCCTGGCCATCGGGCTGACCAGCTACAAATCACGCATGCTGATCGAGTTGCCCCAGGCGATCCGGCGCATGATGCCCTCGCTCGTGGCGCAGATGGTGGTCCTCCTGAAGGACACCTCGCTGGGCTACATCGTGGCCTATGGCGAACTCCTGCGCGCAGTCCAGGTCATGGCGGACTTCCTGGGCACGCAGTACCTCTTCCCGATCTTCTTCGTGGCCGCGGCGATCTACATCGCCATCAACATCTCGGTCTCGCGGCTCGCCGTGTGGATCGAGCGGCGCGGCTCCAAGAAGGCCGCCGGCGGTACGGCCAAGGCCGAACCCGATGTCCTGGAGGCAGCGGCTCCATAACCTTGGCGGCCACTGACGACAAAAGGTCCGGAATTCCCGCGGGAATTCCGGACCTTTTCTTTGGCAGGCTGCTCAGGCAGCAAGCCAGCTTCGCAGTGCGGCGAGGCAGTTGCGGATGGCGTCGGCGTGGACGTGCTCGTTGTCCTTGTGCGCCAGCAGTGCATCGCCGGGACCGAAGTTCACCGCCGGGATACCCAGCTCACTGAAGCGGGCGACGTCGGTCCATCCGTATTTGGGCTTGGGCTCGGCTCCCACGGCGGCGACGAAGGAGGCAGCAGCCGGGTGCTGCAGCCCGGGCCGTGCTCCCGCCGCTGCATCGGTGCGGACGACGTCAAAACCCTCCAGCAGCTCCCGCACGTGGGCTTCAGCCTGGTCCGGGGTCTTGTCCGGGGCGAACCGGTAATTGATCTCCACCACACAGCGGTCCGGGATGACATTGCCGGCGGTGCCGCCGTTGATCTTCACCGCGTTGAGGCTTTCCCGGTAATCCAGGCCGTCGACGTTGACGGTGCGGGGTTCGTAGGCGGCCAGGCGGGCCAGGATGGGTGCTGCGGCATGGATGGCGTTGCTGCCCATCCAGGCCCGCGCGGAGTGCGCAGCCTCCCCGGCGGTGCTCACCTCGAACCTGCTGGTGCCGTTGCAGCCCCCCTCCACGGTGCCGTCCGTCGGCTCGAGCAGGATGGCGAAGTCCCCCTGCAGCAGGTCCCCATGGTTCCGGACCAGGCGTCCCAGGCCGCTCTTGACGGCTTCCACTTCCTCATGGTCGTAGAAGACGAAGGTGACGTCGCGCCTTGGCTGCGCGCCGCCGTCGAACAGGCCCGCCGCCAGCGCAAGCTGGACCGCCACGCCGCCCTTCATGTCCGTGGCGCCGCGGCCGTAGAGGACTCCCTCCCCCGGCACGCCGGACTCCCAGCTGGAGGGGACGGTGCCTTTGGAGCCTTCAGTCAGCGGAAGCGGCACCGTGTCCAGGTGGCCGGCGAGGATGACGCGTTCACTGCGGCCCAGTTCGGTGCGGGCAATGATGGCATCGCCGTCGCGCACCACGTTGAGCTCCGGGATGGCCAGCAGGGCCTGCTCCACGGCATCGGCGAGGGCGCGCTCATTGCCGGAGACGCTTTCGATATCCATGATGGCTGCGGTCAGCAGTGCCACGTCCTGGCGGAGGTCAAGGGTATGCACGGACGGTTGGGGCGCGGTTTCGGCAGTCACGAAGCAAGTCTAGTTCGAACCGGCCACCCGGCCCTCGATAGACTGGGCAACATGACTGAGACCGCTTCTTCCGCCGTGCCCGAAACCTTGAACACCGCCCCTGGCGAACGCTCCGCGTATGGCTTTGGCCTGGCCACCATCTCCACGGCCGGCAGCGACGCCACTGTCCTCGACGTCTGGTTCCCCGCCCCCGCGCTCGGTGTAGCGGCCGAGAACCTCCGCTCGGTGGAAAAAGCCGACGAAGCCCTTACCCGCCTCGCCGAGGGTGGCGCTGATGAGGACCGCGGCACGGAGCAGAAAGTGGTGTTCGTCCAGATCAACCTGGACGAGGCCCCTGCCGACACGGCAGACGCCTACCTGCGCCTCCACCTGCTCTCCCACCGGCTGGTCCGGCCCAACACGATCAACCTGGACGGCATCTTCGGCAAGCTGCCCAACGTCGTCTGGACCAACTTCGGCCCGGCCGCCGTCGAAGGCTTCGAACTGACCCGTGCCAGGCTGCGCCGCCGGGGAGCTGTCACCGTCTACGGCGTGGACAAGTTCCCGCGCATGGTGGACTACGTTGTCCCCAGCGGTGTGCGGATCGCCGACGCCGACCGGGTCCGCCTGGGTGCGCACCTGGCCGAAGGCACCACCGTGATGCACGAGGGCTTCGTGAACTTCAACGCGGGCACCCTCGGCACGTCCATGGTTGAAGGCCGCATTTCGGCCGGCGTCGTCACCGGCAACGGCAGCGACGTCGGCGGCGGCGCCTCGATCATGGGCACCCTCTCCGGCGGCGGCAAGGAGAAAATCACCATCGGCGAACGCGTCCTGCTGGGCGCAAACTCCGGCGTCGGCATCAGCATCGGCGACGATTCCGTGGTGGAGGCAGGCCTCTACGTCACGGCCGGCACCCGTGTGCGCGTGCCCGGCCCCAAGGACGACGACGGCGAGGACACCACCAAGGTGGTCAAGGCAGCCGAACTCTCCGGCGTGCCCAACCTGCTGTTCCGCCGCAACTCCACCACCGGAGCGGTGGAAGTCCTGGCGCGGAAGGGCCAGACGGTCGAACTGAACGACGCCCTGCACGCCAACTGAATCCATTAGTGGCACGCAGACGCAGCCTGCGCCGCCTGGTGGTGCTGGTGCTGGCCCTCGCACTCGTGGCCGGCGGCATCTACACGGCAGTGTTCTTCGTGCAGCGTTCCGAAACCCTGGTTTCGGAACGCTGCACCGCTACGGCGGGCAACCGGACGGCAGAACTGGCGCCGGACCAGGCGGTGTACGCCGCCCTCATCACTGCCGTGGCGGTACGGCGGGGACTGCCTCCACGGGCGGCGAGCATCGCCCTGGCCACGGCCATGCAGGAATCCAAGCTCCGCAACATCGAACACGGTGACCAGGCTGGACCCGATTCCCGCGGACTGTTCCAGCAGCGGCCCTCCCAGGGCTGGGGAACAGAGGCCCAGATCATGGACCCGTACTACGCCGTGAACGCCTTCTACGACGCCCTGGTGAAGATCCCCGGCTACGAGACGCTCGACATTACTGACGCTGCCCAGCGTGTCCAGCGTTCCGCCCACCCCCAGGCCTACGCCCAGCACGAGGACATGGGCCGCGCCTTCGCCTCCGGCCTGACGGGGCAGACGCCGGAGGCCGTGCAGTGCACCCTCCGCTCTGCCACGGCCGCCGGTGACGCCGCCACGGTGGCCTCGGAACTGGACCTCGCCTATGGCGGCGTGGACGCCGAAGCAGCGGGAGGCAACCTGGTGGTGGAAGCCGGCGGAACCGAGGCCTGGTCGATTGCGCAATGGGCCGTGGCCAACGCCAAGGAACTCGCCGTCACCCAGGTGGACGTGGCAGGCCGGACCTGGCAGCGCAGCGGCGGGGACGGATGGCGGGAATCGGGGGCACCAGACGGCCAGGTGCGCATCACCGTCAGGCAGGACGACGGCGGCAGCTGAGGGCCGCCGTCGTCCTGCCGGGCGTGGGCCTAGACCAGGATTTCCAGCACCGGCTGGACGTAGCTGCGGAACAGGTCGGGCTGGCCCATGAGTTGCTGGCTCATGATGATCTTGTCCGGTTCCAGGTACCAGGCACGTTGTTCGTCCAGCGGAAGTTCGATGATGGTCAGCGTGAAGTCCCGGGCATCCCGGCCCACTTCCAGCAGCCGGTCATCCACCATGTCCTTCAGCTGCTGATCCGTTCCGGTGGCCACACGTTCGGCTTCCAGTTCGGCGTACTCGCTCCGGCGTTCACGGGCCCAGGTG
Source organism: Arthrobacter sp. E70 (assembly GCF_058266945.1). Lineage (NCBI taxonomy): Bacteria > Bacillati > Actinomycetota > Actinomycetes > Micrococcales > Micrococcaceae > Arthrobacter > Arthrobacter sp. E70. Next base: position 1,176 of record NZ_JBYQFR010000003.1, on the reverse strand, counting down.
AGGGCCGAACCGAAATGCGCCTGCAGGACCCGCTGAAGGGCAGGGGAGTTGCCGAAGGCTTCAAAACCGGGCGGGGACAGCTCCGGGGACGTTTGCGGATGGGCCTTGAGAAGCTGCTCCCACCAGGCCTCCCATTCGGTTTTCAGCGCACCCAGGCCGCCAACGTCCGACGTCAGGTGTGTGTGGTCTGCGGGGCGGACCTTGGGTGCGGCATGGGACAGCATGGGCCGCCCTACGCCATTCAGGCCGGCCGCGTCCCGGACGTACAGGGCAATCATCATCGGCCCGGACGTGTCCGTGGTGATATGCCACCCTGAACCGCTTGCGTGCTGCATCCGAAGTCCTTCCCTGGCCTGTTTATGCCGGGTGTCGTGGTCCGGTCCCGTGTACCCGGTTATCAGTCTATTCCCGCAGGAGATTCGCGGTAGTGCAGGACAGGCCATTGAGCTGGACCACCTACCGTGCCAGGCCGTCCAGGTGGCGCTCCAGCACGTCACGGCACATCTGCGCGGTCATCCAGCCCGGCTGCAGCAAAGCGTGCAGGCACAGCCCGTCAAGGGTTGCCAGGAGCCGCTCCGCTTCAAGCACCAGGCTCTCCTGCGGTTCGTCCTCCGGCAACAGGGAAGCGACAACGCCCCCGACGATGGCCGCCACTTCCCGGTGGCTGCGGTCGGCCCCGGCGGAAAGAAAAACCTTGATCCGCGCGGCGTTCTTGAACGCCAGCCACGCGCAAACCTCCACCGCGCTCTCCTCGTCCAGGGGCAGCATGCCACCCAGAAGGGTTAAAACGGCCTCCCGCTGGCCGGCACTCTCCCGTGCCGCGCCGTGCACCGCCGGCAACAGCCTTCCCAGCCGGGCCAGGACGCGGTCCACCACGGTGGCGAAGGAGAAGGCAAGCAGCTCGTCACTGCCGGCGAAGTAGTGCCGCACGGATCCCACGGCCAGGCCTGCTTCGTCCGCTACTTCCCGCAGCGACGCCCGTTCCAGCCCGTCAACCGCAATGATGCGGAGCACGGCATCGACCACGTCCTGCCGCCGGACGTCTGCATCAACAATTTTGGGCACCATCCTTATTAGCACACTCGTGCTTCCATTGCCGTGTCACACGGCGCCCGGGATCCGGAACGCGGGGGCGGCGAAGACGTGCCGTGGGATAGCGTTGGGGCATGAAAATCT